>NZ_JAMXSE010000016.1:0-129445 GCF_024124685.1 Pseudoalteromonas sp. OANN1
AAATATTTTTTGCGATGTCGATACTGATTGTTGTAATCTGCATTTGGTCTTCTCCCATTTTGATTGTTTGCAATTCAATCATGGCACACCGATGCCGAGTGTGGGAGGAGACCATTACATCAGGTTATTTAATTAACCGCTAACCAAGGACCCGAGCCATCGGCAGTTGGGATATTTCCTTTGGTCCACCACTTGGCTTCGTAGATCACACCATTGTAGCTCGCTCTATCACCTTTTAAGTAAACCTTGTCGGCATCCCAAGCAGGTACACCATCAACAGGCGGTTCAGTCGGGTTGGTTGGTAAGTCATCAACGACACGAACTTCAGGCCAGCTTGCGTGTGATTGATAAAAGTTTGTCACGCATTTCTCGTAGTCTCCCGGCACAAGTGCGGAATAAGCTGTTTGATACCCCACGAGTTTGCACTCAAATGAATAACCTCCTGGGCGGTCTGCATAATAAGCCCAATCACCTTCCCAGTTGGTGTAAAGGACATCAGTCGCGCCGTCGAGGTTTAAGCTGCCGTATGGTGTTTGCTGCCAACAGGTATTTTCTTCATCAGCTTCAATGGTGATGTTGTAATAATGCGAGAGTCCTTCCCAATAACGAATGCGGTTAACGGGCTGACCTTTGTCTTTATTTTGCGCGCCGCATTCAATCCCCCCATTGATAATATTAATCGTGGTGCCAAAGCCATAACCAATCCCCGCCTCACTTTCACGCAATGATGGCGTCCAAGTTCTATCAATAACGTGTAACATTGCAGGTTTTGGCGCTTGCGGCGTTAAGAAAAACCAAATTGCAGACGCTAAATTTAGCCAAGAGTCTGCTACTAAACCTGGGTTGTTTAAAAGCACCGTTGCATCACCATTAAACATAACTTCACTAAATGCGCCATAGTTGAAGTGATATGAAAGCTGCTTAGCGCCTCGGCCAAAATATCCTTGCCCTGTCCCGCATGGCCAGCGGCGGTTCTGCCAGTCATTTTGTCCACACCCCGTAGTATAGCCAGCCTGCCCTTCTGACCAACCCATTTCACGCACATGAACCAATGCTTGTTGCCACTCTTCTAACCCAAGAGGATTATCAGAAGTGTTGTCTTTGGCAATATGCCCCCCCGTTTCTTGGGCAAAATGCGCAAATGCAGTCACGATTGAGCGTTTACAGATTGCGTCGGCGTCTCTGCCATCAGTATAGTCGCCACAAAATGCGGGAAACTTACCAATAGCACGCAAAAAGCGCGTATAGGTGTATTCAGGCGCCGCCATTTGCGTCAGAAATTGCCACTGAGTTTGACCAAATACCCGCTCAGCTCTTTTTACATTATCTGGATTACTGGCAAGCCCAGGCGCAATGGCCTCTACAACGGCATTATCTCTTGTTTCCAGTGCTTTTGACCAAATCGCATACATAGGGTTATTGGTCTTCGCGCTCTGGGCATTATCCAACTCTATTCGAGAAACAATATAACCATTGGGGTTTTGTGGATCGGGTTGCGGACTCATGCCCATCACTTGACTTGCAGTTATGGCAAGCGAAACTGCGGTCGCTAATTTTAGACTGTTCATACTTTTCCTTTACATGTTGTTGTTAATAGTGGAACCCACCAATTCAACAATTATTAACAAAATGACATCGCTGTCAAATTTTGTTCACTTTTTATTCTTACAACACATGTAATAACGTTTACTCAAATCGATGAACCTTAGCGTTTTTGGTACATAATCTAAAGTGGTATGCTAGAACCTCACCGTAAATAACAACAGAGCAGCCTATGAAAATTATTCCTTTACAACCAGAACATTTCGAGCGCGTTATCGCACTTGGTAATCTCGTTCATGGTGATAATTATCTTGATAACGCAGGCATTGAACAAATGCGCCAAAAAGGCTGTAAAGACGGTATAAATGCTTCCTTTGTTGCCCTAAACGATGAAGATGAGTTACTCGGCTTCAGAACGTCATATAGTGCCGGACAATGGCCTATAGATAAGTGGAGTTCACCGTCTTTGTGGCCGGTTGATCAAAATGATATGGCATATTTTAAATGTATCGCGGTGTCACCGAACGCACAGGGCCAAGGTATTGGACCCCAATTACTAAAGCACGCAATTACAGCATTAAAACAACAAGGCGCGAGAGCTGGCGTTGCTCATCTTTGGAAACAAAGCCCAGGTAACGGTGCCGTTAAATACTTCACCAAAGCCGGTGGCAAACTGATCAAAGTCCATGATGATAAGTGGCTAGATGACTGTATCTATCACAGCTATGTTTGTACTATTTGTGGTACAGAATGTCACTGCCAAGCAGCAGAAATGGTATTGGAGTTTTAAGATGTCAGGGTTTGATCCTCTCACTCAGCCACATTGCCAAGGCCAAGCTTTTGCCAATAGCTACTGGGCTGCAACCTGCCCTTTAGGTACCCCCAACCCTTCGCTAGATAAACCACTACAAGTAGATATCGCAGTGATCGGTGGCGGCTTTACGGGCTTACTTACCGCCTACCATTTAGCTACCACTCATCATCAAAGCGTTGCCCTATTTGAAGCCAATCAAGTAGGCTTTGGCGCGAGCGCGAGAAATGCGGGATTTGTGCTACCAAGTACGGGACGGCTTGGTTATGCGCAACTGGCCAAAAAATATGGTTTGGATGTCAGTAAATCCATATATCAAGAGTATAACAACGCCGTTGCTTTAGTGCGAGAACATATCGACGGCAATCACATTGATTGCAACGTGCAAGCATCTGGGTATTTGAAAGTTGCACACAATCAGCAAGCATTTTCGCTACTAAAAGCGCAGTCCGAATTTCTCACTGCAACCTTGGGTAGCAAGAGCCATCAGTTACTGTCTCGGCAACAACTGACCGAAACCTATATGCACAACCAGCAAGGGTTTGGCGCATTGCGATTTGACAACGCGTTTGGTGTTCACCCGTTGAAACTGTTACTAGGTTACAAGGCATTAGCTCAGCAAGCTGGTGTGCAACTTTATGAAAACAGTCTGGTCACCCGCCACCAGAACCAAAATGGCAACCACCAGCTCGAAGTGAACGGCCACAAAGTCTCAGCAAATAAGGTAGTGATCGCAGCGAATGCCTATGCTCAGCGACAGTTTTCACCGTTAACTCAAGGGCGTTACTTGCCTATTTTAAGTAGTATTATCGTGACTGAACCACTTAGCGATGAGCAACTCGCTGCCAATGGCTTAATCACAGAGCAAGTCGTCATGGATACCAGACGGCTTAAATACTACTATCGTCGCCTGCCTGACAACCGTATTTTGTTTGGTGGGCGAGGCGCGGTGTTTGGCCATGATCAGGACAATGCAAAATATCAATACAACTTGCGCTCAGCACTTAACGATTGCTTTCCTAAACTCGATGTTAAAGTTGATTACTTTTGGAGTGGTTATATTGCCGCCGCGCTTGATGATCTTCCCCATATCTACAGCGAAAACAATACCGGGTATGTACTTGGATATTGCGGCTCAGGTGTAGCGTTTAGTGCTCAGGCAAGTATTCGACTTGCTGAAAAATTAATGGGTCTTAAAGTCCCTAATTTACCAATCTATACCAAGCCACTACCTAAGTTTCCGATGCCACGATTACGGAGAGTAGGTCAACTCGCGTATTACCAATATGCTCAGTTGATGGATAAATTCGCTTAGCAAATTAAGAAGGTGCGCCCATCACGCACCTTTTTCAACGACTAAAAGCTATAGCGCAGATTAAAACCAACGTTGTTGTACACATCAGCATTTCTATAGTTTAGATTTGCAGAAATATGATCAGTAAAATGGTAGCCAATCTCAGCAAGGTATACAAAACTACTTTCTCCTTCCTCACCATTGATGCGTTCAAACCCAATACCGGTCTTCGCATCGAATGAGTCTACCGAGAGCGCATAAGCCAATTCAAGATGATAAAGATCGGCATCGTTGTTAGCTGATACGTCAATTTCATTTCTATAACGGTATTCGCCGTTGATAATATATTCCACTTCCGCAGTTGCATCCATTTGCAACTTGAGCCGAGAATAACCACCATATAAATCCAGCGATGATTGTTCTGATAGTTGAAATTCATGACCCACTAGTACAGTAAATTGTTTCCAGTCTGTATCAACTTTTGTTTCGATTATTCGAGCGCCAACGCCACTAGCGATATCATTTTGCTGACTGTTTTTATCACTCGATATTATATAGGTACCCTGTAAGTAAAATTGGTCGAAGGATTTTTTTGCGCTCAGCGCCATCCCTGTTGGCTTTATTTCACTCAGCTCTTTAATTGAGATTTTCCCATAACCTATCTCAACGTAATCTTTTGATTGTGCGAAGCAACCTGAGCTTACCAAAGCTACTGAAAGGCAAGCAGCTAACTTAACTGTAGAATTCATGATCATCTCCTTATCTATCTACATAGTAAAGGTCGGAGCATAACAAGGTTTTGTTGCACGTTTAAGTGTTTCTAGAATAAAAACACTTTTAATATTAATTTATTTAACCTGAGGTTTGGATAAGGAATGAACTAACTAATTGGTATTACATGCTGGGTGCGATGCAAAAAGCTTAATTTGATAGGAAAATCCGAAGAGATGAACACGAATGTCAAAGAAATAATAGCTTGGTGTTAACAGGTATAGTAGCGAAAGTTTGGATTAGAACATGCATTTTGCTTTAGATGCAATTTCTACTAAAAGAAACCGCATCTTATCTAGGGTCTGCCGACCTTAATAACCGTAATATCAGAAACTATATCTTAGGTTTACACCAAAGTTATCGTATTCGTCTGCATTTCTGTAGCTAACATTAGCCGAGATGCTGTCGGTAAATTGGTAACTCAGCTTGGCAAAGTATACAAAGTTAGTTTCGCTTTCATCATCTTGAATACGTTCTAGACCAAGACCAACGCGTGCATTCAGATCTCCGAATGAATGCTCGTAGGCAGCTTCAATATGGTAATGATCGCTCGTGTCACTCTCTTTATCAGAGAAGCTGTCTTGATAACTGTAGCCATCGTTATAAGCAATATCTGCGATGCCTGAGTAATCCAGTTCTAATTTGTATCTAGAATAACCACCATATGCATCGACGAAGCCAGCATCTGTTACATCAAACTGATGACCAACTAAAAGAGTAAGATAGTTTAAATCTGTCTCAACTTTAACCGTTGTTTCTATATTTGCGTAATAATCGCTTTCGATTGAAGTACCTTTAAAGTCATCACTTAATGCAGCATAAGTACCTTGAAGATAAAAGCCGTCAAATGCCTTGTTTACCGTAACTGCGATACCCGTAGGCTTGAATTCATCAACGCCATCAAGCGTGATTTTTCCATAACCTAGTTCAACGAAGTCTGTTGAGTTTGCTAGGCTAGCTGTTGATGCAAATAATGCAGATACTAATGCCACTTGCTTTAAAATTGAATTCACGATCCACTCCATCATTCTCGTATTTAATTCGTGGCGCATGCTACGGCAATTACATATAAATACAACTAGAACCCAAAATAAATACAAAATGACTTTGTAACAAAGTTTGTTACTATTAATCAAACCGTTAACTTGCTCGAGTGCAACTCAGTGTCGTAAACCAAGCGGAAGAAAATTAGCTAGGCGCTTTAGGTTGGATATCATGCCGTTCACAAAAAGATTAACGGCATGACAGGGCATTGTCGTCAGAAGCTATACCTCAAATTCAGACTGAGGGTATTGTAGACCTCAGCATTTCTATAGCTCACGTTTGCGGAAATATTATTGGTAAAACGATATCCAACCTCTGCCAGATACACTAAATTATTCTCACTTACATCATCCTGGATCCGCTCAAAGCCAACACCTACCCTAAAATTAAGGTCTACATGTGTATAGTCATAAGCAGCTTCTAAATGATAATGATCACTTGACTCATTTTCCCCTTGGTCAAGAAATAATATAAGCTCTTTATTGGTGTAACCATCATAGTACGTCGTATTGACTAAGCCTGAATAAGCTACCTCCAATCTATGCCTAGAATAACCGCCATAAATATCAATAAGGCTATTATCATTCAAATCGAACTGCTTACCGGCCAATAAGGTATAAGTTCTAGAGTCAACATCGAAATCTAAAGTGGCTAATACGTCTTCTTCTGCACCATAAACTAATCCGGTAACCGCGACGTCATCAGCCATCAGAGCAGAAGAACCTTCTAGGTAAAGCCCACCGAACTCTATATTTGCTGTAATGACAAAGCCTTTAGGCTCAATCTCACTGACGTTATCGAACGCTAACCGACCAAATCCAAGCTCCATAAAATTTGTTGAGCTGGCGATGCTAGGTAGTGAAGCTAACATGGCGGTAAGACTTATTGCCATAGTTGAAACTGAATTCACAATCGTATCCTTGTTGATAGTTCCATGGTTAGAACCCAATATAGATACAAATTATTCGTATAGCAAATGCTTTACAATATGAGAACTTAAAAATGCCTTACTACTCCCTCTCTCTACGCTCACAAGCATTAATCTTCAATTAGCCAACGAAGATCAACTCCCCTCAGTCATACTGCGCTTTAATCTTTAGGATTTCTGGTAGGTTTTCATCGAGTAATTCAACTAATTTTGGGTCAAAGTGCTTACCACTTTCAGAATGAATGAAGGCTAATGCCTTTTCAATAGGCCAAGCCTCTTTGTATGGGCGCTTTGAAGTAAGTGCATCAAACACGTCCGCAAGCGCACAGATCCTCCCTTCAAGTGAGATTTCTTCCCCCTTTAATCCTTTTGGATAACCGCTTCCATCAAATTTTTCGTGGTGCTCCATGGCCATTAAATATGCAAGCTTGACGAGTTTTGAATCAGAGTCCGCGAGTATATTTGCACCCAGCTCAGCGTGTTGTTTCATCACCTCATACTCTTCGGCATCTAAACGTCCGGGTTTCAGCAAAATGCTGTCGGCAATACCAACCTTGCCAATATCGTGCATCGGGGCGGCGAGCATCAAATCTTCCGCATACGCTTCCGGTAAACCACAAGCTTTAGCAAGCACAAAGCAGTAGCGGCTCATTCTTGCAATATGTTGGCCTGTTTCATTGTCTTTGTATTCCGCTGCCTGACCGAGCCGCTGCATCAATTCAACGTATGCACTTTTAAGCTCAGTAGCACTAACTAAAGACAAGTGCGTCTTCACTCGCGCTCTAGTTATAGCAGGGCTGATAGGCTTTGTGATGTAATCAACACCACCTAACTCAAAGCCTCGAGCTTCGTCAAACTCTTCACTCAAGGCGGTCACAAAAATCACCGGGATCCTCGCCGTGGTAGGGTCTTCTTTTAATTTGGAGCAGACTTCAAAACCTGTCATTTCTGGCATCATAACATCGAGTAAAATTAAGTTAGGTAGTTCTTTATCTACTAGCTCCAGCGCCAACTTTCCTGACTTTGCAAACTTCATACGATATTGATTGCCCAGCGTTTGCTTTAGAATTTGCAAATTTGTCGCTTCATCGTCAACAGCTAGGATCAGAGGCTTGTGGTCATTTATCATTACACATCAGTACTCATTAATTGTGCGAGAATTTCCTCCGCACGTTCAAATTCAAAATCATCCAATGCATGTTTCAACGCCTCTACCTGGCTTCGGTAAGTAAGGGGCGCACTCTCTAACAATGCGTCAAGCACATCATCCTCGACTTGCGCCTCATCTATCATCTCTTTTACTTGTGGCAAGTTTTGCTTAAACAAAAAAACGTCGCCCTCACTCAACGCGTTGGTCACGACTTCTTCATCACTCAGACCAACCACGTCGTCTAGTTTTTCAATAATGAGCGCCATTTTGGCTCTCAAGCGCTCGTCAATTTCCTTTTTACGCTCTATTTGCTCTAGCAGAGCAAATAGCGTCTCCAAAGCCAGGTTTCCGGCAACGCCTTTGATGGTATGAATGCTCTGTAGCACATCATTCGTAAACTGACCTTCGTGCGCAAAGAGCGCTATCACTTCTTCTCTTTTACCTTCCCAAAAACGCGCCAGTTCTTTTAAAAACCGAGCCTCACTGCCCCACAGGTTTATTGCTCTAGCTCTATTTATAAGCTGTTTGTTGCTGGTTTGCCTTACTCCAATCGCCGTATGAGCGATATTGATATTGAGCGTCTCAGCAATAGTGCGAGTTAAATCTTCTATCACCACTGGTTTTGACGCAAATGCAGCCATACCAGCAGCTTTTGCAGCGGCTCTGTCCTCGCCCAACACACTCGCGGTCAGTGCAATTACCGGTGTCTCTTGTTGCCTATTTTCTCGTTCATATGCTTTGATAGCACGCGTCGCCTCAAGTCCATCACAACCCGGCATATGAATATCCATTAGAATAAGATCGTATTGTTGCGCTTTTGCTTTTTCGATGGCCTCAAGCCCATCTCCTGCGACCTCTATACTATGACCTTGCTTTTCAAGTAATAAGCTCAACAATTCGGTATTTTGTTGAATATCATCGGCAACCAAGATATTTAATGGGGGAAGTTCGACATGAACATCTTGCGCTATTGTGAATGCCGCGATTTTCTTAAGAGGCACTGTAAAGTAGAAAGTAGACCCTTTTCCAAGCTCACTATGAGCCCATATTTTTCCACCCATTAACTCGACTAGCTGACGGCTAATGGTCGTCCCAAGACCTGTGCCACCAAAGCGGCGACTCATGCTCTCGTCGGCCTGCTCAAAGGGGTTGAAAATAGAATCTAGTCTATCGTTGGCAATCCCTATACCTGTGTCTGCAATTTTAAACAGTACATAATCGTCATGGGATGACTCAACACTAAGCTCTACACTGCCCTGTGCAGTAAACTTAATGGCATTACCCAATAAATTAACCAGTACCTGCCGTAAGCGGTCTGAAGCACCATGATAAGTTTGATGCAAACTGTGACTCATCGTGAGCTCTAGTTTTAAGCCCTTTTTCTTTGCTTGATACCAAAACGTCGATACCACGTTGTCGAGTAGCTCAGAAATACAGAAATCATTCTCAATCAGGTCGAGCTTGCCTTGGTCCAGCTTAGCGGAGTCTAAAATGTCATTAAGTAAATGCAGCAGCGCCTTTGCACTGGTAAGTATCGTATTTACATGCTTACTTTGATCGGGCTTCAGCTCAGACTCTCTCAGTACTTCACTAAATCCTAAAATGGCGTTCATCGGCGTGCGAATTTCATGACTCATGTTCGCCAAAAATGCTTGCTTGGAAGCCGCTGCGCTTTCAGCGATGCTTTTCGCGGCACGTAGTTCGTCTTCCATGTTCTTGCGCTCGCTAATATCAAGTAATACGCCCGCAATGCCCTCAACTTTACCCGCTTGATCGTATTCAAATGAACCTTTATCCAGCACCCACTTGGTATGGCCTGACTTGTGTAATATTCGATATTCCTGCGAGTAACTCGCTTTGCCGCATTGCAGTGCTTGTTCAACCACATCGTGCGTTAAACTTTTGTCGTCTTCAATAATCAAGCCAGCAAAATGAACTTGCCCAGAAATAAACTCCTCTGCTCGATAACCTGTAAGCTGCTCGACAATGGGACTTACAAACGACATTGTCCATTCGCTATCTATCCGGCAGCGAAACGCCACGCCAGGCATGTTATTTAATAGTGTCCGATAACGCGTTTCCTGCTCAATCAGCGCTTTTTCCATTTGCTTTTGGGCTGTTAGATCAGTGATAAAACCCACATAAAATGCGCTTTGGTCTTTTAGCTCAACCTCTCCTATTCCCAATCGGATAGGCACCAGATGCCCTTGCTTGTGTAGCGCCTTGATTTCACGGCCAACCCCTTTAAATTGTTCAAGGTAAGTGCTGTCGAATGATACTTTCGTTTGCGCTTCTTTAGGTAAAAACACCGCAACATTGCGACCAAGCGTTTCTCCCTCAGACCATCCTAAAATTCGTTCAACTAACGGGTTACAGCTCTTAATGATACCGTCACCATTGATGGTGATGATCCCGTCAACGGCCGTTTCTAGGATCGCCGCAAGCCTAGATTCATTAGCGGCTTTGTCTGCAGCCACCGAACGGTACTTGCTCGCGGTATGAATAAGCGCAGATAAAGCACTAATGATCATACTGACAGCTGCAATAAACAATGCAAGTGACTGTGTGTGCTGATCTTGCATTTCTTGGCTAATTATTGGTGAATCAGATACAAATTTTGCCGCCTGCATGCCCGTGTAATGCATTCCCGACACCGATGCCCCAAGCGCCAAAGCACCTAAACACCTCACAATACTGATATTGTTGTCGCTGACATAATCGCGCAGCTTACTTCTCGTTTGAATAGCGATGAAAGCGAGTGACACCGCAACGATAATTGATAAGCCAAAAAGTGTAGGGTCATAACCCAACATAGGGCCAAGCTGCATGGCTTCCATACCGCTATAGTGCATGGTGCCAATTCCGGCTCCCAAAATGACAGCGGCGAGCCCCTTAACTGAAAGTGTGACATTTGGTCGAGTTATCAAATCAAACGAAACCCAACAGCCTAAGAAAGCGGGGAAGATAGACGCTGCAGTAAGCCAAGGATCGTAATCCACTTCTACACAGAGTGAGAACGCCAGCATCCCAATAAAGTGCATACTCCAAATACCACCTGCCATGGCAACAGCACCGCCAAATTTTGCGAGTCGATTTATACGGCTATTTTGGTTTTGCTCAGCAAAGTCGATCTGGATAAGCGTAAAAAATGAGGCAATAACAGCCACAAGCACAGATAACGCCACAAGCATAGCATCATAAGTTCCGTTGAGTAGCAACTCTGGTGCGGGATCGGTTACAAAAAACGTATTTAACATAGCAACACAGATAGTAAGATATTCTTAGAGTCTAGCTTTCTAGGACTGAGTTTGACAGAAAAAAGCGCTGTCAAAACAAGATTTCAGGATAAATTCATCTTTATTGTGAGCTAGTACTATCTCACTAGGAAATTTAACGACAATATAGGTACAAGTTAATCGATATAGCCAATGTGGGCTATTCGTATCCGACTAGCTCAGCGTACCCTTCACCGGTATAGCCGCCGGACACTTTTACTCTTCCTTCCCAATACGGGATCGTCAGCTGGTTTCTCGCATCACGATTGATACTTTCTATCAGAATAACAGGACTGTGCTTTAGTCGTAATTGCCATTTAAATGGATAGCTTACTCCATCTAACAAAACCTGCTCCAAAACACTTAATTGAATATCCTTATGCGCTATTTCTGTCGCGCTACCCTCAGCTGTAATTTCAGTGCCTCGGCAATCTTTGTAGACTTGTTGGCTATCACGAATACAAAATACCATTAGTGCACCATTCGATCTGTCTTGACTCCGAATGCTAAACCAGTCCCAGCCGCGTTGTGATTTACTGATAAATGAGGAAGACCATTCTCTATCGAGCCACGCGTCACCGCTGACTTGATGTGTTGCACCTTGAAAAGTAAGCTCACCCGAGACGCTTAAAAAAGGATAGCTGTAGTACATGGAGGCATGGCCGTCGGACGTTTTTTCACTGTAGCCATTCTTCCCATGTAGCACCATTGGGCTTGTGTTAAGTGTTAAACTAACACGGCTGTTTTCTTCCTCAGCATGAAGCGTTAACGGAAAAAATGTTTCCGTCTCACTGCGCAAATACCAATTATCTAATTGCGTGATAAATGGGTCTGCTTGAATTTTTACTTGTCCTGC
This sequence comes from Pseudoalteromonas sp. OANN1, assembly GCF_024124685.1. Taxonomy (NCBI): domain Bacteria; kingdom Pseudomonadati; phylum Pseudomonadota; class Gammaproteobacteria; order Alteromonadales; family Pseudoalteromonadaceae; genus Pseudoalteromonas; species Pseudoalteromonas sp. OANN1. Next base: position 11,672 of record NZ_JAMXSE010000016.1, read on the forward strand.
TCTGCCATAACGTTCGAAGGCTTGGTGCCTTGTATTATCTTGAATTGCAAAATGCGCAAAGTATAACTCACCATCCCACCATGAACTGACATATTGACCGCTGACAACTGAGGTTCTAAATAACGTCCATTGAGCACCAAACTCTTGCCCTGAATCACTTTTTAAGTTTGCAGTAACATACCACCATTCAATGCCTTGGTCCGGATGACTGCCGTGATCAAGTGGAAAACTTAACTGATATGAGGGAGAGACCGGATCGCCTAACTCAAGATTGAAAAAATCATTTTTTGAATTAGAGACTTCTGATAATTCCGGTGTGCAGCCGACTCCCACGATTAACAGTAATAAAACGATAAGATAATTAGTCTTCATACAACAGATCCGCAGTATCGTAACGACTCAGTTTGAGTAGAGGTAGTACACTAACCAGCAAAGCTAAACCAAAAATTAGGGTGATCAAGACTACGATCTCAAGATAAGGTAATAGAAAAGGGATCGTCCAACCGAAGCCAAATGGCATCACAAATTTAAGCAAGATCCACCCGAGCATTCCCCCAAGTATTGTCGCCAGCACTAAACTCACAAGCAGAATAACGGCGCTTTGCCCTAATTTAATGGCAAATGCTTGCCAAGTTGTAACGCCTAATGTTTTTAAGATGGCCAATGGTTGAATTTGCTTGGCGCCGAGTGTCAGTAATGATACCCATAGCCCAAATAACGCGATAGCAACTATCATTAAATTTAACGCGTGTGTTGCATAAAACGTATGTTCAAACAAACGCGTAGCGTATTGTTTAAAACGCTGATTTTGAACCACTTGAGAGTCGTTTAAATGAAATCGCTGCATGACCTTTTGCTTAAATAAAGCGGTATCAATATCTGGCTTCAAAACAATTGAAAAACCATATGCTTCATAGTTAAGCCCAGCGTTTTCAATTGCGTCATTCACGACGACGAATACCGCACGCTGCTCGCCATAATCGTAATAAAAACCCGTTATCTCACAGTTAATATGCTTTTTGCCTTGCTGCAACCGAATACGCTGACCCAACTTTACGCCATACAATAATTTGCTTGGCTCGTTTGCAAGGCACCCAATCACGTTCTTATTCACATCATAGTAAAGCACTTCATTATTAGGAGGCGATCCCGAAAGTAGCGTAAGATTGTAGTGATGTTCTCCAGAGCGACCGAAGCTTATCAAACTCGCAGGTTGGGGATCTCGTTGATGTGTGCTCAGACCATAACTTATCTCTGCACGCCAAAATACACCGACCTTGTCGATATCCTGTTGACTTAAAAGCCATTGATATTGCACATCAGAGACTTCGCTAGGCCTCACATATAGATCTGCGCTAAGGCGGCCATCTAAATGGATCTGCAAAGCTGAACTAAAACTGCTCACCATAATTTGCAACCCTACGGAAGTGCCAACCGCAAGCAATACGGCATAAACACTGATTGCAAGCACTCTGATCTGCTCGTCACTGTCTGCTTTCATCCATTTTACTAATGGATGCTGAGTTGGAATACCTTTAAACGCGGCTCGTAGTACCAGCGGTGTTATCATAAAAAAGAGCAACAGTAAGCAAACGCACAACCCAAGCGCATGAAATGGCGCTTCGCTACCAAGATAAAAATACCCAGCGGCCACAGCCAGTAGACTTCCACTCACTATTTTACTCTGCCAAGATTTATAAAAAGTAAGAGGCTTTACTTGGCAATAGGCCACGCTAGCAAGTACCAAAAGGTTTAACACAAATGCTTGCAGCACGACTAACCAACTGAAATTAACCGGTAAACGTCTATCTAACGCGAATAAGCTCTCTAACGCCATTGAGATCTCACTCACCAATAAGTTCGCCCCCAAGAAAGCCACACCTGCGCCCACCAGTGCAGCAATTAAACTTAAGACGAGCACTTCAATGACTACCGCTGCGACTACATTTGCTTGAATACATCCGAGTAGTGTGAGTTGCTGATGTAGTGTTTTTCTTGCGTGCAGACAAAGCTTTATGGCGTTAAAACTTAAAAAAGCGCCAACTACGTAGCCTAGGAATGCAAGTGCTTGCAGGTTGAAGAAAAATGCCTTCGACAACGAGTCGAATGACTGTGCTTGTGCATTTTGCAGCTGAGCTTTGTCACCAATAATCTGCCTAACCTTTGTCTCATCCAATACTGCATTTGAGATCTCTATATAACTTATTCGACCCGCTGAATTCAGTAAATGGTCAACTAATGCAATATCGGCTAATGCGGTATCACCAGTCAGTTCCGATAAAACAACGAAGTGTACATCCGTATCAAGAAGCTTGATCACTTCATGCCTACTGAGCGACAACTGTTGAGCCATCGTGCCAGATACGTAAATTGTATTAAATCCAAATTGTAACGGTGCGGTTTGATTGCCTGACGTACCTCCCTGTGATTGCGCTTTAGGCACAGATAACCATTGCAAAGTATTAACCCCTTTGATGCGAAGCCTATTCCCGCTCGGCAGGGTAAGCACGCCTTCCAAAACTGGCTCAGCAGATACGACTCCTGCGCTTCGAAGCGCCGTCCATACATCGGCAGTCAACATCTCGCGGCCTACGCTTGGCCGAACAAAGTGACTAATAGGATTGTTAATAAGTGCGCTGGTTTGCTGATAGCGATCTGTTGCTTCTTGATTTAGTCCTCGAATTGAGCCAAGCAAAGCACTACCCAAGGACAAGCCAAAAACGAATAGCAAAAACAACCAAAGATGCCTTTTGTAGAACTGGATAAAAACAGTAAGTATCAGCCTAATTTCTGATAACGCGCTCAGCCGTTCCATCACTTTAGCCATAAGCACGGTTATTTTGAATGGTGACTTTTCTATCGAGGCTGTCAGCAAGGTGTTGGCTGTGTGTAACCATAAGCAAGTTAACGCCTTGCTCTTCGCACAGCTCACGCAGAAGTGATACCACTTCTTCGCTTTTCGCAGCATCTAAGTTGCCCGTCGGCTCATCGGCCAGCAATAACTTAGGCTTGTTGATCATGGCACGTGCGATACCAACTCGCTGCTGCTCACCACCTGACAATTGCTGCGGCAAGGCTGTTAATTTATGCAAAATCCCTAAGCGCTCAGCCAACGCTTTAACATCGCTTTGCTTTGGGTTCAATTGATTGAGCTGTGCTTGAAAAACGATATTGTCGTAAACAGATAAAGGTGCAAGCAATTGATAGTGCTGAAATATCATCCCCAAACCACGACGGTAGAGCGCCAGCTCGGTATCATTAAATTGAGTAATATTTTGCCCATCAATAACAATGCTGCCGCTATCAGGCCTTAATAAACCACCAATCAGATGGATCAGGGTAGTTTTACCCGACCCGCTATCTCCAACAATCGCGACCTGTTCTTTAGCGGCAATACTGAGGCTAAGCTTATCTAATACAGCTCGATTCACGTCACCATCACGACGCGTGAAGACTAAATTTTGCACTTCTACCACTGTATGCACATTCCTTTACTACTATGTGGGCACTACTCAATGCATCTGTCTCGTCAAGTAGCCAGAATCTTTTATTTCTCGTGTAAGCACAGATTAGCTATCGTTTAACTACCAAGGAATAGCATCACCGCTATAGTCGTAAAAACCGCCGCTTTGTGCATCCACAAAATGAGATAACACCGAATAGATCCCATTTGCAGACTCGTCAGGGGTAATTAACGCATTAGGGCCACCCATTTCTGTTTGGACCCAGCCAGGATGAATAGCGACGGTGCGGATCCCTTCACCCAGTAAATCATTTGATAGGCTTTTTACCACTGAATTTAGTGCAGCCTTAGAGCTGCGATAGATATAGCCACCGCCTTTAGTATTCATGGTGTGACTACCTACCTTAGAAGAAATGGCCGCAAAAATCTTTTCATTGCCGTTGCAAAGATGGGTGTAAAATAGCTCTGCGAGTCGCATGGTGGAAAATACATTAACCTCCATCACTTCTCGCCACGCTTCTATATCTGTTTCACCAAATGCATAGTCTTTCGGCCCATAAATACCCGCATTGTTAATAACAATATCGATGGCAACAGGGGCTAGCTTCTCGCTTAATTCTTCCATCTGGTCGAAATTGGTCACATCTAAAGCAAATACTTGGAGCTCAGGAAAAGTAGGCGCGAGAGAATTGAGTTCTGAAGCAATAAGCGGGTCTCGACACGTTGCTAACACGTGCCAACCAGCCTGCAGATAGGTTTTAGTTAACGCAAGTCCAATACCGCGGTTTGCACCAGTGATCAGTATTTTTTTCACAGTTGAAGCTCCTAAGCCGTTATGACAAAAGCCAATGGTGTAAATTCACTATACTGATGATAGGTTGAATAATCCACTTTTTGCACACGTGACTAGCGTCTCGAGTCACAACATATAAATCATGAATTTAATTCAACTTCAATCATTCTCGTTCATTAAGCCAATTCAATGCATCTCCTTTATCATCAAAATACTTCACTTTACCAGTAACAAACCAGTTACCTATTGTTGCAGCAAGTCGATGCCAGTTTTTGCCGCCATATATTGCTACTTTGGCAAATTCAGTGCTATGCTCAAAGGCGAGTCGGAAGTCATCCCACATGGCCCTTGGCTCCCAGCCCTCAAAATCAGTCGCATCAAGAAATGCATAGATCTTAGGCGTTGTTACTGCTTTAAGTGCACTCTCGATTATTGGTGTAATAACAACATAATCTTCATGAGTGAGTTTACCTGTAGGCTTAAGTGTGAGATAAATATCATCTCCAAAGCGCTCAGTGCCTATTGATATACCATGGAATGAATTCGTCATGTTCTCTTCCTTTATGTTTATCTCATAGATAAAAAGCATAATTAAGTCTCAGTTTTTTTGCCAATATCCAAACTTTTTTCATTATTGTCAGCTTCCGTTCAGATTTCTAATACTACCATGCGCGCCGTTGAGTCGATGTAGCTCAATATATGGAAATTAAAGGGATGACTATGAAAAAACTACTATCTATCGCAGCTGTTTCACTACTTGTTTCAGCAGCAGCTCAGGCTAACACTGGTAACGTACAAAAAGAGTGGTTCAACACCGCTAGTTACACAGATTATGACTATGATGGCTCTGACAACCGCGCACTGATGCTTTCTTCTCGCTATTTCTTCGCACCTCAAGAATCAGTAGGCGTATGGGATGACTTTGGCTACCTTGATACGGACAGCAATGTAGGCGTAAGTTACTTTAACGATGATTATTCAAATGCTTTCTCAGCTGGTGGTGAAGGCTTTATCACTAAAGAATGGTTTGTAACTGCTGGCATCGCAGATCTTGGCGAAGCTGACGACCATTACTTTTTCGGTTTTGGTTACCTTTACAACGACAACCTAAAGCTAAGCATTCGCCAAGAAGAGTTTGAAAACGGTGATACTACTTGGTTCAAAGCTGAGTACAACCACGAACTAAATTCTACAGATTACATCGGTTTCACAGTTGAAACTGAAGACGAATTTGATTACCTAAACCTAAGTGCACGTTACTTCATGCACGTTGGTGGTGACAGCTACTTCACAATCGATGTAGAGCACAACCGTATTGATACTGATGGTTTTGACGACAACGTAACAAACGTGCTCGCAAACTACTACTTCACTCGCAACTTTGCGCTTGGTCTAGGTTCATATGATTCAGACTTAGCGGTAGAAGCTAAATACTTCTTCAACGACACTTACTACCTTAAAGGCAGTGTAGTTGACACAGACGGCGGTGAAACAAGCAACCTAACTTTTGTTGCTCAGTTCTAAATCAACACATGATTGAGGTACATCTGTACCTCCCCCAACTACTCAACACCTCTTCGCGACCACACTCCGCGTTGGGGTGTTTTTTCACATTTTGAAACAAGCTACTCATCTAAATTGGGTGCATTTCGCTTATCAATCGTTATTATGTATCAAAATAATAACGGAAATGCCTATATTATGATGAAGATAAAAACACTCGTGCTCGCCATTGCTGCGGCAGCCGCGCCTTTTGTTTCAGCGTATCAGACCAAAGATACCCGCCTACTCCGCTTTCCAGATATTCACAAAGATAAAGTCACTTTTGTGTACGCTGGCGACATTTATATTGCCAATACCAACACAGGTAAAAGCCAACGTCTGACTGACCATATTGGTTTTGAGACTTTCCCTAAGTTTTCTCCTGATGGCAGTAAAATCGCTTTTGCCGCTGAGTATAATGGCAGCCGTCAAATCTACGTGATCAATGCTGACGGTTCAGGATTAAAGCAACTGACTTATTACAACGATGTTGGGCAAATGCCACCTCGTGGTGGGTTCGATTACCGTGTAATGGATTGGACGCCCGACGGCAAACATATCGTCTTTAGAGCAAACCGTACTCCATGGGGCAAACGTATGGGTCGCCCTTATATGGTACCGGTAGAGGGTGGACTCGAGCAGCCGCTGGCTATTCCGGAAACCGGCGGTGGCATGCTTTCTCCAGATGGTAGCAAGTATGTTTACACACCAATCGACAGAGAGTTTAGAACCTGGAAGCGCTCTCGTGGTGGTCGAGCACAGGATGTTTGGATTTATGACCTTGAAAACAATACATCTAAACAACTCACAACCGACAAAGCAACCGATCAGCAACCAACTTGGGTGAATGACAGTATCTACTTTGTGTCTGATCGTGACTACACGCTCAACCTTTATAAATATCGAGATGGCAAGTCACCGGTTAAAATGACTGACCACAAAGACTTTGACGTGCTGTGGCCATCAGCCGGACCAGATGCCATTGTCTACGAAAATGGCGGTTACTTATATCGCTTTGACGAAGCGACAAAGACAACTAAAAAGCTAAAAATCGATGTTGCTGGTGTGCGTCAATATGCCATGCCATATAGTAAAAACGTTAGCGACTTTATTGATTCTATGGATATATCACACGATGGTAAGCGCGCATTGTTTACTGCCCGTGGTGAGCTATTCTCAGTCCCAGTAAAGCAGGGGCCGACTCGTAACCTCTCTTACACGCCAGAGGGCCGTGAAATTGAAGCAAGCTGGTCACCGAATGGCCGTTATATTGCCTACATGAGCGATAAAACAGGTGAATATGAAATCTATCTAAAAGATAGAGCAAATAACAACAAAACCATTCAGTTAACCGACAATGGTACCATCTGGCGCTTTACGCCAATTTGGTCGGCTGATAATAGCAAACTGCTCTTTGCAGATAAAAACCACACGCTATGGTGGGTCGATGCGAAATCTGGCGATATGCATAAAATTGACACCGCCAAATACGACGAAGATGGTCTAACCGAATATACTTGGTCACCAAACAGTGAAGATATTGTTTTTGTTAAAAACAACGAGAACCGCTACGCTTCACTTTGGCACTATAATATCAAGGATAAAAAGGTCACTCGACTGACTGACAACATGACCAGTGAGCGTAACCCGACTTTTTCACCTGACGGAAACTACATTTATTTCACTTCTGAGCGCGACTATAACCTTACCTTTAGCAGCTATGAATTTGATTATATGTTTAATAATGCCACGCGCATTTATAGCGTTGCGGTGAATAGTCAGATCAAGCCGCTTAATGCCTTTGAAAGTGATGAGTTAAGCATTCAATCAGACGAAGAAACGAAAAAGGACAGCGACAAACAAGAAAATCACATTGAGGCCAACGGCTTTATGTCACGGGTTATATCACTCTCAGCCCCAGCTGGTAACTACAGTGCACTCACAGGTGTGGAAGGGGGCGTACTGACCTTAACAGGCGGTGCGTTAAAGTTACTCGGCACCGAGCCGGATAGCAAACTAGAAACCGTCGCCGAAGGCGTAAGCAGCTATAAAGTTGCCGCTGGTGGTAAACACCTGATCGCTCGCGCTGGTAACAACTTCAGTGTAATTGCACCAAAGCCAAAACAAGATTTAAAAGCCAGTCAGCTTGATTTATCTAAGATGGCACTGAAAATCGACCCGCAAGTTGAGTGGCAACAAATGTATGTAGAAGGCTGGCGTACCTTACGCGACTGGTTCTACGACGAGCATCACCACGGTCAAGATTGGGATACTATCTTGGAGAAGTATCAACCACTTGCCAGCGCTGTCGCACACCGTAGCGACTTAGACTATGTACTTAGCGAAATTGCGGGTGAAATCAACGCAGGTCACATTTACGTACAATCTGGTGATGCCCCAACAGCCGAGCGCAAAAAGCATGGTTTACTTGGCGCAGAAATAAGCGCTCATCAGTCTGGCTACGTAAAAATTGAGCGTATCTACAAAGGTGAGAACTGGCATGAAGACTACCGTTCACCACTCGATGAAACTGGCGTGAATGCCAATGTAGGTGATTACATCATCTCGGTAAATGGCCGCTCGGTAAAAGACGTGGTTAACTTTTACGAGCTACTTGAAAACACCCAAGGCGAGCAAGTTGAGCTGGTATTGAGTAAATCACCAAACGCTGATGATAGCTGGAAAACCACGGTAAAACCTGTCGCCAGCGAGCAAGGCTTACGTTACATGGCATGGGTTCAATCACGTGCTGACTACGTGGATAAACTATCAAACGGTAAGATTGGCTACGTTCACCTGCCAAATACTCACTATGATGGTAATCGCTCGTTATTTAAAAACTTTATGCCACAAACGAGCAAAGATGCGCTGATCATCGACGACCGTTATAACGGCGGCGGCTTTATCCCTGAGCACATGATCACTTGGCTTGCTCGTAAGCCACTTAACTATTGGAAACGCCGTGGTGTTGAACCAACAAAAACACCTTCGTTTGCACACGATGGTCCAAAAGCCATGCTTATCAATGGTTATTCAAGTTCGGGCGGTGATGCTCTACCTTACTACTTCCGTCAGGCGGGCCTTGGCAAACTGATTGGTACTCGCACTTGGGGTGGTCTTATCGGGATCTCAGGCAATCCAAGTCTTGTTGACGGAGGTCAGGTTATCGCTGCAACCTTCCGAATACTAGATAACCATGGTAATTGGATCATCGAAAATGAGGGCGTAAGCCCTGATATCGAAGTGATCGATAGACCTGAACTTGTTCATGCAGGTAAAGATCCTTCTGTCGAACGTGCGGTGAAAGAGCTACTACAAGAGTTAAAAGATAGCCCGAAGAAAACACTGACAGTGCCTCCTGCACCATCTAAGTTCTAATTATTGTAGAAATATAAAAGGCTGGACTCTCAGCCCTTTATATTTTCGAACAATCTCAATATCTGTCTTTATGCGATTGTCAGGGTAAGAGCTTACTTCGTTAACGACCATTAACCAAAGATAAGTTCTGCCCTGAATTCATCGTCAAAGCTGGTCCGAACACACTTGCCCCAACCAGCGCCTCTGACAGTCTTTTGTAAGACCTAGACTTACATTTTTCTGTAGCAGATCCCATCAGTTAAGCTCTTTTTTCACCTCAGCTTCACGATGAGTGGTGTACTTTTTATCTGAATTAGAGACTGAATCTGTACCTATAGAGTTATTGAAAAATTCAATAACAGCACCTGTAGTTTCTGGAGTTGGCATTGATGCAAGAATGTAATGATTATAACCTGATAAAACTAAGTTATTCACTTTATCACCTTCAAAAAATACAAGGCTTGACGCGGGTAAAACTTTGTCGTTTTCAGCTTGAATAATTAGCATTTTATTGTGCGAATCTATACCATTTAGTGCACCATAAAAGTAATCATTAATTTTATTTTCACTCATATACTCATCAATAACATTTTCAATGATGCTATTTGGGAGAAGCTCAACATAAGAGGAGGCTTCACTTGCAGCAAGATTCAAATCTTCTCGACTCAGTAATGGAACCACACCAATTAATGAATTTACTCTATACTTATTAGCAATATCTAAAACAGGTAAAAAACCCATTGAAAATCCAACAATATTGACTTTATCATAACCATTCGCTATTTCTGAGTAATAGTCAGTCAGTTTACTTCCAAACGTAAAACTATCTTCCTTTACCCCATCAAGATCCATCACAACAACATCAGAACCCATTGACGAGAACCAAACTGCATAAGATATTAAAAAAGATTTATCTATAGCAAAGCCTGGGATCAATATTGTGAGTTGTTGACTCAAATCCAATGGACGATCCTCACTATTTCGGATAACACTGAACTCATGATCTAAATCTCCAGCCTTAAAAGATAGGCTAAAATCTCCTTTCACAGAACGATCAGCTGGATAAAAATCATATATCAAAGAGCTTGACTCGCTCTTAATTATCTTCTCTAACCGTACTACCTCCAAATAATCAAAATCATAGTTAATTACAAACTTAGCTCTATTATTCAAAGAGCTGTGCATTATACTTCTACCTATTGAAGTGCAACTAGAAACCATTGAAACAAGAAAAATACAGATAAAAATTGATCTAATAAAATCCATAAACTAACATCCTCCTTGAAGTACTAACTTTCATATTAAAAAGGATATTTTATGAATTGTAAAATTAGATGTTCATTAATTGCTACGGCTTTAATTATTTCATTATCAGGTTGTGAAACAACTATCGAGCACAGATCGGAAAACGTTGAATTAGTTTGTAAAGTCCAAACAAATATGGACTCTCATCGATATTCTCTATTGCGGTCATTCGCACCTGAACTTTTCGACTCACGAGGTAATTTCACGATAACTAATATGGATCCTGCGAAATTAGAGCTCGAGATAAATAATGCTTACAATTATAATGAAGTAGAAGATAATCGCATAAAAATCACTTTAAAGTCAGGTGATTATGCATTAGCTCATAGGTGGTTCGATGTGTATAAATTAGGTGGCAGTTACAAGCTGCGATCACCATCAGCATTTTCAAATTGGGCTAAGCCATATGAATCCCAAGCAGATGGCTTTAACATAAACTTTAATCCCTCACCAAGAACAATTACGTCACCAAGCCGTTTTTCAGTATCTGGTAAGTATCAGAGCATCTCTTTGTTTGAATCTGCTCATATCGCTTTTGAAGGATGTGAAGGATCACCAGAGTTTCCTGTACCCAACCCAGGTGACTATTGCGAAAGATAAGTGCAAGTTGAGCGGCAAACTCTTCATTTGTCGCTCATATTTGGCTTCCCCTTCTCTGTAATTTGATGTAATCGCCTTATCAACAATTTACAGCTACTTTTTATTTTACGGCCTTGGGTCTATGTACCTTTTGTCGTCAGCAAACTATATCTTACATCTTACACCATATACCGTCACAAAGGAGCAAACCATGAATGTACAGAACAAGACAGGCCCATCGGTAGAAGTAGATAAAGAAATTGATGCCAACATCCTCTTAAGCAGTACACAAAAACAACAAATTAAAGCACGCAGTAGCGAGTATAAGGCTGCTGATTTATCTTGCCTGAAAGCAATTGCACAAGCTGCAATTAACGTGGAGTTATTCACAATCCCACTTTATATGACCGGCCTCTACTCGATTCAGGGCACACACCAGATTGCAGACTCATCAAACCTCTATCCCGGCCGTTACTGGCCAGGGCTTGGTCCGACTGCAGGATACATTCCTTCAGAACGATTGTCTCCTTACGACTACGACTTAAAAGACAGGTTTATTGGTTTTAGTGACTCTGAACTTAATGTCAATGAACAGGTTTTTAACGGCGTTTATAGTGTATTTATTGAAGAGATGCTGCATCTACAACTCGCTTCTAACATGGCGAGTAAAATAGGGCTCACACCGAGCTTTACCAGTCAGGCGTTAATTGACGATAAATTTGGTTGGAAGTGCTACAACAACCAAAGCGGTATTCCACATATTTTGGACTTTGCAGACTGTACTACAGACTTATCTAAGCTAAGCCCAGAAGTTCAGGCTTATTTCGAACAAATTTTTCCTGGTAAAACATTACAAGACCTGCGCGTTAATGCGACAGAGCTAAATAAAGAACAGACTTTACTCTTTATGCTAATAGAAGAGACTGAAGAAAACGCCAAAAAAATTATTCAGCCGCAGTTTTTAGAGCCAGACGCAAAAACAAAACAGCCAAAATATTTTGAACAAGCCCCATACGACTGGTGGAAACCGGATTACACAGAAAGTGATTTGCCACTATTCGGCTCAATTGGGCATATGTACTTGAGTTATTGGGACTATATTCAAATTGAATACGATGATAACACGAGTCTACTAGACTATGCGCTCTCAAAGGCTGAAGCAAACGACGCTAGAGCACAGAGAAACTACTTTAATGAACGTCCTGGTGATGCTTCATATCAAGCCCAATTCCCTGAAATAAAGGGCTCTCTTGATACAAATAATGAACATAATTTGTTAAAAGAAGCACTCATGAATAATGTCAATGCAATCACAGATCAAGGTGAAGGCGACGGCGTTGCAAAGATGATATGTTTACGCTGGGCAGAAGAGCCTTGGGCCCAAAGTGTCTTGGGTAAATTACAAAGTACGGCTAAGCCTGCTCACCCGAGCACTGTAGATGCACGTTTTCAACCAGATGAACCTGCCTTAGAGCATGACTATCCAAGCACAGATGGCAAACCGTTATCCGGTTCCGCCTGTGCCCGAATAGCCAACAAATATAAAGACCACTTTCAAATTTTCACCGATACGATGAAGCTCATTGTTAGTTATGAAAAACCAACAATGGCTCATAAAGAACGCTACCTGACTTGGCCAACTTGGTTTGCTGAGGGTAATAGTTGGACTGAGGCATTATTGGATCCCAACGGCGGTGATGAAGCACACGGACGTCACCCACAACTTCCACCAGTGGATAGCGTAGTGCGCGCACTCAATAATCTTAGGGAAACAGATAAAAAAACGCAGGAAACAAACAAGCTATTTAGTCAATCTGCGGTAGGCACAATTAAAGGTCTAACTTCAGCACTTGATCGTTATTGGTCGGGTAAAACCAGTGAATTTCCGGGCCCCGCAATGGGTGGCTCTGGCGATAGGATCTCGATTTGCTGGGCAACCACGGGAATTGCGCCAGATTTAGTAACGGGTATCGCCCCACAAAATCCGAACACCCTTTACCACGCCTGCCAAGGGATGAGTTACACCAACATTGGGGCGGATGACTTACCACCTCCTGAGGTCTATCACAGTTGTAAGGGTAGTAACGACTGTAAAGCACAGGGCGGCTGTGGTTTTGTTCATAGTACAACGCCCGGCGGTAGCTGTGGTGGTAGCGTATCAACAGGGCCAAAAAGTGCCCCTGCTGATAATAAGTGTAATAACTTGGGTGGGTGTGCTGTGCCTATCTCAGCCTCTCAACTCTTCCCAAAACTTTCCGGTGAAGACCAAGAATACGATATGCAGCTATTTAAGTTTAACCTAAAAGATAACAGCTTCTCTGCTATTGATTACACTTATCCGAAAGGCCAACAAGCTCCAACCGATCAATCTACAGATCATGTGCTAATGCCATATAAACAAGGGGATGCCGTATACGATATTGCTTGGCAAGCATACTGCAATGCCAATGGTTTATTGAACGAAGAAGGCAAACCTAAAGAGAAGCCAAAACCTTCAGATATTCGTCTAGCTCTTCCTCCATCAACTTGATAGGAAAGATAGCATGACAAATCCAATTCGGACGCAGCAGCTTGCTGCGTCCGCTATCGAAAAACTAACCGACTTGGGGTTTGGTGTTGGCCTGAGAAGCCAGCACTATCCCTTTATTATGTCCCATTTAGAGCGCGGTACATCTCTTAGCGTCGACTGGTTTGAAATCATCAGTGAAAACTATATAGATAATCACGGCTATGGCCGGCATGTCCTCGCTCAGTTAAAGGAACAATACCCGCTAGTGATGCATGGTGTGTCAATGAATATTGGTAGCAGCGACCCGCTTAACTTTGAATACTTAAGCAAGCTTAAGGAGTTAAGTGAATTCGTTAAGCCACAGCTTATTTCCGATCATTTGTGTTGGACAGGCATTGCTGGTTTGAATAGTCACGATCTCCTACCTATGCCATTGACTGACGAAAGCCTACAACACGTTATCAACCGTGTTGACCAAGTTCAGGATTTTTTAGAACGGCCTTTAGTGCTTGAGAACCCATCAACATATCTTGAATTTCAACATTCAACCCTCACTGAAAGCGAGTTTTTCAGTGAGTTAGTCACCGCAACAGGCTGCGGTATGCTGTTGGATGTAAACAATGTTTTTGTTAGTAGCTTTAATCATGGTTTTGACGCAGAAGCGTTTATTCGTCAACTCCCCCATGAGCACATCGTTCAAATCCATCTTGCCGGTCCTAGTGACTGCGGTGATTGTTTGATAGACACTCATGACCAGCCGGTGCCCGCCAAGGTTTGGCAGCTTTACCAACTGGCGCAGCACTTAACGGGTGGCGTGTCTACCCTACTAGAATGGGATGCCAATATCCCCAACTTTCCAGAGCTCGTTGATGAGTTAAGCAAAGCAAAACTGGTCCTGACAGGGCATATTCCAAAGCAAGATACAGTTACTAACACCAACGCACTGTCAACTCCAATCGTCAAAGAGCGAGCAGAATTAACATAATGAAAACGCCAGACTTAACGCAAACTCAGCAGTGGTTTAGCACCGTTTTAATGGTGCGAGGCGACCTACCACAAAAGCTCAATACCGCTGCAAATCCGCATGGTTTAACGCTGCATGACTGTGTAAAAAGTAACAAAACACTGGGAGCCATGAGAAGAGTAGACATCTATGCTGCGGGCTATGTGATGCGTTTAGTAGAATGTCTTCGGGGGGAGTTTGCTCTACTTTGCCAGCTTATGGGCGACGAAGTATTCGACACCTTCGCCAAAGCCTTTATTGTCACCTTACCCTCAGAGTCTTGGACACTACATCAACTAGGCTCACGCTTCGCTGATTTTTTAGCACATACTAAACCTACCGGTGATTTTAATGCCCACCAGCAAGCTATGTTTAGCTTGCCTTCAGAGCTGGCTAAGTTTGAAAGAGCCAAAGCCCTTGCACTGTTAAAACCAGGACCGGAAACCGAGCAATCAACAGCGCTAATAAACGAGATTGAACTCCTTTGCGGCATTGCCGAAGACTTTGTCATATCGGTGCCAGAATCCGTACAACTTATTCAAACCGATTACCCTTTGCTTTCTCTTATAACCCAGCTTGAGCAAGCAAAACCGTGCACCTTGCCAACGCCTGAGCAAACGCATATTGCAATATCGCGCCAACAATATCGCATCAAAATGAATGTATTAAATGACTGGCAAGCGAATTTATTACTGCACTTGAGAGAAAAACCGCTGCGCTATCAAGAAGCAATAACCTACTGTGCTAAGTGCATGAATATGGAGACTCAAGTATTGAGAGCGCAGTTAGCAGTTTGGCTGCCAAGCGCGATTAATAGGGGGCTGTTTATAATTCAAAATGAACCAGCACCCTGCTGATCCAATTTTCTAATAAAGGTTCGGTTGCTAAAGTTAAATAACTCTTGATGGGTTATTTTTATAGGCAATACAAGATAGACTAGCTGTATCGACTGCTGTTCCCAAATAATAATGATAACAATCAATAACCGTAAGCTAGACTTAGCCACGGGTGAACTTATCTACCTTGATGAGACAATCAAATTAGAGGCAAAGGTGCTGGCAGTATTTGAAATACTGTATCAGCATCGCGGAACGCTTGTTACGCAAGAGCATTTACTTAATTCTGTATGGCAAAATACCGTCGTCGCCCCAAATGCCCTTCAACGATGTATTGCTCAGCTTAGAAAACTACTTGGGGATAGTGATAAACGTATTATCCAGACTTTTCATAAAAAGGGCTATCGTTTACAAGTTGGGGATCAGCATACTGATTTAAGCCAAAAGCTGAGAGCCTATATTCTCTATTTCGCAGCTTTCATCACCCTCTTCGGTATGTTGTTTATCTATTCAACGATGCCAAAAGCTAATTTCCAACTTTCAGAGGTTACACCCGTAAGTTACGGATTGGAGTTGGAAAGCACTGCGACACTCACCTCAGGTAGAAGGTTGTTATATGTGGCCAGAACGCCGCAAGCAGCGGAACTAAAAGTAAAGGATTTGGATTTCCAAACAACTAAGTTAGTTACCCGTGCATTGGATTTTGTTGGCAAACCTCAGCTAAACAAAGATGGTAAAAAAGCAGTACTCATTGAAACACGCAAAACAAAATCACAAGCTAAGTGTCATCAAGCTATCGTCGTGTTACCAAGGTTTGCTGCTAGAAAAGTGATCTCTCCTTGCTTGAATAGCGAAGTACAGCAAGCCTACTGGGTTGGTCATCAAGTGTTACTTATCGCCAATAACGAGTATGCCCTTTTTACTCCGCACTCAGATTCAGTCACATTTACTTCTTTACCTATAACTGCAACAATTTTAGCGTCCTCATTTAATGAGGGTCAACTTACTTTACTCACCCAAGATCCAGATAAAGAGGCTTATCTCTCTAGTTATATGATTAGCAGAGAAAACGAGCTTTCTCTTCTTCAACAAGAAAAATTGTCTGGTGTAGAATTGGATCGTTCGCTAGTGCTAGTAGATGGGCCAGATACAACACATATACTTTCAACCGCATCTGCGCTCTACATTTTCCAAAACCTCCAGCTTGTACAAACCATTCCTGCAATCGGCTCAGAATCGTTCTACATTACTGAATATCTTAAAGATAACAACTATTTAGCGACACAAATCCGAGAACAAAAGCAGATTAATATTCAAGACAACCACTCTACAAGCCGACTTACAATCAGCCACTACGACGAGCTTTCAGGGCAATTTCAACCAAGTGGAAATGCCATTGCATTTCTCTCTAATCGTACAGGTACCAGTGAAGTTTGGTTAAAGCAAGAACAGCAAGAGATCCCGCTCACCCATAACAAACATATTTCGTCTTTTGTTTGGACAGCCGATGGTAAACAATTGTGGGCAGCATCAAAACAAAGCTTATTGAAAATTAATTTAGTCACTGGCGTTGAAGCTTTTCCTGCTTTATTTGAAAAGCAAATTATAATGCAATCAATTGAAATAAAAGGAAGTAACTACCTTCTCATCAATGATCTTGGCAATAAACAGCTAGTACTTTTCGACCCTGTAACCAACCATAAACAGCCACTTTATCAGGGGCAGGTTCACTGGGCACAAATACAGCAAAACGGTACTGTCTATATAGCCACACCAGATGAGCCAAACTTAAAAGTACTCATCAACAATTCGCTCAAACCACAGCCAATAACAAACAAAATCACATTGCATTGGCGTTTTTACCTACGTGGGAATGAGCTGATTATTCCCGACAAACAGGCGACTATCTGGCGCTATAACATCAACACGCAAGTTTTGGACATATTGGGCAAATCCGACGAGCAGACTCGCTTGATCACAGATGTTCAACTACATCCTTTTAAGGTTTTAGCTGACTCACCAAAAACACTTAGCGCAAACCAAGTTAAAGTAAAAATAGCAGAGCCAGAAAACCACTAATATAAAGGTGGCTCACACATGTGCGCCACCTTTATATTACTCTTAATAACGCTAAAGCCGAGACAATACTTGTTCAATATACTGCTTGGCTTCTTCATTTTTTTGCTCTGTTGCTAGCAACAAGGCACGCTTTAGCTGAAGTGTAGCTTGTGTTGTATCGCCCGCATTCAAAAGAGTCTGCCCATAACGTAAAGTGTAAATTACAGAGTTAGGCATAATCGCAAGTAGTTCATCAAACACGTTTTTTCCAAGTGTAATATTGCCTTGCGCGAATAAATATTGCCCTAGAGCAAGCTGATTGGCCTTAATATCAATCGAGTACCCATAGCGCTGTTCTAGTTTTTGGTGATATTCTCGCAACCCATTTAGGCCTGACTTGTCAAATTGAGCATAATCTTGAAGCTTTATTGCGCCAAGAATATGTTGTAATCCATGTCTTAGCGCTAGCTGTGCGCCTACATGATAATGATGTTGACTTAAGTCCTCCAACATCAAGTGTTGGTGTCGTTTTAAAACGGCGAGTGCAGCAAAAAACGGCCTATTTTCGTCAAAGCTGCCAAGACTGATATATAGGTTATTGGTGAGTTTGCCCTTGGCGATGTTGTCACTAATATCTTCTATTAGTTGCTTGGGAAGTTGACTCCAAACTGGCGCAGACAATATCGCGCCTTGGAAATAACCGGGCATCTTTCCTAATAAATTCAAAGCAATCTCCGCCCTGCTTGAGTACCCTTCAATGACTTTAAACGGCGAAAGATTAAATTGCCGTATCAATGTTGGTTCAACTTCACTTGCTAACACGCGAGCTAGCAAGGCAAAATACGCTTGGTCAGATAACTTGTCAGCCCCAGCAAAATTCAATTTGGGCACTCGCACAATCACAAGTTGCGGGATAGGTGAAAAACTAGTGTGACTCAACCAGTCCACTTCAGCTTTCAGTACATCAAAACGGCTCTCTCCCGCAGTTGTATAAAGCGTTGAGTATGGCTCCTTTCGGTTAACATCAAAATCAAAAGGCAGATATATTTGTACATCAACAGGCCCTCCCACTAACTTTGAACTCACAGTGATATGCTGTAACTTTGAGGCTATCTGAGCGTGACCAACTAACGCAAACAACGCGCAATTTAGCCACATCAAACTTTTTAAAAGTATTTTCATGCTTTTCTCCATTTTTGGGTAAGCTTATGAAATAAAAACTTTTAAAACTTGATGCATTGCTTATTTTTAATTGATGAATTGCTGATGTGGATCTATCGGAGTTTGTCAGAGGCTAAATATCAGGTGCCTAACAAACATGGTTACCTAAGTCGCAACGTTTAGCACAGTGACTATGGTTGTAAAAAGTGATGCTACTAAGGCTTATTAATTTCGCGTATACACGTTAAGCAACGGAAACTTATTCTCACCGAAAGCCAATGTGAGTGAAAGCGTTTCACCGCCGTCAAAACTTTCAGAAAGCTTCATCGGCGCGATCCTTTGACCGTTCGCTGTTAGTGCTAGCAGATGTTTTTGTGTTAATGTGCGGCGGCCACTCGATTCGTTTTTAATCGTGATCATTGCCCAACGCTCACCGTTTTCGTTACTCATCAGTACCGCGTTAAGTACCTTGAAGTCACTGATATCTGGGTAAATATTGGCATCATTCGGAAAAGCCAGTTCCATATTGTTAGACACTACGCTATCAATCGTTAATGCTTCTTCAGCGGCCTGTGCATTCACAGCCAACATAAGTAACCAAAAACCGCTTATTATCCTTTTAATCATTTAATTTTCCTTCTATTTTCCTTTGACTAATTCAGTATGGCGCCAATTTTCGGGTACAACAATACTTGCGAAGCACCAGCGTAAACTACAAAACAAAAATGCCAGACAACACACTGTGTGATCTGGCATTTTCTTAACTACTCAACTAGTCAACTACTCATTGCTGATAGTAGTGACATCAATTATAGAGTTTCTTCTAACCACTTGAAGAATTCACGCTGCCATACTATCCCGTTTTGCGGTGTCAGTACCCAGTGGTTTTCTTCAGGGAAATAAAGGAAACGGCTCTTTAAGCCACGTAATTTAGCGGCTTGAAAAGCTTGCATCCCTTGGCTCAGTGGTACACGGTAGTCTTTACCACCATGGATCACGAACATCGGGGCATCCCACTTATCCACATAGCTGATTGGGTTGAACTGATTGTATGCCTTGCTGATGGCCGCATTGTTTTGCTCCCAGTACGCGCCACCCAATTCGTTGTTCACAAAGAACATTTCTTCGGTTGTGCCGTACATACTGCGCAAATCAAAAATGCCACAGTGCGCGATAAAGGTTTTGAAGCGGCCATCGTGATTGCCAGCTAAGTAGAACGCAGAGTAACCACCAAAGCTCGCCCCAACTGCCGCGATACGTTTGTTGTCAACGTATGACTCTTTCGCAACATCGTCGATTGCGTCTAGGTAATCTTGCATTACCTTACCACCCCAATCTTGGCTGATATCTTTGTTCCATTTCACACCGTGCCCTGGCATACCGCGACGGTTTGGCGCAACCACAATGTAGCCTTGTGATGCCATCACTTGGAAGTTCCAGCGGAAGGAATAGAACTGTGATAATGGCGACTGTGGGCCTCCTTGAAGGTATAGCAGCGTGGGGTATTGCTTACGCTTATCAAAATTAGGTGGATAGATAACCCAAGTTAGCATGTCTTCGCCGTCTTTTGTCTTCACCATTCGTTTTTCAACGTTCGGTAAATCCAAACCAGCATAAAACGCCTCGTTCACATTTGTCAGCGCAACAAGCTTTTTACTATTCAGATCAAAGCGGAAAATCTCTTTTGCTTGATTCATGCTATTACGAGTAACAACTAACTGATCATCTAAGGCAGCGACAATGCTATTAACATCAAACATGCCCTTAGTTAGCTGCTGAATTTTTGGATTAGCTTTGGTTTTGGTGTTCACCGCTACTTGAAATAGCTGGATTGTTCCGTCAACTGGTGCAATAAAATAAATATGCTTACCATCATAACTCCACTCAAAACTGCTTACCGTGCCGTCCCAATGCGCAGTTAGATTGATTTCTCTGTCACCCAACTTAACGATGATGTCATTTTTATCCGCCTCGTTACCGGGCTCATCCATACGTAAGAAAGCCAGTTGCCCTGTCGACGAGAACTCAGGGCTTTTATCATACCCCAAGTTTTGTTCAGTTAGATTGGTGGTTTTCTTGCTCGCTAAGTTATAACGATAAATATCTGTGTTGGTACTGCTCGCATATTCTGCGCCAGTCAGCTTTTTACTGACATAGTAGATATTTTCACCTTTTGGACCCCAAACATAGTCGCTTGAACCACCAAATGGTGACGTCGGGCTATCAAAAGGCATGCCTTTCATGATGTCGACTTTTTCTTCTGTGATTAGGTCCTGATAGAACACATGTTTAACACTGCCGTCTTTCCAGGTATCCCAATGGCGGTAGTTTAAGTCGTCAAACACGTAGGCATCTGCTTGCGTAAGCGCTTTATGCCTATCCGTGGCCAGCACAGCTTCAACATTGACGGTGTCATGAAATAGTTTTTTGCTACCATCTGGCGAAATATTGTCGTCTGACAATATCCCTTGATACGCGCTTAAAAGCTGAGATGCCCCCCCCTTTAACGGCACTTGATAAACTTTGCTATCAAAGTCATTGTTCTCAACACTAGGCGTTGTAACTCGATAAATTACATGGGTTTTGTCTTTAGATAACCCAAGCGCACTCACGCGCTTTACTTGCCAAAGCTTGTCTGGGGTCATTACCTCTTTGGCAACTAACCCAAAACTTGGTGCTAATCCTAAGCTAGCACATAAAAGAATTCGCAACATCGCGAAATGCCTCCAATAATCAAAACTAGAATAGACTACATAAAGCGAGAAGAACTTAAAAGCATTCGCGATAAGATACTTTCGTCTCTAGTGCAAGTCACGAGCAAGCAGAAGTTGCTCAAAATAAATTTACGTTGTGCTGTAAGTTGGCAATTCGGTATTTTCTCGGTGTTTGATTGAACAATTTCTTAAACGCTTGAACAAACGCAGAGTCAGAAGCGTACCCCAACTCGATAGCAATTTCCTGTATGCTCTTTTGCGACTCTAACAATTGCAAAGATAAAACTAACCTCACATTTTGTCTCCACCGTGAAAATGATTGAGAAAACTCCCTCGAGCACAATCGCGACAAAGTACGCTCAGAAGCGCCCACTTTTGTTGCCCATTCCTTTAACGTAAATGGTAAATCCGGTTGCTCTTTAAGCTGTAAGAAAATGGATAAAAGGCGTTTATCGGTAGGTATGAGCAAGGGTATTTCATAACGGTTTGCGATCTCAATTTGATCTCGCAATACAGTTAGCAAATGTGTGATATTGGACTCTGCTTGAGTGAGCGTCTCGTTTTCAAATAGAAGCAGTATTAACGCTTTAATAAATGGCGTTACCAGACAGGATTTTGGTTGGTCTCCATACTGAACATATTTGTCGGGATTAAGGTAAATCGCCAAAAACTGTGTGTCTGTAATCGCTATGGATTTATGCACTGTATTTGCGGGTATGAAGAGCATGCCATTGTGAGGTACGATCCCGCTTTTATCGCCGATACTCGATTGCAGCAGCCCCTGCAAAGGAAACACAATTTGATGCCACAAATGTGAGTGAAAGTCATCAACATAGCCAGAAGCCATATTCGTCGTTTTAGTTATGATTTGTTTATTAGGAGAACCTTTGATGAGGTCATTAGCTTGCATCTTGGCGACTTATCAACATTAAACGTCTGTTAGTATAAATTACGCCATCCAAATTTAATATACCATCTACAGCCTATCGTTAATTAAAAGGCACAAAGATGCATATTCACTTTATCGTTCATGAACATTTTGAAGCGCCCGGTGCCTATGAATCGTGGGCAAATAAACGCGGTCATACCGTTACCTATTCGCGAGTTTATCAAGGCGAACCGCTCCCAAAAAATATCGAAGGCTTAGATTTTTTGATTGTAATGGGAGGACCTCAAGATCCGTCAACAACTATTGAGCAATGCCCGCACTTCGATGCAACAGGTGAGCAAGAAGTCATCTTGAACTCGATTACCGCCGGAAAAGTTGTGCTTGGTATATGCCTTGGGTCGCAACTAATCGGTGAAGCGTTAGGTGCAGCATTTCAACCTAGCCCTGAACGTGAAATAGGAAAATACCCGATAACCTTGACGGAAGCTGGGATGACACATCCACTATTTAGTCATTTTGGAAAAGTGTTGGATGTCGGTCATTGGCATAATGATATGCCAGGGCTCACCAGTGGATCACAAGTGATTGCATATAGTGCGGGGTGCCCAAGGCAAATTGTCGCCTATCAAGACTTGGTCTATGGTTTTCAGTGCCATATGGAATTTACCAAAGATATTGTCGCATCACTGATTGAAAATGACGACCTCAGTGACGCTTTACAGTATCGATTTGTTAATGAGCCAGAGGTTTTACTGAATCATAACTATGACGAAATGAACCAAAAACTGTACGACTTTTTAGATAAGTTAGAAAGCTTTTATAAATCACAGTCCTGAGTGTTAATCATATTATTTAACCTGCCTAATTGCTCAGTCTAGCGGCCTCTGTACGTCTAAAAAATGTAATTGCTTATTAAGGCAAATTTAGGTGTAATGAATAAATAATAAGCGCTGAGCAATGCAGGGAAAGCTTACATAACACTAGCTAGGAAAGTGAGAGCCTCCAAAAAGCCTATTTTTCTAAGTAAGCCATAGCATAAACGACACCAGCTCTGACACACCAAGCAGGTGATGGCTCAGTCCAACAAGCGATTATGCAACACAAACTGCATGTCGCATAAGTACTAAACTGTTATACAACTACGGATAGCTCAGAGTATGCCCAATCCATTTATTCCTGAATCGTTCAAGCCTCCGACGTTTTTTGATAGTGAAAATTTTCACTTCAGAGTGCTTGAAGAAGAAGTTGCTGAGTTAGACTTTGAAGCAGTAATGTCCAGTCAAAAAAGGCTACAAGGAATATTTGGCCCTGAAACTGAGTGGCCTAAAGTTAATATGACCCTAGAGGAAAATATAGAAAGCTTAAAAATTCATAAACAAGAATTTGAATCAAGGGATGCTTTTGCATATTCCATATTTAACAATTCAATGGAAAAATGCCTAGGCTCTGTTTATATAGATCCAAGCCGATCACTAAATTATGACTGCGAAGTCTACTTGTGGATTCGAGATGATAGTATTGCGTTAGAAAAAATACTTTATCAGACTGTCTTAAATTGGCTTCAATCAGCGTGGCCTTTCTCAAAAATAGCATTACCGGGCAAGTCGATTTCATGGAAAGATTGGACTCATGAGTTAAAAGCTGTATAACAACGTCATGTTTAACCGTGACACCCGTCCTTATGCGTCCTTACTCCTTAAACAAAAGTGAAGGCATAAACTCTAAAAATGTTTGGGAATGTAAGATGAGGCTAAGACACCCACCACAATTCGCATCTATATTATGATGGGTGTCTGCTACCCGCCCGTCTGTTATCCACTTCGTTTATTTTTAAAACAACAACTTAAACAGTATTTTGATATTTAAAAATACTTTACCCATCGCGCTGATGTTTTCCGTTTATAACCTGCAAACCATTTACATAACGGGTATAAAAGCACGCTTAAAAACATTGCGAATAGCCATATCTGCCAAACATGATAAAAGCCAAAATATGCAGTTTGACTGCTACCATAGTGCTGATTCGCACCAAATAGCCATTGTGCCAATATACTAAGGACAAGTAGCGCGTATAGGTGCGTAATGTAGAAAAACATCGGTGCTGACCCTAGTACTCGAACCGGCTCTAATACTCTGAGCGCATTAGTCTCTAAAACCGCTAATACGAATGCACCAACTCCCAAGGTAAGTAAAATAAAATCGAGAGACGGCGGGTATTTAGTAAAGTTAAAAAAGTCCATCGTGGTAAGAAGTGTTGTCGCCTGTTGAGACCAATCAAGCGTTTCTCCGTATAGATTTAATCCTCTTAAAATCACTAAACCAATTAACAGAGCTGTCCCACTTTGCAATAAAATGGTTTTACGTACTTGCGATGACACTGAGCCTGAAAATAAAGGCCCTACCGCATAGCCGCACAAGATAACGCCAATCCAAGGTAAAACCGGATAAGACGCTTTTACGTTAACTACAGCATCTGCGACTAAATAACCTCGGTCATGCAGAATCGTCCAAACGGTATAACCTATTTCATTCGGTGCAAACTCGATGGGCGACAATAAATTATGACCAGCCACAATACTTACACCCAATATTGCTATCACACTGCGGGGTAAAGCGACCATCAGTGCCAATATCACCATACTAACGCCAATCGCCCAAATAACTTGTAAGTACAGTGTTTGATACGCACCAAACCAAGAAAAATTAACCAGTGTCATTTCAAGTAAAATTAAAAATAGGCCACGCTTTAAAAGAAATGGCAGGGCCGACCGCTTCGAGCCGTTTGCAGGGTTTTCATACAACCAAGCCGATAAACCTGTCAAAAAGACAAAAATAGGCGCACAAAAATGGGCACTTAAGCGGGTAAAATACAGATCTGGACTCGTGGTATGAATGTCCATTGGATCAAGAACTGGTACATGCAAGAAAAACCGCTCTCTCACATGGTCAACCAACATAAATAACATCACGATGCCACGCAGTATATCGATAGAAGACAACCGTGTTTTACTATTTTGCAGATTATTCATTACACTCTTTCTCGTGTTAAAAACGAAAAAACAGTCCAAGTAAAATGACTCAGACTGTTACTCTCGACAAGCAGATGTCTTAGAATAGGCTAAGACTTTACGCTCGCATTAGGGATCAAAACTGATACTTCACACTTGCGCTGTATGTTGTAGGTGATCCCGGCATGGTCCATAGTTTGTGATAGGAGTTTTCAAAATAGGTCTTATCAAACAGGTTGTTGATGTCTAGTTTCACACTTACCTTGTCATTTAATTCGACCGATGCCGATAAATTAACTAGCGTATAGGATGGCAAAATGAAGTTTGCGTCTGTTGTTTCGCCCAGACGCTCACCCACATAATTCACAGTTGCTCCAAGATAAGATTCTTTTCCTAAAAAAGTGGTGTAATGCTTTAGTGAAACATGACCAATATGATCTGCAATATTGATCAAACGTGAGCCTTTGGGGATAGGCACGCCCCAGTCCGCATTAATCACATCATTTGCGGTTTTTGCGTCGGTATAAGTATAAGCAAGCGCGAGTACAGTCTCGTCTGTTAACTCAGTCGTTAATTGAAATTCAATACCTTGGCTTTCTACTTCGCCCAAGGTTGCCGATAAGCCGGTGTCAGGTTCAGCGGTAAGCATATTGGTTTTTTGCGCATCAAAAAGTGCAATGCTACCCGAGAAACGATCCGCAATACCTTGCCATTTAGCGCCGATTTCAAAGGATTTAGTTTCCTCTGGTTCAAACGCATTACGATTAGAATCTAAACCTGGATTTGGCCTAAACCCTTCTGCGTAACTTGTGTACAGATTAACTTTGTCATTCGCGTTATAAATAAAACCCAAGCGTGGCGTAAACTCGGTTTGCTCTTGGCTTTGCGCTTCATCACTACGAAGGTTTAGAATGTCTTGCTCAAATTTATCAACACGGACACCCACTAATACTTTCGATTTTTCAGTCAGTTCGATCAAGTTTTGAGCATAAATACCTAGACCTTTTTGGCTTTCTTCGGTCAACGTTTTTAATACAGGTTCTGGTTGTGTTTGCGTGTAGTCTGGGTTATTTGGGTTAATGCTATAGGTGGTATCGCCCGACCCCCATGCCGTACGCCATACTTTATAGTCAGTATCAATGTCAAAATTATAGTGATCAACGCCCACTAGAATGTTGTGCTTTACACTGCCAAATTCAATTTCACCACTGAGCTCAATACGCGCAGAAACATCCAAAGCTTGGTAGTCTCGAGCACGTCTTTGACGAGAAAGTAGGCTCGCGTCTGTGTATATCAACTGTCGACCATCTGATAATTCGGTATCTGAAGATACACCTTCAAATGAAGAGTCTCGATAAGCAAATCCAGTGAGTATGTGCCAATCATCGCTTAACCTATGGTTTAACACTAACTGATGACCTAGGGCTTCAACTTGGTGCGCACCATCACGAATATCACCGTAAAAAGCGTCCGTGTTAACGTCATCAAAGTCATTATTTAGAATATACACCCCTCTATCCAACGGCTTTTTCTGATCGAGTACTTCCATTTCATAGCTCAGACTCGTGTCATCAGAAATATTCCACAGTACCGACGGCGATAAGTGCAAGCTTTTGATTGAAACATGATCTCTATGTGTGTCTGAATCTTCATATGCGCCATTTAGTCGATAAGCAGTTTCTTTGGTAGCTGAGTTTGTGTAATCAAATTCAAACTGTTTTTTACTGTAATTACCAAACGTTGCTTGAATATAACCTTGCTCTTCGAACTGAGGCTTTTTGGTAATGATATTGATAGTGCCACCGGGCTCCCCTTGCCCATATAACGCAGAGCCTGGACCTTTCATGACTTCAATGCTTTCGATATTGGCTGTACTTCTATTGCCGTTGTAGCCTCGAGAATTAAAGCCATTGACAAGATAGCCTGATGGATTATTTTCATCGCCCGAGAAACCACGGATAGCAAAGCTATCAAACATGCCTCCAGAGTTATTTTGCCTAACAACACTCGGTGTGAGTTCTAACGCTTCCATAAAGCGAGTAATACTTTCGCTTTCAAGCAGTTCTGAACTAATGGTATCGACTGCTTGAGGCGTTTGAACTAAAGGTACATTACCACGATAGGGCTGCCGAAACTGTTTAATCTCTATACGTTCGATTTCCCGGCTTGGGCTATGATTTGAAGCTGATTCTTGCGCAGTAGTGCCATTAGCCACCAAAATGAGGGAGAGTAGTAATTTTTTGTTCACTGGTATCTCTATTTTCTGGAATTCAAAATTTGATACAATATAACATACTGCATCGTATTATTGTTATTTGATAAATTGTCAATCGACGCTTTTTTTGTGTATTTGGTCGAAAGCTCTCTCTTGTTTGAGATTGTTTGCTTCTGAAGCTGAGCTGTATTTATCTGAATTAGCTCTGAGCGGTGTGATTAACGAGGGATATTAACGCTATAAGTGCCTAGCAGTTTTGCACATTCATACTCGTTCTGAGTATTTATTCTCCAGTACACATGAACTTTATACGTTAATTTAGTCGGATAGGTTAAAAAATTACAGTTTTCTCGGGCCACATTACCCTGTCAAAATAGTAAACTTTTCGACTATATCCTTATCAATCTCCTTGAGCAGGGTATGTGACAAACCTAAATTTTTGGCTTGATTGCGAAACGAGCGAGTTATTTCGAAGATTTCTTCAACCATCACCATAATTGCCTTCTTTGAAGATAACCCAGACTGAGCAGCTTACTGGTCTAGCGCGCGCTTTGGCGTTCGGCCATTCCCGCCAAATGCCGTCATATGCTCTTTGTAAGGGCTGGGGCTATAAACAATGTCGTAGAAAGGTGATAGTGTCCAGTTATCGGTGTCACTGGCAAGAAAGCTAAAGTTCTTACTGTGATCATCTTGGTTAACCGTTAGGTAATTAAAAATGTAGCGCTTAATAAGCTTTTGAGACTCAGTAACACTGCACATGATACGCGTAGCTTTAACTAGGCTGATTTAAGCATGTCGAAGCACATCCTCTATAGTTTTATATTCAGGCTCAGATAACTTTGTCAGCTCTTTCACTTTTTTCAAGTCACCGACAGTCTCATAAAGCATAAGAAACTGCCGCAATGAGATGTTACCAGATGACTCAAACTTTCGGATCGTAGCATAAGGCACACCAGAGAGATCGGCCATCTTCTGAACACTGAGTTTATCTTTTTTCCGAGCGGATTTGATAAACTCTTTGAGTTCCATCTGCATATCATAAGCGGTATAAAGAGATAGCATAAACGCCCAAAAAAACTGTCACTATAGTATCAATTATAGCATCCATGATGACTTTTTTGCTATTATGATAGCAAACATAAAGTATTTCACCGATATTTGCCATCATAGTAGCAGAAATTAAAGCAAGACTGACATCCTTCGGATATAGAAAAAGAGGTAGTGAGGCATGTTTCCCAATGTGCCAACTATTGAGAAAAAGGCGATTGAACTCTAGAGCATTAACATAAGTTAACAGTGACCTCCACCGTTATTTGTTCGCGTTAAAACCTATTCACGTAATGACTTAAACTGTACAAATACTTTAACCCACCTCTTGGTTAACACATTTTAAAAAAGCAAGTTAAGATAGTTTTTCAGGTTTTTTATCGGTTAGCTCTCGAAGCAATTGTGGCAACCACTCAGGCTTAAATTGCGCTGGATTTACCTGCGTCATTGCGTTAAGGCTCCACCACTGCCATTGTTGAATTGTATCTTTTTCTTCTTCAGTCCAACGTGCCGCAAAGACCTCGTCGTTACTTGAGCATCGAATAAGATAGTACTTCTCTTGCCAAACCGCAGGGATGGAGCGAGCAACTGCATAAATAGCTTCACGCTCTTTCACTACGGGGCCTATTTCTTGCTCCAACCCTGTTTCTTCATAGAGCTCTCTAGCAGCGGCATCTAGGTAAGTCTCATTGCCTTGTAATTCGCCACCAGGCGTTGCCCAGAATGCTTCATGGTGATGTTCATCCTGATACTGAAATAGCAATAACTCTTGCTTTTCATTGACGATAATTAGTCTTGCACATTGTCTTTCTTTCATTATGTCTTCCTAGTACCTAGCGAGTAAAAATAAAAAAGCCCTGTGAGCAGGGCTTTGCTACTAACACGGTAAACTTATTACGCTGCAGCTTGTCCTTTATGGATCAATCGCTCACAGAGGGCTTGCCACTCGCTAGTTTGCTTTTTGCCTTCAATGCGGCGGCCAAATAGCGTTAATACCGTTTCGCGATTGGCATCAAAAAACTCAATAGAGGTGACCACCGTATTGCCGTTATCCGTAGGTTTTCTGACCACGAACGCGCGGGTCAAATCGTCTGCTTTTATATGTAGGTTAAACTCAGGATCTAAGACGTTAAACCAAGGGCCAACTTGCTTGAGGTTTTCAACCTTTCCAGAGAAGATCTGTACCGCACCTGGGTTGCCAACGAATACCATGATCTCTTGCTTAAACGTTTTTGCTTGTTGAAAAATATCAGCAAGGTCAAAGCTCTGTAGCTCAAAGCTCCATGGTGAACCGACGAGCTCAAGGGCCTGCAAGCGTTCAAAGTTGTATGTCTCTAAAAGCTTTGGAAAATGATGGACATCTTCAAGCTCACTCCACTGACTCCTAAAGTTATCTAGTTGCTCAGCGCTCGGCGAGGTAATTACAGGCTCCACAAGTTCAAATGGCTTAACGCTAAAAGAGCGCTGTGATGTTAGTTGATAGCGCGCTTTAATATTCACCAGTTCATTAAAGTCCGACTCAGTCGTGGTGTAAACCTTATGTACCGCACGGCCATTTTCATCAAAAAACTGCAAGCTCGTATGACTTTCGGTTTCAACTAAGAATATGCTTTGCCAACGATACAAAAATAACCGCAAGTCGATACCGCCGGGATTGATTGCAATACCACTAAGCTTGCCATTATTGTTTGAAACATAGAGCTTTTCGTATAACCCTTTAATTTCATTTACCACGCTGCCGTTACGCGTCAGCGCCATCACTTTACCCAGCTTTTTCAGGCTTTTGAGGATATCGGCAAGTTGCGTTTCGTCTAATCGTGTTACCGTGGCTGTCACTGCTTCTTCCAGTTGGGCATTCAATAATTCGGCTTCACTCACGCCCAGTTGCATTGCTGCATCAACGGGCCGTGTCCTTGGCTCACCCGCTAACAAGGTTTTATAGTCTTGAATTAATTGCTTCATGATCTCTCCTTAAAAACGCCAGCTGATCTGGGTTTTAATGTTGCGGCCAAAACCGTAATCGCCTATTCCACCACCGGTACCAGCCATCAGTTTGTATTCTTTGTTAAAGACATTATCGACAGCAACTCTTAGATTAAAGGCTGTATTAATATCCCAACTCGCATATAAATCAGTCAGGGTGTAGCTTTTTTGTGTTTGCGTTGAGTATTGCCTTGTTGCACTGTCCATCACCTGCACATCACGATCGCCACGCCTGACTATTTGCGCACCAACTTGAACGGCTTGATCAAATAACGAGGCGCCTAAATCCAAAGCCATTTTGTCTGCAGGCAAATACCATAAAGGCTTGTTGTCTTGATCTTTGCCGTCTATGTCACTGTAAGAAAAGTTGCTGTAAAAGCGTGGTGTTGCAAAGTTTACTTCCAGCTCAATGCCATCTCTATCATTGCTAGCGCGATTAGCATAACGTGGTGCAGGTACGGGGTTGGTCACATTACTGGTGACCGACGTGATTTCATCGTCTACCGAGATATCAAAGTAGATAAAACGCGCAGTTAATGTGTCATTGTCAGTGAGTATGTTATTTGCCTGATAGGTCACGCCAACTTCGGTGTTATTGCTATATTCTACGTCTAACGCTAATCCTGGCTGTCTGCCACCGTATTGATCGTATAACTCGTCAATGAGTGGCGCACGGAAACCTTCTTGGCGGTTTGCAAACACAGCCCACTGTGGTGTCAGTTGGTAATTTACACTCAAAGCACCCGCCCAATCACTGTGTGTCACTTTACTATCTAATGCTGCAAACGCCTGTTGAAATTTAGCTGTTGGTGAGGTGCTATAGCGTTCATAGCGAAGCCCTGCGATCACAGTAAGTTGCTGCCAAGTAAATTCATCTTGGATATACACACCGGAGCGCTTTTGCGTACCACCCGGTTGGGATGTCATCTCAGCGGTGGTTGGAGTCGGACCGTATTGCTCACAAGCATAGGTCTCGTAGTTAAGTTTTAAGCATGGTAATGCTGTCTTTTCACCAATACGCTCTTTGTCGGTATATTGCACACCATAGGTCAAAGTATGTGAGTCCAATACGCTGGTATTCATTACATCCAGAGTGGTGATGTTGTATTCATAGTTTGATTCAATACCGATGTAGTCCTCAAGCATGCCGACACCATCAGATTCAGCCACTTGACTGCTGGTATAACCAGCCTTAGCGCTGAGGTTCAGGTAGGGATTATTTGCAGGGTTTAGTTCATAACTCAGATTAGTAACGGACTGCTCTACCTCACGGTACACCGTCCCCCATGCGCCCGGATCTGTTGTATTAAACTCGGTTCGCTGGTTATCTGTGGTCTCGGTGTAACTTGCCCCCACAATGGCATCATCACTTAAGAAGTATTCCCCTTTTAACAGAACAGAGCTGTTTTCAATTGCCGAGTTATCCAAAGTTTCATCGTTAGACAACTCCCAATCATCGCTATCGCGCTTTACAACACCAGCAAGTAGGTCAAGCGAATCATTCGGCCTTGCAAACGCGATCACTGAGGCATTCTTTTGAGCGTTGTTGCTGTCATAACCAAGTTTAATTTTAGCACCAGCGACTTCACCATCCTGTAAAAAATCAGCGGCGTCTTTTAGCTCAAACTGAACAACACCGCCGAGCGCACCACCGCCATGAAGCACAGTGCTCGTGCCTCGTTTAATGCTTATTGAGCGATATAATTCAGGATCAGTGAACAGGCTACCCATGCGATATTTTTCAAATGTTTGCAGCATACCATCAATCGTCACCATCACGTCTTCCGCGTCGCTAAAGCCACGAATATTGAACTTATGCCCAGCCGCTCTTGGCCCACCACTGGCAGAAACATTGGGAATGGTATCTAAAGTCTCAAATACACTGCTATCTAATTTGCGCTCTATTTGCTCCGACGAAATAACATTCACCGCTTGTGATGATTGCAATGCGGTTTTTGCTGTACGCGTTGCCGTTACAGTCACTGCATCTAAGTCTGTTTTTACCACTGTCGACTGAGAGCCATCGTTATTTGAAGAAGATGCGGCTTGTACCCAGGTGGCAGAAGTGGCAAGCGCGATAAAAAGAGTTAATTTAGATAAACGCATAAGAATACTCCGAGTGTCGTTATTTTTTACACGCACTTCAACTTTGCCCCTGATCTTCCCTAGTGTTCTAACATAGAGCCGGCCTTTAGTAGACAGGCTCCCCAAGATGAAATGCGATTGTCGTGGCGCAATATAACACACATAAATCTAAATGGTAATTGTTTTTATTCGCCTTTAACAATTAAATTTGCTACTTGAATATTGAGCGTACTAAGCTGTGCAAAAAGTGATACCAGTGCTTCACTGGGTACTTGTTTATCCACGGCGATATAAATCACCTCTGACTTGTCTAAATGGCCAAGCGCTTGTATCAGCGTGTTTTCCGCGCTAAACGGCTGCTCGTCTAAGGCATAGGCTATTTGACCATGATTGAACATGACACTTACAACCTTAGGTGTTTTTTCCAGCACAACCTCGCCATTTTTTCCCGCTGTTGGTAAGTTGACCTCCAAGACGTTGAGTTTTACGGCCACACTGAGCAGCAAAAATACAAGGACGATAAAAAGTACATCGAGTAACGCGGTTAAATCAGCGCCTAGGTGCTGAGGTTTGGGTGTTGGCAGCTCAAGCATTATCCGCCTCCACCAAGATAAATTGGGTATTCATATAAAGCACAAGCTCGCTTTGAAAACGCTCAACCATCGCTTGCAAAACGCCATAAATAAGTAAACATGGCATGGCTATCGCCAGTCCCGCCATGGTTGAATACATGGCTTCCCATAATCCATCCGCTAATAACGCGGGTGTCACCGCTTGCTGAGTTTCGGCAATGGTTTTAAACATCAAGACCAACCCCCAGACGGTGCCAAAGAGTCCCATTAATGGGCTTAGCGTGCCGATAATGCTTAAGATCACTAACCGCTTACGCCACTCAAAAACATACCCTTGTAACCGCAAAGCGCCAACTGCTTTGCTACGAAAAAAATGGGGTTTACGCTTGATTTCATGAACGGTAAACCAAGCGCGGCTAAGCACCCAAAGCCGCTCAATGATCACCGCAAGCGCAATAACCGACAAACATAAAAATGGCCATTGCATTGGGCCAAGTTGGGAAAACCAAGACTGCATCGTAGTATTACTCTCTAAGAAAGGGAAAATTTAATGGGTACGGTAAATAAGGCTTTTACAGCATTACCATCACGAAAAACTGGATGAAACTGCCATTGCTCAACGTTCTTGCGAGCAGCCACGTCCAAAGATTGATGACCGCTACTTTTAACCAAAGTTAAATTCACGATTTCACCTTTTTGATCCAGCTCAATTTCAAAAATTGTCACGCCTTCAAGTCCTCTTCGCTTGGCACGCAGTGGGTAGCTAAGCGCAGGTCTTGGTGCTTTGAATAAAGGTAAAGCATCTAATTTAACAGGAGAGTCATCGGTACTATTTACTTCACTGAGATGCCTCGCTGAGGCCATTTTCGTCGCTTCTTGCTGCGACGTATTTTCTCGTGTTGAGGTAGGCGCTGTCACTTCGATAGCTTTTTTGTTCTCAGTCACTATGGCTTCGTTAAGCTTTTTAGGTTGTGGCCGCTCATTGGCCTGTTGCTTGGGTTTAGGTACAGGCTTGGCTTCCTGTTCTTGCCTTTGTGGTTTTTTAAGTAAGTGCGTAGTGCCGTTAAAATCAGATGGCACTTGCTCTGCTACCACTTTTGAAGCTGGCTCTTGGGAAGGTTGTGCCGTAAACGAAATCATGAGTGGTTTGGTGACTTTACTCACTTCATTTGCAGCAACGCCTGAGTGCCACACCAGTGCTGAGCTTGCAGGAAATAACCACCACAAGCCATGCAGCAGAGCGGAGACTGTGATGCAGATAATTAATTTCATATTGATAAAAGCAAATGATAACTGTTATTATTCGCAATAAATACTAACAAGTTTGGATTTGTAATGAAAGCTCAAATTACGACACTGCTAACTTCTAGTTTGCTACTACTCACTTCTGTTCTTCAACCTACCTATGCTAATCAAGGTGCCAAAAATATCGTGGTTTCTGGTGGCTCTATCACAGAGATTATTTATGCACTTGGCGAGGAAAATCGTATTGTTGGCGTAGACAGTACTAGCGTCTTCCCTGTTGCTGCGACCGATAAACCACAAATCGGTTACGTAAGAAAAATCAACGTTGAAGGGATCCTTTCCTTGAATCCAGACTTGTTACTCGGCGAGGCCGACACCGGCCCTGACAAGGTATTAAAACAACTTCAGGAGACCGGACTCCCCACCTATATTTTCAGTGATAACGATGATCTTGCTGGTGTCGAAGAAAAAATAACAACAATCGCCGAATTACTGGCAGTTAAAGATAAAGGCCAAGCGCTAGTCGAATATATTCAAGCCGACAGAAAAGCCTTAACTCATGTCCTGAAACAAGTGAACAACAAACCTAAAGTATTATTTGTTTTGAGCCTGCGTAGTGGCCAACCAATTGTTGCGGGTGCTGGAAATTCTGCAGATGAGGTTATCAACGCAGCTGGCGGCGTTAATGTTGCAGCACAGCATTTTGACGGTTGGAAGCCGCTCGCAACCGAAGCGGCCATCGCCATGGATCCTGATGTCATCATTAGTATGGGCCGCCATGGCGAGCAAAAAGCGATGGATTTAAGCCAAGTCCCCCACTTTAAGTTCTCAAACGCCGTTAAAAACAACAGGGTTATACTTATCGATGGAACGTATTTACTTGGCATGGGCCCACGCACGCCACAAGCCGTGGTTGAGCTGGCGACCTTACTCCACCCAGACGCCACACTGCCCAAGGGTTACCGATTTCGAGCAGCCCAGTCTGCACCAAAAAATGAGTCTCTATAATGCTAGCACTCGAGCAATCTTTAATTCCCGCTGAAGTTGCAAGAAAATGGATGTTGTTGGGACTGATTATTGGCTGTATCGTGGTGAGTTTTATTGGCCTTAGCAGCGGCGGGGTGAGCATTAGCTACAGTCGTCTGATGGATATTCTCTTTGCAGGTCAATCAAGTAACTTAGAGCACGCGGTGATCTGGCAAATTAGATTACCAAGATTGGTGCTCGCAATTGTGGTGGGTGCTGGACTTGGCGCATGCGGCGCAGCAATGCAAGCGATCTTTAGAAACCCGCTGGCAGATCCAGGGTTAATTGGGATCTCTAGTGGTGCCGCACTTGGCGCAATTAGTACCATCGTATTAGGCTCTACGTTACTCAGTGGATTTGCTGATTATCATGGAATTTACGCCGTGCCAATCGGTGCTTTTCTGGGCTGTCTTGGCGTGTGTAGTTTAATCTACCGTTTATCCAGCCAAGGTAATCGCTTCACAATTGTCAGTTTGTTGTTAGCGGGTATTGCAGTAAAC
This sequence comes from Pseudoalteromonas sp. OANN1, assembly GCF_024124685.1. Taxonomy (NCBI): domain Bacteria; kingdom Pseudomonadati; phylum Pseudomonadota; class Gammaproteobacteria; order Alteromonadales; family Pseudoalteromonadaceae; genus Pseudoalteromonas; species Pseudoalteromonas sp. OANN1. The sequence continues at coordinate 47,562 of NZ_JAMXSE010000016.1, forward strand.
GCCATTGTTGGTGCGGTCATCGGAATACTGACGTTGATCAGCTCAGATCAACAGTTACGCGACCTAACCTTTTGGAGTATGGGATCACTTGCAGGTAATAGTTTCACAACTATCATCCCATCGCTGTGTTTAATGTTGGCTTGCTGCTTTGGTTTTAGCCGCTTAGCTCAACCGCTCAACCTCTATTTACTTGGCGAGCAACAAGCTAGACACCTCGGGGTCGATGTCGTGCGCCTGAAAAAGAAAGTGTTTGCTTATACCGCATTGTGCACCGGTGCAGCGGTTGCACTAACAGGTATTATTGGTTTCGTTGGCTTTATTGTTCCTCATATAGTGCGCTTATTAATCGGCCCAGATCACCGCTATTTGTTACCTGCTTCGATGTTGGGTGGGGCAATTTTACTGTGTTTGGCGGACTTACTCGCGCGCACACTCATTCTCCCATCAGAATTACCGATAGGCCTTATCACCAGTGCTTTAGGTGGCCCTTTTTTCCTGATCATGCTGGTGAAAACGTATCGTATAAAGGAGCTTTAGCATGCTAAAAGCGAATAGTGTCAATGTCCAAGTGGGGCAAAAATTGTTGATCAAAGACATTGATTTTTCAATCAACCCGGGGGAGTTTGCCGTTGTTCTTGGCCCCAACGGTGCAGGCAAGTCTACCCTACTCAAGGCGCTGTGCGGCGATATCTCGCTCACACAGGGCGATGTCACCTATCATCAACAACGAGTGCAAGACTTAAGTGCCTTGGCACTGTCTCATATCCGCGCCGTACTCACGCAGCAATATGATTGTGAGTTTCCATTTAGCGTGCAAGAGATAGTGGATATGTCGCACTATGTACATCAGCACAATTGTACACCAGACTCGCTTCGCGAATATTCACAGCAAGCGATGCAAACTTTATCAGTCGAGCATTTAGCAAAGCGCTGCTTTACTCAGCTATCAGGGGGAGAAAAGCAAAGGGTTCAGTTTGCGCGAGTACTTTGCCAGCTGCTACCCACCTTAGATGCGAACAACCCCTGCTACCTGATGATTGACGAGCCTACCGCAAGCCTAGATTTATATCATCAGTATCAAGTCATGAAGCTGGCTCAGCAAATAGCTAAACAGGGAGCGGGCGTGGTCGCAGTGGTACATGACTTGGCCCTCGCTGCAAGCTTTGCCGATAAGGTATATCTGCTACAACAGGGCGAGTTGGTTGCCACCGGTTCCCCAGAGGAAGTACTCAGTAACGCACAATTAATGAGTACCTATGGGATTGATGCAGAGATCACGCTTTCAGATATGTTTTTACCAACCCTGGGGGTTGCAAAGGCATTTGGACTTTCGGCAGAAAAATAACCTGCACTTAAACAGGCTAGCATACACCAGCCTGTTTAATCAGCTCGCTTAACTCAGCTCCCAACTTTGAAGCTAACATTAAGCAAGTTGCTAGTTACCTCCTAAATTCATGCGCCTTTTACGGGGCGCAAACACAAAATGGCAAGACTAAACAAAATAATAGCAAGCAGCGCCATCGCAGCTACACCAAGGCTGTAAGCAAAACCTGCGACGGCAGACCAAATCGCTACACCAATGTGCATCATGCTCATAGCCAGTGAGATGAGCACACCGCGATGTGCAGGCGAGAGCTCTGAAATATATGCCTGTAATGCCGGAGCACCAATGCCGCCAGCCAATGCCCAAAGTGTCATCAAAAAGTATAACGGTATAAGAGAGATACCTTGATACCAATAAAGACCGCTACTGGCGATGAGGCAAACGACCAATGACGCACGCATAACCTGCCGCCCACTTTCAAAGTGGGTTGCGAGTTTTGGCATCATCAGGTTTCCAGCAACACTCACTAAGCCTAATAAGGCATACAGTACACCAATAAACCACACTGACAGTGCTTGTGTATCTCGTAAATGCTGCCCAACCAAATTGAATAAACCAATACCACCACCTAAACCAATACACATGGTAAGTAACGCGCCAACAACCCCGGGGATTTGCCATAGCCTGTCAGACATTTTGGTGCCTTCTACAGCTTTGTCATTTGGGATCGCACGGCGGTTTACAGTAAGTAATAACGCCACAACCCAAGTGGCGATCCCGAGTGCAACAAAAGCCGCTCGCCACGACATTAAATGCGTTAAAAATGCGCCAAACGCAGGACTTGAGATCATGCCAAGAGTTAAGCCTGCTTGCACCCAACCGATCCGCTTTAGCGCATCTCCACCAGAGCTTGCCGCGATGGCAAATGCGATCGGTAGCATGCCAGCACTGGCAATACCTGTGATCACACGAGCAACCAACCCCCACTCAAATGAAGTGACAAGCCCTGTCGCGATAGAGGCACCACCAAAAACCACGATTGCAGGCAAGATAATAACGCGACGTCCTACTTTATCCGAGAGCGCCCCAAATAGCGGAGCCACAATCGCTAGGGCAACGCTGTAAGTGGTAATAAACAGTGTAACTCGCTCAGGCTTTACACCTAATTCGAGTCCAATAGGTTCAAGAATAGGCCCAAGCATCAGCTCATCGGCGCCAACTAAAAATGCAATAAAGGCGAGTAATAAAGTCAATAACATCTCATTACCCCTTTTTTGCGCAGCAAACGTTTACCTTGCAAGTGTTCAGCAAAGCAAAAGAAGTAAAGCCAATATTAAGTTGGTCTTTGTTTAGGTTACTGCCTGACATTATCAGGCCTTTTAAAATCAAGTTCATTAAATTACATCCATAAAAACGGGAGATCGACTGTGATACCGACCTCCCGTTTCAAAAAATTTCGAAAACGTGTGCCACTGAATTTCGGGCACAAAAAAGCCGGCGATGAAGTATCATCGCCGGCTTCGTCTTTCCAATCATCAGATACACTGACGCCGTCCACCTTTATTCAGGTAGTCGCCAATGTCTCTGATGAAGATTTAGAAAGTAAGCTCCGAGCAACACTTCATCGTGTTAATGCGCGGAGCAAAGCCTTCTAACAAAATTCTTAAATAGGATGTAAAACATCGTGGAAAGATCCAAATTAAAATCGCGCGCTAATCTATACGATGTTGATTAAGTAGTCAATAATCCAAACTAAGATACATCAACACAACGGTGTGCTACCCCTTATCCCTAAGCGCAAAGCGGTAAACACCTGCGATCAGCAAACAAATGGTTATAGGCAACCACAGCGCCTGAAAGTAAAACTTGTTATAAAGCCAAGCGCCTAACACGCCACCAGCCACAAACCCTGAGATTATCAACACAAACAGTTTTGCTTTTCTGGTATCCAGTGGCTCGCCTCTACATAGCGCCCCAATCATTAGTCCTAGGTCGGTGAATATTCCTGTTACATGGGTTGTCCTCACCACGGCTCCACTGTACGTGGTGGCTAATGCGTTTTGTAGTCCACAAGCTGCAGAGGCAAAAAAGTGACCATAAAAAGAGCCTTGCATCAGTAAGACGAGAGACACGGTAAGCAAAATAGCTTCAAGTATCAGCGCGGTATCGTAATGTTTGCCAAGCCTTAACGTGGTGCCATGCAGCAAAAACCCCGCAAGTGCAGAGCCAAGCAAGAACGCGAGTAACACTCCAAATAAGTGCAGGGTTTCTTTAAGATTGTCACCTAAAAAACTGGTTCCGAGCATAGTCGCAGTGCCGGATAAGTGAGAAACGGATTGATGCTCGAAGCTAAGTAGGCCGATTGCATTCACAAATCCTGCGACGAGCGCCAATATAAAAGCGCCGATCTCAACCCATTTTGGTAACTTTGAGATCATCTCTTCGCCATGGGATGATCAAGGTTTAGCTGCAATAAGTCCCAGCGGTTGCCATAGAGATCTTCAAATACAGCAACCGTGCCATAATCTTGCTCTTGTGGCTCGCGAATAAACTGGATACCAATAGACTTCATGCGCTCATAATCACGCCAGAAATCATCGGTATTTAAAAATAAAAATACCCGTCCACCAGCTTGATCACCAATAAACTTCTGCTGCTCTGGTGTAGAAGCTCTGGCAAGTAGTAACGCCGTACCATGAGAGTTAGGCGGTGCCACCACCACCCAGCGTTTATCTTGCTCAGGTTGATAGGTGTCTTCTATTAATTCAAAACCTAGTTTATTGACGTAGAAGTCGATGGCCTCATCGTAGTCTTTAACAACGAGCGCAATATTGACAATATTTTGTTTCATGATGAGGGCAACCCATAGCCTCTTGCCATAAGTGCAGCAAGTAGCGGTAAAACTAAAAGTAACAGCATTTCTAGCCTTTTAATGACGATGATGCGCTGGGGCACAGACAAATTAGCTGCTGTTGTCTTACGATGCTTCAATAAAAACACAGTCGGAATGATAGATAGTAAAGCGATTAACAAAAATAGTCCGACTTTGGCATGGAAAATCGGATTTTTAGTGTAGAACTCAGTGGGCTTGCCAACTGCAAACCATAGCGTTAACCCTGCGCCAAGGGTTACAAGCGCACTGACACCATACAAACCATCAATTACTGCTAATCGCTTAATGCTCTGACTACTCATTGATTTGGAGAGTAGTATGTTTTCAATCGCGAGCGTTGATGCCAAAAATAAAATACCGATAAAGTGAATATATCTAACGACTATCTCTTCCATGCTATGCCCCAATTGTTATTTTAGTTCTGATAAAGTGTGTTGTTTTCTTCTAAAAAGTTCACCAAAGGTAAAAACAGAGGCTGCGGCAATTTATCAAGCGAAAACCACTGCCATTGTTTGCATTTATTTGGCTCTTTAACTTCTGCATTATGAGTATCGCACCTTGCCATGACAAACAGAGTGACATAATGTTTCTGCTCATCGGAAAAATAATCATTAGTAAAACCCAGCTTTTCAACGTTTACAACATCTAGCCCCGTTTCTTCATGCACCTCTCTTATTGCGCATGCCTCAATGTCCTCTCCATACTCTAAATGGCCACCCGGCGTTGCCCAAGTATGTGCGCCATGAGCACCGATGCGCTCACCAAGCAAAATTTTATTATCGTGCATTATGACCACGCCAACCCCGACGCGTACAACTTGATCCATCATTTTTCCTTTAGGGCCTGTTTACCTTTCAAGTTTGTTTTTGCAGCAGTTTGATTGGTATTTGTACAAGGCAGAGCCTGCGTAGCATAGTTATTCTATGTGAGTCAGGCGAGAACACAGTAGAAATGCTAATCAAGCGCTGCCCTTTGGGTTCACCTGAGTGCGCTCTGTTCATTGTTGCTCAACTTTTGCCTAGATTACTAGGCGGCAAGTCGAGCGTCGCGACCAAAACACACTCAGAAGAACAAAAATCAAACAGAAAAGTTCAACAGGCCCTAGTTGTTACTGCAAATATTGTCTCGCTAAACTTATTATTCAGGGTGATTTAAACACCTCTAGCTCAGCAAGTTTAGCTTCTAGTACCTTAGTGTTTTCATTTTCATGACGGAGCGTTATTTCTTTCGCCCCGACATAAAAGGCAGAATAAGTAGAGAAAGGATACGCAACCAAATCGTTTTCAACTTTCGTTCCTTGTAAATTTTTAACTCACAGTGTACCGCAAACCTTCTCTTAAGTACTCTCTTAAGTACTACCTTCACACTCCAACTTTTACGTTAAGCTCGCCAAGATTTCAAGCGCATGTTTTCTATCACTTAGCTCGTATAAATCGTTGGTAAAAATAAACTCATCGACCGCTAACTCACGTTTAATCATGCTGAGTTTATGGTGGACAGTCGCGGGACTACCAACAACAGATAGCCCTAAAAAGCTTTCGACTTGCATTTGCTCCTGGGCATTCCATAGACCCTCCATCGAGTCAACGGGGGGTTTCAACCATAACGCCTGACCTCGCATCAATGCTAGGATACGTTGCTTTGACGTGGTAGCTAAATACTGCGCTTGCTCGTCGGTATCGGCTGCAACTACCGGTAAACCAAGCATTACATAAGGTTTATCTAACACCTTTGATGGTTGGAAATCGCGGCGATAAAGCGCGATAGCATCATGCACGAATCGTGGCGCAAAATGACCCGCAAATGCATAAGGTAGACCTCGCTTTGCGGCGAGCTGGGCACTATAAAGGCTCGAACCAAGCAACCAAATCGGTACATTGGTATTTTCGCCCGGAATGGCACGCACCGAGGATTTACCATCATAAGGCCCGAGCAAGGTTTGTAATTCAGCGACTTCATCGTCAAATTGCTCCGCACGTCTGTCATCGCGACGCAATGCTCGGCTGGTAATCGGATCGCTACCAGGCGCGCGCCCTAATCCCAAATCAATACGCCCTGGATAGAGGCTTTCTAAGGTGCCAAACTGCTCAGCGACAACTAACGGTGGATGATTTGGCAACATCACGCCACCCGCGCCCACCCGAATATTGTGAGTGTGTCCGGCAATATGCCCTATCAATACAGAGGTTGCTGCGCAGACAATGCCACGCATATTATGATGTTCAGCCATCCAAAAGCGTTTAAAACCGAGTTCATCCGCTTTTTGCGCATAAGCTACGCTGTTAGCGAGGGTTTGTGAAACGGTATCTTGCTCTTTCATCGGGCTTAATTCGAGCAAAGAAAATGGCATGTTAGCAAGTGAAGTCATAACAATCCTTAACGGTTTGAGTTACACCATAGAGTAAGGGTTGCAGCATCCATTTCAATCCGAAATCCCGCACTACATTGTTGCTGATTTTCGACTATCGCTATGTTGCAGATAAGAAGCCTGCTTCACCTGTAATTTGATGACTAGGCAATTAGGCTAACCCTGTATTTGAGGTAAAATTCTTTAGTTTCGCGGTGCGTAAGCGCAACATAGCAATCACATAATAATCCACATAAAACCAGATTTTGCCTGCTAGACTCATTAAAAACTGACTTGGAGCAACATCTTATGAGAACCGCAATCCTGTTTATTTTATTTACTTTTAGTAGCCAGTTATTAGCAGAAACGGACACAACTAAAATCAATAAACTGTTCGACAGCTACATGAGTAAATACAACCATTATCTGCAAACTGGTGATTTACCAACCAGCCCTCAACTGTACACAGATACGCTTATGTTAATGTCATCACGTTCAAAGCCGAGCGTGATCACGCAAACGCAAATGAATAAACAGGTGCAAGTATTCTTAACACGCCTAAAAGAACAAGGTGTCAGTCACGTAAAATGGAGCAAGGTCAGTATTCATTTTCTTGATAAAAATATTGCGTTGGTGAGCAACATCGCTGAGCGATACACCCAATCAGGCGCACTTTTTAATAAAGTAGGCGCAAGCTATTACGTCTATTTAGTTGATGGTGAATGGAAAATATCTGCGTTCGCTGTACATGATGCGAAAAACACTTTACTTTAATTGCATCTAAACTTTGGTGTTGTAGGCATGGAAAACTGGGATGACTTTCAATTACTGCTTGCCTTAAAGCGCGCCAATACACTCAGAGGTGCAGCCAAAGTTCTCGGCGTAAACCACACGACGGTATCTCGCAGGCTACATGTTTTAAATCAACGCTTTAGTCTTGATATATGCATGCTTTCGCAAGGCAAAGTCACGTTTTCTGAATTGGGACTGCAGCTGCTCAGTGCCGCTGAAAATATGGAAGCCTGCCTTGCCCCTCACTTAAGCCAAATTAACACTTCGGTTAAGCAGTTAAAGCAACAAATAAACCTACTATCCCCCCAGCGATTTTGCAGTTTGTCTTGTTAGACGAATTACATGAATTTCAGCAAAACAATCCTTACCTCACGCTGTCGATAAATACTACTTATGCACTTTCCGAGCTAGAGAAATCAGAGGCCGACGTTGTGATCCGAGCTTCTCACGTTCCGGATGAGCACTTAGTTGGTCACCGGCTATTTCCGATTTCACTTGGCTACTTCATGCATAAAGACTATCTCGATAAACGCACGAGTGAAAACGTTTCTTGGATAACCGCCAGCGTAACAGAAAGACCGACTTGGCTACTTGATACGCCCTATCCAAACGCCCCAATTTCTCTATCAATCGAAGATTTAGTGCTGCGTCATCAGGCTGCATCCAAAGGGCTTGGTATGATCAGAGGGGCGCATTATATTGCAAGGCATTTTCCTAATTTAATCGAATTTGCACCAGCGAGTGAACACTATGCAGATTTATGGATCTTAACCCATCCAACAAAAAAATCCTTACCCAACGTCAAGCGGCTTATCAGCTTTTTACTTAAGGCTATGCGCAGTAAACAAATACTGATCGACTGCGCAAAATAACATTCGCCACGTTAGTTTAGAGCCTGTCCACTTTAATCAGCCAACCATTTGTACATAACATAGCTATCGACCAAACCCAGCCTAGGATGCTTGTAAGCCTTGGGAATAGTGCCCACAATGGTAAAACCAAGCTTTTGCCAAAGTTTAATCGCCAGTTCATTGGTCGATACCACGCTATTAAATTGCATGGCTTCGAACCCCAACGCTAACGCTTGTTGCTGGGAATGTTCACACATCAGCCGTGCAATTCCTTTACCACGAGCCAAACTCGACACCATGTAACCACAGTTACATATATGACTGCTCGGGCCCTGTGCATTTTGTTTTAAGTAGTAAGTGCCAAGTACCTCACCGTGTTCAACAAATACATAGGCTTTGAGCGGCGTTTCGCACCAAAGTAAAAATGCCTGCTCCATACTCATGGTTGAGTCAAATGCATACGTTTCTTGCGCTTGGATCACTTCTGAAAATGTTGGCCAAAATGACTCAAAATCATCCCGAGTTATCTCTCTTATCATATTGTGCCCTCAAATTTGCTCGTCTTGTTAAGTTCTGTAAACCAAACAAAGAGTAGTATTGAATCAAACCTCATCGCGGAATATTGCAAAGGTGAGGCGAAGTTTGGTTTTGCCTGCTTTCGTTATTATTTTTAGAACATTTAATCGACTCGCACCACCACTGTCTTACCTATGTAATCATGAAGCGCTCTAGACTTATCATTTAATATTACGCTGCCAAGTTCCGCTAAGAACCAACATAACAGTACCGCCTCAATACCTGACAAAAGATGCAACATGGCAGGTGGAACAGTATTGTTCATTAATAATACAACACTCAAAGCCATGACGAGTGCCAAAAACAACATATAAAGCACCAGCTCAACGGATTCGCGACGAAGCGACTGCTTAATACTGATTTTTTGTTCTGTATCGTGATCTACTACCTTAATTCTTGTAATCATCTTACCAAGCGTTTGACCATAACAACCGTGCATAAATAGGTTATAAAGCGACATTTGAATGCAACCAACCGTCGTGAGTAACAAGTTACTGCCGTGGTAATTGAATCCAAAAATTAAACACTCAATATAGATGACAACAGAAAGAATGAGACCATCAATAAATATAGCCCCAACTCTTGGCCAAAATGTCGCATATTTACAAGGTTTGATATACGCTTCGGTGCGCGTCTCACCTTGTCTGTTGTGACCATTGAACTTGTCGTTAAGTAACGTTACCACAGTTTCGTAACGCTCAGGGTACTTATCCCTATCGATATGTTTTTTTACTTCTAGTAGTTCTTCGTACGAATACTCTGAAAAGGGTGGTACTTCAAACACTTTTGATTTTTCCTAAATTGACAAACAGGTATGCAGACAAAGCAAGCCGTGTAAAACGTGCCCACGGCCTTTACCCAACTGTGACCAGTAATTTAAATTCGAGCCGTTTATACCAAATAATGGTACATACCTAAAGTACATAAGATAGAAATTGGTAACCATGCACCAATTGCGTATTTGCTATGTTGTAGGGTAATGACACTTCGCAGTTAAGAAATTGGCATCGGTTTTGAGCCATGAAAGTCAAGATAAAGCTGTTTTAAGTTGGTTGGGAGCTTCGGCCACCCTAAATCTATACCTCGTTGTGTTGCACGCCAAAAGAGATGCTCCACATAATACGCATCAATAAAATTGCGCTATGGCGGACTTGCGTTAGTTAGCTTGTTGTTTATATAGTCTAGATATGCCGCTGCGGCCTCTAACTCACCTTTGTTAAAGGCGTAAATAGTCAGGTTTGCAAATGCTTCCATGCGAAAGCTTGTTGCGTACTTTTCATGCTCAGCCATCAAAGGAACAACTTTACCAAAAAAGAACGCATTAACAGCGCCAGCTTTTTAATTCACCGCCATATTCACAGCCATCACTAACAGCAGCACCGCAAATACCTTTTTAATCGTGGCAACAGGCAAGTGATGCGTGGCTTTCGCCCCCATTGGAGCCGTAAACCAAGACGTGCACACAATCCCTAACAGGGCTGGTAAATAAACAAATCCGGCGAAACCATCCGAGAGTGCAAAGTGCGCACTGCCCGAGCTAATGTAGCCAACAGAGCCAAAAAGCGCGATAACAATGCCACATGCAGAAGCGCATCCTATGGCCTTTTTCATATCAACAGAGAAAAACGTCAACAGAGGTACCAGAAGCGCTCCACCGCCAATACCTATCATTGCGGATAAACCACCGGTGATCGTCGTTAATACCGTAAGTATGCCTTTATTTGGCAGCTGCCTTTGGGTTGTACTCTCATTTTTGCTGCTATAAAACATTTTTATTGCTATCAATACCACGCTTACTGCAAATACAATGCGCACTGCGTTTTCGGGTAATAGCGCTGCAAAAAAACCACTAATAAGCGCGCCTAGTGCAACGCCCGTCATTATCCACGGCGCTAAATCCCAAGGTACATTGCCATTCTTGTGATGCGCGATTGCCGATGAGGTAGAAGTAAATAAAATGGATGCCAGCGATGTCGCTACAGCGGCTATGACCACTTGCTCCGGTGGTAACACGTTAAAGTACAGTAAAATACTGCTAAGCACCGGAACAATAACCAGCCCACCGCCAATACCTAACAACCCGGCTAAAAAGCCGACAACACTACCGAGTAGTGCACAATACACAAACAACAATATCAACTCACTCATTCCACTTATCTCTTCTTTTCATTGAGGCGCAATCACTTAAGTGAGCAATATGGGCGTTGCTTTTAGCCTTTCTGCCACCTAAGCGCTGGCGAGTATAACAACATAACGCTTTGCCATTGGTGCTTTTGGCTTAGATAAGCCTTGAATATTCCTCACGTTTTACTTGAAACAAATGCAACTTAGACATTTAGCAGTCTAGACTTTCAGATTTCCAGTGAATTTTACTCTACAATTGCTCATATTTTCTGCATATGCGACTCAATAAGCGGCATCTATTTTTGTAACTCATGAATCAGACTCATGTTTTATGTGAAATAAAACCGTTTTTCTTCATCTTATGATCCACGTATAAATCTCACATCACTTAATGTTCGGCACTGTCACTGCGTCCCCGTGGATACCTGTTTACCGCAGTGAAACGTAATTACCGAGCGCGTTAGCATTAGAATTGGATACCTGAAGAACATGAATAACGAGTTTACTTTCACTATTAAGAGCATTCGTCTTGACGAAAATTACCATCCGTCAAACAGCACGCGGATCACCACTAACTTTGCTAACTTAGCAAGAGGCGAAAGCCGCCAGCAAAACTTACGCAATGCCCTAAAGATGATTGATAATCGCTTTAACGCGTTAGCTAACTGGGATAACCCAAAAGGCGATCGTTATTCTGTTGAGCTTGAGATAGTCTCAGTTGATATGGATATTGCAGGTAGTGGACAAACTTTCCCGTCAATTGAGGTGTTAAAAACCAATATCGTTGACCACAAAACCAATGAACGCATTGAGGGAATTGTTGGTAACAACTTCTCATCTTACGTACGTGACTACGACTTTAGTGTGCTATTGCTTGAGCATAATAAAGATCAACCTAAATTCAGCATCCCAGCTAACTTTGGCGACTTACACGGTAAGCTATTTAAATACTTTGTCGATTCAGAAGCTTACAAGAGTCACTTTAGTAAGCCACCGGTGATTTGCCTAAGTGTATCGGATAACAAAACCTATCACCGCACTGAAAATCAGCACCCGGTACTTGGCTTTGAATATCAGCCAAATGAGTCATCATTAACTGAGCAATATTTTAAAAAGATGGGCTTACAGGTGCGCTACTTTATGCCACCAAATAGCGTTGCACCTTTGGCTTTTTACTTCTTTGGTGACTTACTGAATGACTACACCAATCTGGAGTTGATCAGCACCATCAGCACCATGGAAACATTCCAAAAGATCTACCGCCCTGAGATTTACAACGCCAATGCGGTTGCAGGCAAGTGCTATCAGCCAAACTTGAAAAACCTAGATCACTCATTAACACAGATTGTTTATGACCGCGAAGAGCGCAGCCAGTTGGCGATTGCACAAGGTCGATTTGCCGAAGAGCATTTTATCAAGCCTTACCAAAACGTGCTTGAACAGTGGTCTGCAAATTACGCTTTATAATCAACGGGAATATGGAACAGCATTTATTATGAAAACACTATTACCAACGTCTACTGCTGGCAGTTTACCTAAGCCCGCTTGGCTTGCTCAACCAGAAACCCTGTGGTCACCTTGGAAACTAGAGGGCGATGAGCTTATTGATGGCAAAAACGATGCGCTACGTATTGCTTTGCAAGAACAACAACTTGCAGGGATTGATATCGTGAGTGACGGCGAGCAAACCCGTCAACACTTTGTAACCACTTTTATTGAACACCTAAGCGGTGTGGACTTTGAGAAGCGTCAAACGGTAAAAATTCGCGACCGCTATGATGCCAGTGTTCCAACCGTGGTTGGCCCAGTATCTCGCCAAAAGCCGGTTTTTGTTGAAGATGCCAAGTTTCTACGCAGCCAAACAGGCAAACCTATCAAATGGGCATTGCCAGGTCCTATGACGATGATAGATACGCTGTATGATGACCACTACAAAAGCCGTGAAAAGCTAGCGTGGGAATTTGCTAAGATCCTTAATCAAGAAGCCAAAGAGCTGGAAGCCGCTGGAGTCGATATCATTCAGTTCGACGAACCTGCTTTTAATGTATTTTTTGACGAGGTCAACGACTGGGGCATTGCGGCGCTTGAACGTGCCATTGAAGGACTCAAATGCGAAACCGCAGTGCATATCTGTTACGGCTACGGCATTAAAGCCAACACCGATTGGAAAAAGACCTTAGGATCAGAATGGCGTCAATATGAAGAAGCGTTTCCTAAGCTACAAAAATCCAATATCGATATCATCTCTTTAGAGTGCCATAACTCTCACGTGCCAATCGACTTGTTAGCGTTGATCCGTGGTAAAAAAGTGATGGTTGGTGCGATTGATGTTGCAACCAACACCATCGAAACGCCAGAAGAAGTTGCCAACACACTACGCAAAGCGCTTGAGTTTGTTGACGCCGACAAACTCTACCCGTGTACTAACTGCGGTATGGCGCCACTTTCTCGTGAGGTGGCAAGAGGTAAGCTCGCTGCATTGAGCGCAGGGGCTGAACTCGTGCGCCAAGAGCTATTAGCCAAAAAATCAGCTTAATCAAGCTAGATTAATAATAACGCTAGCAGCTAAATAAAACTTAAATTATGTGCCGCCTTCAAGGAATGATAGCGGCGCAGCTTGAGCGACTTTCCATCATTGGTGAACACTCATTTTTTCAGATAACTTGCGCGCAGATAACTTACGGACACTCACTTCAAACATCCGCAACTTTCACCTGATTTCACACAACAAACAGCCAGTCACTCCCATTTTATTTGACACATCGAGTTTTTATTTCGTTCCATCGCGTATTAGGTGACATTGAATTGCACCTGAATAACTATGTAGCCCTAAATAAAAATTATATAGAGGGTGGCATTATGCCTTTTGGATTGAAACGGACGCTCATTTGCACTTTACTGGCTTGCGCTGCATTGCCAACAGTCGCACAGACTGAGGTGGGATTACAGGCTAAAGACATTTTTGAGCTGGAATATGCAAACGACCCGCAAATATCACCAGATGGTACTCAAGTGGTATATGTGCGTAACAGCAATGATGTAATGAAGGATGCTAAGCGACAAAACCTGTGGCTGGTCGATACTAAGTCAGGCGCACAATCGCCACTCTTTTCTGATGAAAACAATTACAGTCAGCCTCGTTGGTCGCCAGATGGTAGCAAAATCGCCTTTGTGAGCAATGTATCTGGTAGCACACAAATTCATGTACATTATCTTGCTCAAAACCGTACGGCACTACTTACACAGTTACAATCTGGGATCAGTGGCTTAACTTGGTCACCAGATGGCAAATGGCTGGCTTTTAGCCAAAAGGTTGCTGAAAAGCCTGCGGTCATTGCCAAAATGCCAGAAAAACCAAAAGGCGCGAAGTGGTCCGATTCTGCCATTGTTATCGACAAAGCCTACTACCAAGCAGATGGCCGAGGCCTTATCAAACCTGGCTATCGCCAGATCTTCGTGTTACCGAGTGAAGGCGGCACGCCACGCCAATTAACCTCTGGTAATTATCACCATAGTGGGAAGCTCGCTTGGCGAACAGATGCAAAGGCGATTGTGTTTTCAGCAAACCGTATTGCAGACTGGGAATACAAGCGCCTAGAGGGCGACTTATTCGAAGTTGATTTTAACCGTAATATCACCCAGCTTACGTCGGCTCCTGGTCGTGAGTACGCGCCTAGTTTTTCCGAAAATGGGAAAAAGCTGGCTTATCTTAGTGCATCGAACGCGCTTAACCCTTACCGTAATAGCAAACTGAATATTATGGATTGGCAGGACAAAACCTCCCACATGATTGCCAAAGACTTCGACCGCTCAATCCAAGACCCAACTTGGATTGGTAGTGATAGACTGGCGATGACTTACGATGACCACGGAAAGCGAAAGCTCGCGAGCATCACCACAAAAGGCAAAATTACCGACATCACAGATACGCTCTCAGGCACAACCCTTGGTCGCCCTTATCTAAGCGGTGAATTTAGTGCTAATTTTGATGGGGAAATTGCCTTTACTCAAGGTTCGAGTGAGCGCCCTGCTGACATCGCTATCACAACAAGAAAAGGCAAAGTAACGCAATTAACCCACCTTAACGAAGACCTACTTGCACATAAAACCCTTGGTAAAGTGCATGAGATCACGTATAGCTCGTCGTTCGACGGGGAGAAAATTCAGGGCTGGTATATTACGCCACCGAACTTTGACCCGAACAAACAATACCCATTACTACTAGAAATTCACGGTGGCCCACACTTAGCCTACGGCCCCCATTTCTCAGCAGAATTACAGCGTTATGCCGCTGAAGGTTACGTTGTATTTTACGACAATCACAGAGGCAGCAGCTCTTACGGCGAGCGCTTTGCGATGTTACTCAAGTACAAATACAGCTCGAAAGAAGACTTTGCCGATCATAACTCAGGGGTAGACGCTATGCTTGAGAAAGGCTTTATCGACAAAGATAATCTGTTTATTGCTGGCGGCTCTGCAGGCGGTATCGCAACAGCCTACGCGATTGGCTTAACTAACCGCTTTAACGCTGCTGTTGTCGTAAAGCCTGTGATCAACTGGCTGAGTAAAGTGCTTACCGCTGACAGTGGCCTTGGTCAAATTCCAACGCAATTCCCAGGTATGCCATGGGAGCATATGGAACACTATTGGCAGCGCTCACCGCTTTCGCTCGTTGGCAACGTAACCACACCAACCATGCTAATGACGGGTGAAGAAGACTTGCGCACGCCAATGGCCGAAACTGAACAGTTCTACCAAGCGCTTAAGCTACGTAAAATTGACTCTGTACTGGTCAAAATTCCAGGTGCGCCACATGGAATTGCAGGCCGTCCTTCTCGGATGATCAGCAAAATCGAGCACACGCTCGCTTGGTTTGAAAAGTACAAGAAGTAAGGAAAAAAGCCGCGTAAAGCGGCTTTTTTCATAAATCGACTCATTTTCAATCTGAAGCTGAAGTTTAGCTTAAAAAGCTAACTCAATGTTTTTAAAATTAGCGAGAGCGGGTCCGTAATTTCGACTAACTGATAACTTTATAAATCTAGTCAAAATAGTTAAATCCAACCGCATTCCAAATCCAAAATGCATAAATAAAACTTAAGCAACTCAGTGTAAAAATCACATAGTGTATTTTATAAAACCAATACAAATCACTCATGCGCAACATGATTGGAAGACTTAGCACTTTCAAAAAGGTCGTGAGAACGATTGCTATCACCAAAGACAGTAGCAGCTTTACCTCTACGGTGGGAAAGCTTGCGTGAAATTGATATTCATCAAACACAATACCGGCATTCATTAAAATAAAGCCCAGCACCGCTGCAAGTATCATACTTGAGCTAAAACATGCCAACTTTTCAAGTTGGTCAAGCCTTTTGCTTTTGCGAGCTCGAACAAAACTGAACAGCAAAGTGGATAGCGATAACAACGAAGATATCGCCAACGCCAAGTTGAAGAAAAGTGGGCTTTGTAAGAAGCTTACTCGTTCATAATCGCCAGACCACATACTCGCCGAAAAACGATTTACCGTCCCTGTCCCATCGCGATAAAAGTAAAAAATAGGCGCGTCTCGAGCTCCGGCTTGAAAGACGTCCGCTTCAAGGTGCTTCAGTTTTATTTTATTCCCTGCAACCATCATAACTAACCTATTTTGGTCATCAATGGCTATCTCAGCCGCCGCATCTAATGCGGCCAGTTTTTCCAGTTGAGTATACGAACGACGAGTACTCAGAAATGTTCCCGTATAATCTTCAAGGTTTGGTTGGCTAACTTGCTGTTTTAAAACCTGCGTGTAGATGTTTGCTTGGGAAGATGTGCTGAGCTGCGACGGCTTTACAAGATTTATCGGCTTGTTTCGATAAAATTTATTCAATATCGCAGTCGGTAAAGCCTCAACAAAGTGTGCCCCGATTCCCATAACGTTAGTTGAAACAAAAATACCTAATTGAACTTCAGGAAAGATCACCATGTTGGCGGCAAACGTCTGTGTGGCACCAGAGTGATAACGCTGCTCATAACCCTTAAGCTTGCCATCAAACATGCCATGAGCAATCCCTGTCGCCAGCGGTCTATCGTCGTATAGTCGATGTATCATTGTTTTTTGGGTGGTTGGCTGCACGAACAGGTTGTTGTCACCCATCAGAGCTGACATATAAAGCGCCATATCATGTGCAGTTGCAGAAATGGCCCCCGCACCACCTACATGCCCAATAAATTCAAAAGGTTTGGCGATATTATTGCCTTGTCTATCCCTAAAATACCCCGTTGCAAGCTGTTGTTGTAGCTCAGGTTTCATCGCAGTTAAGGCTGCACTGGTTTTTACTGGCTCTCGTAATGTCGTGTTTTGCATACCCAGTACAGAAAAAATATGTTGCTCCATATAAGTCGCTAAATCCATACCCGACTGCAACTCGACCAGATAACCAAGCAAAGCAAAACCATAGTTGGAATAGGATACATTAACACCCGGTGGCCAAATTCTCTTGGGCATATGTGTTGCGAGATATCGCTCTGTACTGAGCATTTCTGAGGCACTTTCAACGAACAAGTTACCGGCATCCGCTTCTTCAAAACCCGCTCGATGACTTAATAGGGCACGGATTGTAATAGGCGCTTTAAAGGTGTCAGGTATTTTAAATCCGCTCAGATACTCATTGATATCAGTATCTATAGATAGTTTACCCTGCTCCACCAGCTGCATCACTGCAAGTGCAGTCATTGTTTTGGTGATAGAACCGATGCGAAATAATGTTTTATTCGGTTTAACCATAGCTTGGCTGTATACATCAGCAAATCCATAGCCTTTGAGTAATACAACCTCACCGTCTTTGACTATAGTAACCGCGACTCCTGGCAGGTTATATTGCACCATGGCTTTTTTGACCCAGTCATCAACGTAAGTCCGTAGCCCTTTTAAATCTGGATTTTCCAAGGGCGCTTGTACATCGCTAACTGCGCTATCACGCAACAGCTGTGGGCTGTAATTACCCCACGCTTTCGCGTTAAAAAATACGCCAATCGCGACAGTTAACATCAAGGCTCTTAAAACAAGTGCAATATCAACAAACTTCGTTTTCATATTGGCTTCACGTCCCTTTGTTTGTAATGCGCATCAGTGGGCTCAAATGGGTATACAGGAGCTCCATCGTCAAAAACTAGGTTTCTTTGACTATTTGGAACTTCAATATCAACTAAGAGTTAGCGGTATTATCAGTTTTACCTTCGCGCTCCACCGTGCCAATCATATTCACCACTTTCTTAGATACTGCTTCAAGCTGCCTAGAAGTAGTTGCACCAAAAATGCCTTCGATAAACTCAGATCGAGTATCTAGTATCGACTCACCAACCACCTCGTTAGTGTCAGTGTTTATTAGCTTTACATTGAGCTTCAGCTCGGCATCACCCGCCATTACACCTACCATAAAGCGGCCAAGCCCCGACACATAACGAAAGTGCTCGATGGTGATCTCGACTGATAAAGGTGCTTGAGCTGCACTTCCAGACTCAACAATACTGCCATTAAAGTCTTTGGCTATTAACGCTTTTAGCTCATTAATGCTGTTAGAAAGCGACTTACTTTTAGAAACTGAGTGCGATGAAGTAATATCCAAAAATACACTTTGTGGCGTGTTCCCTACAGCTCTATTCGCTGTTTTACTTGTCTCTTGAATGTGGGCGGCGCAGCCACTGAAAATAAGCACTGAGATTATTACGGCAAATATTTTAAAATGTTTCATCAGGGGTAAATTTCCGACCTTCAATATATATTCGGTTAACGACATGCTAACCTTCGTTGGCAGCTATGGTATCAAATATTTTCCCGCAATGGGTAAGCAGTTGAGTCACCTATGTTCTTTGGCTTTGCATCGATTATGATTTATTTGATAGGTTTAATGACAAAAGCTCGGGTTAACTAAGTTTCCTTGTGAAGAGTGTTAAGCAAACTCTGTAATAGATATATCAGCAATTTCGTTCAAGTTTTTTATTGATCGCTTGAATATATTGACTTAGTAGTTTTGCAAAAGTGCTCAAACAGAAGGAGGGAGTGTGAGTAAAAATAATCACTTTATATATACCCATAGTGCTCAGCAGGATGATGTATCCATGCTGTGCGCAACCATGAGTGATTTCTCCTACAACAAACATGCTCATGAAGAATACTCAATAGGTCTCACTTTAAAAGGCAGACAAGACTTTTTCTGTCGCCGTGCTTTTTATAAAAGTCAGCCTGGCTGCATAATGCTTTTCAATCCCGAAGATATTCATGACGGCCACTCTGGGGGCGAACACAGCTTAGAGTATGTGATGCTTTACGTACACCCAAGAGAATTGCAACCACTGTTTCGCTCTCTTGGTTATAAACAAGAAACAGTGCTAAGACTTAACGACACCTTGTTCAATGATCCACTGTTGCGCTATCAAGTTCTTACCATATCTCAGCAACTTTTGGGACGGTCCTACTCCAAAATTGAGCACGAAGCCGCTTTGTTTCAGTTGGCTCAATCATTGGTTCGTTTGCATGGCTGTTTAGAGTTACCACTTCGTAAAACAAGGGCTGAAACCTTAGTACTCAGGGCTAAAGACTATATATTGGCTAATCTTGCCAACGATATTTCGGTTGATGACATCGCTGATGTCGCCAATATGTCTAAATATCACTTTATTCGAGCTTTTCGAGAACACTTTTGCATTACTCCACACCAGTATGTTTTGAATTGTCGAATCAACTATGCTCGCAAACAGCTACTTGTAGGCTCTAGCGCCACCACCGCAGCGATAGAGTCCGGCTTTGCTGATGCCAGTCACTTAAATCGTAACTTTAAACGCGTATTTGGCATGACACCAAAACAATTTCAGTTGCAGTTGGGCCGTTAAGTTAGCTCATTAACTGCTTATATCGGAGTAGTAAATCATGTCAGAAATTTTCGCCTATGCTATCGGGGTAATGTATACCCCTGGGCCTATCAACTTGCTAGGTCTACATAGTGGTCTAAACAAACAGACGCGTGTTCATCTCGGTTTTTTCGCCGGCGTTGGAATGGCAATGTTCATCTTATTCGTTATCTTAGGGATTGTCGGGCTCAAGTTTATTAATCCACAGCTACTGCCTTTTATCAGCTTGGCTGGGTGCCTTTATATTCTATATATTGCTTGGAAAGTGGCGCATGCTAATGTCAAGCTATCTGATAAGCAAAGTGCGGCCAAATCGTTGAGCTTTCGAGACGGACTTTTCATGCAGCTACTCAACCCCAAAGCGCTAATCGCTACGTTGCCGGTTTCTACCATTCAGTTTCCAAGCGTTGGCATTACCGGCAGCGCCGTTGTCATATGGTCAATACTCCTTGCTGTACTTGCATTCGGAGCTCCCACTAGCTATTCGATAGTGGGTTCAATGATGGGTAAACAGATTTCCGATCCCAAGTATTTTAAAGCTTTTAACTTAGTAATGGCTGCGCTATTAGTCTATGTGTCTTTAAGCATTGGTTATGACCATGTCATAGTGCCTTGGATAGTGAAATAACAAATGAGTAGGCAGTGATGGTAACGGCTGACACCCACGACAAACTTTAACCGTCTTTTCTCTATCTTTGAGGTAGGTGTCTGAATCTTCTTTGGTCTACTATTGTTATTTTTTAGCGCGCTTGCACCCGATATCGAACCTTATTGCTCGTTCCAACATTATTCGTTAATTGTAATATGCCTTTTGTTATACCGGTTGGTATCGTAAATGTAAGGCTTGATGGTGTATGAGTTGAAGGAACAAGTGTTTTATTTCCCATTACGATGCGGGTTTTACCATCGAACCCCATTCCCTTAAGCTCATATTGCTCACCTTCTTGAACTTTGATTGAGGCATATCCAAATATTAACGGTGAACCCGCTTTGTATGGGCTTAACCGCACTTCATTAGAACGCTTATTTCGAGTGTAAATAAATGCCTTATATTTGCGAAGTGGCAGATTGAGTTCAAAGATTAGCGCTGAGTTGGTGTGTGATGTTGGCGCGATATTATAAATTTCTTCACCGTTATAGATAACCACTTTTGGGTTCTCCAGCCCGGCAAAGTCATCACCAGTAAATACAACACTATCGCCGATACGATAAATTCGAGGTAATGAATAGCCATCGTAATAACCAGCTTGAGAGGATATTTGTACACTCGGTGAATCACTTAATCTAAAGCCTCGCACTCGCTCATACGGCTCGGCGTCATAAATATCTAAAACTTTGTCGCCATCATTATCTAGGTCGATAAAATCCTCAACACCGTCTTTGTCAGAGTCTTCAGGCCATCCTTTCGCGCTGAGTTTTTCGTCGGCATCCGCTATGCCGTCATTATCAGAATCAAGATCCAAAAAGTTTAATTTATCATCTTGATCTGCATTTCCTGAGCCTTCGCGCTCATCACTAATGCCGTCGCCATCACTGTCTAAGTCCAATAAATTAATTACCCCATTGTTGTCCTCATCGAGTGTAGTACCTTGCTTTACATAATACTCATAGAAGTCATGAATAGAGTCTCTATCGGTATCTATACGAGTTGGTTCAACACCAATTGCATATTCGGCATGATCATCAATTCCATCGGTGTCATTATCTTTAAATACGTAAATTTCATAGGAATAGTCCGGCGCGCCACCCGACAAATCATCAATGACGCTCAAATTGAATTTTCCATCATGGGGTATTTTAGTCAGGATATGCGCCATGTTGAGTGCGCTATGGGTATGGATCTGCGATGAGTTGATCACAACACCTCCTTGCTCGGAAAAGTACACTTTGGGCTTAAAATTATCTGAGCTATAGATAATGCGAGCTGAGATATAGTCGCCCTTGTTTGCACTAAACTGGTACAAATCACCATTATCACCCGCATTCGAAATCACCCCCTTTACTTTAAACGGAAGTTGATGCGCAACTTTTACTGCATTGCTGGGGTTATCATTAGGTTCAATCTCGGCAATTTCGGGATAACGAGCGCGTTGACCATCAAATGGAAACTCATCATGCTCATCTAACACACCATCACCATCTTCATCTTTGTTTTGCCAAGTTCCCTTAGCAGGATCGAGCGAGCCATTATGTGGAGTTGCAAACACAATTGTACTAGCAAGTGCCAGTGCCAATAAAATGCATCGTGATATCATAAACAATCCTTATTAATGTTGTTTTTTAATTAATTTTTCACCCTGTAACCCGCTTCATAGTTGCGCTCTTTCACTAATTATTATGAATACATTACATTGGGTGTCTTCGTTACTTTTGCTCGGGGTCTCTTTGTTATTTTTGCTGCTTTCAGTACTCAACTCCCACCCCGCTCTACGCTAAAACTGACTTTTGCGCCACTGTCTGGGTTATTGCCTAGTTTGAGTTGTCCACCGTGGTTTTCAATAATGATACGAGAGAGCATCAGGCCTATGCCGTTGCCATCAGCTTTGGTGGTGTAAAATGCTTCAGCGGCTTCGCTTAGGTTGGAAAAACCGGGGCCTGTGTCTGTGACCGAAAACACTAATTTGTCAGCATCTGGGATGATGTTGAGTGTAACTTCTGGCGAAGGCGTGCACGCTTCTTGGGCATTATTAATAAGATGACAAAGTACCTGTTTGATTTGACTCGTATCAAAAAAGCCGAGCAGGTCGGCTGTGCTTTCTACCTTTAGTTGAGGGTAGATACTTTGTAGTTGAGCGCAAAACTCACTGAGCACGACAATTTGCTTGTGCGCAGGAGGCAGTTTGGCAAGAGAGGCATAGTTGCCCATAAAAGATTTAAGGTAATTGGCGCGCTCGTTGATAAGTGACAGGCCACTATTGAACCTTTCTATATCTAACTCACCATTTAAACGCTTGGTAAGGCTGCGCGCTACCGTGCCGATCGGCGCTAAAGTGTTATTGATCTCGTGACTTAAAATACGAACAAACCGCTGTAAGGCGTCTTTTTCTTGTTGATATAAAATGCTATCGAGCTGTTTTAAAACCAGTAAAGTGTGAGGTTTATTGGCAATGTAGCAGCTGTCGTGTTCAAGCAAAAAAGCATGCTCGGTACCGTCAAGCATCACCGAAACCTTTCCTTGCTTTTGCTGAGCTTGTAGTGATTGAAACCAGCGCCAGGCATCATCTTTATAGCAATCAAAAAAGGTGCGCTCAGCGTAGCTGTTGGCAAATGCAACGCTTTCGCTGTCAAACACGATAAGTGCACAATCAAGCTTTTCAATGATTTGCTTTAGCAAGTTGCTTTGCTCAGCCAGCGCACGCTGATCGGCTTGCATGGTTTGCGCAAGCGCGTTTAAGTGTTCCACCGTTGAACGTAATTGTGTGTCTTTGCCGTGTACCGCTCGTACCGCTCGTACCGCTCGTACCGCATAATCGCCTTGGCGAAGTGATATCAACAAGGTATCAATGAGATTAATGGTGTTTTGTCTAGTCGAACCATATTTATAAGCAAGCAATGCAAAACATAGTGCAAATATTAAGTCTATCAACATAATAAGTGTTGCTGGGTAGTCATGCACAAGGAGTAAAACATTAGTAATTACAAGTAGTAATGCACTTAACAGCCAGTGTCCAAATCGATAAAACAAGTTTGCTTATCTCCTACTCATATTTATCCATTTTGCGATACCACGCACTGCGCGATAGTCCCAAGCTCTTCGCCGCTTTTGATACGTTACCACCATGAAATTCCAGTCTTTTAAAGAGTGCTTGCTCAATAATTTCATCCAGTGTTAAATCATGATTTTCTGGCGCGCTCACTGTAGCAGTATTCATCGATTGCAACGCTGAGTGCGGTGTAGCGTTGAGCGCCAAATCACTGGCAAATACCTGAGCATTTGAACAAGTAAATACCGCGCGCTCCATCATATGCTTAAGCTCTCTCACATTACCTGGATAATCGTATACACTCAGTGCTTTAGCAGCACAAGGCATAATGCTCGGTGGTGGTTTTTTATAATCATGACTAAAGCGCATTAAAAAGCGCTCTGCTAATGGCAAGATATCCTCTGGACACGCTCTTAATGGCGGTATTTCTACTTCTATAGTATTTAATCGAAAATATAAGTCTTGGCGAAACTGATTATTGGCAATCGCTTCATTGAGTTGACAGTTAGTAGCAGAAATAATCCTCGCAGTATTGTCCAAGACTTTGTGACTGCCAACCGCTGCGTACTTTCGCTCTTCTAGCACTTGAAGCAATTTTGCTTGAGACTGCAAAGATAAATTGGCAATTTCATCTAAAAACAACGAGCCATTACTGGCGAGTGTAAATGCACCCACGCGATCTGCTTTCGCATCAGTAAATGCCCCCTTTTTATGGCCAAATAACTCAGAGTTAAATAGCTCGTCGCTCACCGCCCCCATATTAATCGAGATAAAACTGCCATCAGCACGACTTGAATGCTCGTGTATATACTGCGCGTAATAGCTCTTTCCTGTGCCATTTTCACCGGTTAGCAAGATGTTCATATCGCTTTGTGCCAACTGGGTGAGCTGTGTCAGTACACGCTGCTTTTTCTCACTTTGCGTAACGAAATTGACCGTTTGTTGGGGCTTTTTAAGGCGTTCGTTTTCAGCAGATAGCCGCGCTAAATGTTGTCTGTCAGCTCGCTTTTCGATTTGTACTTTGATGCTATGAGCAAGGCGCTCATCATCCCATGGCTTTTCAATGAAATCGGCCGCTCCTTGCTTTAGTGCAGCGACGGCAAGGTCTAGCGTCGCCCAACCAGTCATCACCACAATGGGTAAGAGCGGATCGATTTGAATGAGCTTAGCAATCGCCATCAGCCCTTCTTTACCACTGGTAGTGTCTTGCGTAAAGTTCATATCCAATAGCACTAAGTCCACTTCCTGTGTACTGACATAATCAAATGCCGCCTCTGGTGTCACCACACCGTGGCAAGCGTAGCCTTCATCCTCAAGTAAAAACTTCAGACTCGCTTGAATATCAAGCGAGTCGTCTACTATTAGCACCTTTTTCAAATTATTATTCCATTCTTAAGCTAACCGCAGGTTGGACTTTTATGCTGCGTTTCACCGGGATATAAAGCGCAAGGCATACCGCAGCAAATACCAGTAGTAAAGTGATACTACCCGCACCAAACATAACACTAAATGGCACAATACCGCGGAAAAAGTCTACAGCAAGATAACACAAGATATAGAAAATTAATGCAGAAATAGTCAGCCCTGTAACAGTATGGGTCAGATTTTTCTTGATAAATAACAACATGATCTGGCGATCTTTGGAGCCAAGCGCACGGCGAATGCCTATTTCATAGCTAGATTTGTTGATATTACTCAGGCCCATGGCATAAATACCAATTAAAGAAAGCGTCAAGGCAAATCCACCCACAATCAAAAACACATAAATGATACTGGTGAACGCCCCCATCATAGAGCGATGGTTGTCGTAGTGATCAAAAATATAGCTGGTTTCGAGCTTGCTTGAGAGCCTACCTAGCACGCGATAGAAGGCTTCGTAACTTTGGCTTGGCGGCAACTCAGTAATGAACTTAACCGCCATTGCGTTTTCCTTTGGCGCATATTGACGAAAACTAAAATAGACTTCGTGACGACGATCGCTGGCGACAACGCTCATCTCATCCACTGCAATACCAACTATTTTAGCGCTAGGCCATTTTGCATCACGTAACATCAGTGAGCGCCCTAATACATCCTCACTGGCAAACAGAGCGTGTGCGAGAGACTGGCTAATGATCACTACGGGCGCAGCTTCTGTGTTGTCTTGTACCGTGAAGTTCCGACCGCTTTGCAGTTCGCGCTCAAAAAGATGAGATACCGCTTCAATATTTATGATTTTATCGGTATAAACTTCGCCCTCGCTTGTTAGCACATCAAGCTCCATCTCCCGTTGATACACGCGCCCTTCTTTAAAGGCAGGATCCAATGTCATTCCCACGACCAATGCGCTTGCCATTTCGACCGCTTTATCACTCGAAAACTCGCTTTCAGTTTGAAATTGCAGCTCAGTTGAGTACACCCCTTTGAGGGTCTCGCCGTCAATATTTCCCGCCATAGAATACATCACATAGCCTATGGTGCTCGACGCCATCAGCATAAAGCTCACTAAGGTCACCTGCAAAGACAGTAGGCGTTTTGACATCAATCCCGCTTGTTTTCCGGTTGCGCCTCGTGTGCCGTCTCGCAATACATCATTGATGTTAAAGTTAGCGGTTTTCACCGCAGGTAACAGCACAGCAATAGCAAATACCAAGCTTATCAGCAATAGTGACACCAAAATGGTGATTGTATTTAGCTGCCAATACCACCAGTACGGCATTTTGCCACCAAACATCATATTCATAAAAAAGTTCAGCGCTCGCAAACCGAGATCCGTTAGCAATAGCGCCACGACCCAACTGCTAACGCAGTAAACCAAGCCCTCACAAGCATGCTGCTGAACCACCCTTAATTTTTTCGCGCCAATCGCGGCACGAATAGCCGACTCTTTTTGTCTCTCGATGATTTTGGCAAAAAGTAAGTTACCAATGTTAATTGAAGAAATAAGCAAAATAAGTACGATACCAGCCATAAACAGGGTAAATATAAATACCGCTTCACCGTCGGTGTTATATTCCACCAAGGTCATAGATTCAACACGAACCGTTTTATCTACCTCAAGTGCTGACTGACTAACTCGTTGCTGTGCATAATCAGTGAAAAATAAACTTAAACGCTGCTCAAGCCTTGCCTCTACTATCTCATTTGGCATCTTATAAATAATATCTATGGTATCAGCAGGTGCTGTGTTATTGCCTTTAAGTGGCAGCCAAAGTTTAGAAAATATCGGGAAGTTATTGTGTTTGGGCATCACACCGATTATCTCGTAAGGCTTTTGATCAATGACCATTGTGCGCCCTATGACGTCTTTGCTACCTTGGAATAGATGCAACCAGAGATAGTCTGAAATCACGACCACATTTTGGGCTGCTCCCACAAAGTCCTCAGCAGTATAAAATCGCCCAAGTGCAGGTTTAATGTCCAGAAACTGAAAAAAGCGTTCATCAACATAGGAGCCTCGATAATGATTGCCTCGTTCAGCGTCACTTACCCAAACACTCGCTGGCGCAATATAAAGCCACTCTTCAAGTTGTTTAACTTCATCAAGTTCTCTTAGCTGTGGCAACATGCTGTATTCAAACCGATTTTGCATGCTGATAGGGTTACGAACCTTAAAGATCCTGATTTCTGGGCTGCCACTACCCACTTGGCTATGTGAAAATGCCACCGTATAAATATAGTTAAAACCAATCAAAGATATGGTCAAACTGCCAACCATGATAAACATCATCAATAACGTAAACCGCATTGATTTGGCGATGTTTCTCAGTGCGTAACGAAAGTCTAGAAGTAATCCCATACTAAGCTCCTACGACTTTACTTGCGTGCTCAAGCTGCTTTTTGTCTCTTAAAATTGTGCCATCTAGCATAGAGATAACACGGCTAGCGTAAGTCGTAGATTCGATATCATGCGTTACCATACAAATCGTTTTGCCAGCAGCATGAAGCTCGCTTAACAGCCCAAGCACTTGCTGCGCATTATGTGAGTCCAAGTTACCGGTCGGCTCATCGGCGAGGATGAGGTCTGGGGAGTTAATCAAGGCTCTTGCAACTGCAGCGCGCTGCTGCTGACCGCCTGAAAGCTGAGAAGGAAAATGATTGATGCGATTTTCTAATCCCACCATCGCCAGCGCGTCTTTGGCTTTTTGCTCCATTTCTTTTTGGCTAATGCCGCCGATATAAGTCAGCGGTAACATGACATTTTCAAGCACGTTTAAATCACTGATAAGGTTAAAGGCCTGAAAAATAAAACCAATATGATTAGCACGAATGTGAGCACGCTCGTCCGAGCTTAAATTAAATGCTTGGTTACCACTGATAAAGTACTCACCGTTACTTGGTTCATCAATCAAGCCCAAAATTGACAATAACGTTGATTTGCCGCACCCTGACGGTCCCGTGATAGCCACAAACTCGCCGGGCTCTACTACGAGATTAATGCCGTCTAGCGCTTGAGTTGCAATTTCGTCCGTCTGAAACCGCTTTTCGATATTATTAAGTTGAATGACTGAGTTCATAATGATGTCCTGTTAACGCACTAGCACTTGGCTATCTTGAGTATACTTTTCCATATCGGAAATAATGATAGTTTGATTTTTATTAAGTCCTTCAAGCACTTCGATGTAGTTTACCGAACGCTGACCAAACTTAACCGTTTTTTTCGTGGCGAGGTGTTCATCAACAACAAACACGCTCGCTTGATTATTTGCAACAGCATTGGCTGGCATTGCGACGAATATCGCCTCGGGCTTATGGCTCGTTACAATAACCCCTTCAATGTTGAGTTTATCTCTGGCTTCTCTTGGCAAAGTACCTTCAATGCTCAGCTCCACTTCAACTTGGCTGTTGGTAACTTTTGGGGAAACGCGTTTTACGATGGCGTTAAAACGCGAGGTGTAAGTATCGATTATAGCCGACTGCCCCACTTGTACATGCGGCGCATCTAGTTCCGCGATGTTTATCTTAGCAACCAGCAAACGCGGATCTGCCACCTCTGCAACCGAGCTGGTATTAGACAATTGCATGCCTACTTCAATCAGCACATCCTGAATTTGTCCAGTAATTGGCGAACGCACATCAAGCGCTGCAATATTCTCTTCAAGTAGCTTTATTTCGGAACGTAGACTTGCTTGCTCAGCCAGCTGCGCTTTGGCTTTAGCCTGTTGCACTTCTTGCTGAGTGGCAACCCTCGCTTGCTGTAACTCCACTTGCTTTTGACTACGCTGCATTGCAAACTCGCTGCGTTGATGATCAAGCATAGAGATAGTGCTATTGCCCTTTCCTATTAAGGTTTTTTGCGCCTGCCACTGAATTTTGTCGGCTTTATAAGCCAGCAAAGCATCATGATGTGCGGTGTGGGCCTCTTGCACTTTGGCCTTTAATTCTGCAAGTTCAGCCTCATGTTGCGCTGAAATTTTGGTAAGTTGGCTATGTTTTTGAATGAGCGCTTCGCGCAGTGATGGGTTTTCAAGCCGGGCAAGTAGCGTACCTTGAGTGACCATTTCACCCGGTTTAACCAACACTTCAACGACTTTCCCGCCACTACTACTGGTAACCAAATGGCGTTTTTCCAATGCAAGACTGCCAAGTCCCTTAACACTGAGTTCAAACTCGCCCTGTTGGACTTTAGCAACGATTAACTCTTCTTGGAAAACCACGTTTGATGCACTTTGGGTATATGCTTTGGCAAAAAGTACCAAACCGACCACAAATAGCACAATAACAAGCAATGCGAGCTTCTTAAGCGGCATGCGCTTTGTTTTCGCCAGTTTTATATCCATACCCTGTACTCCACTTTGAGAATACAGATGATGAATCAAATTTCAGGCCAAATGTTTTTCATTTAAAAATCAATACAATACAATAGAATTGAGTTCGTACTCGATAAAATATGTGTCGAAATCGAGACACTAAAAACTTAATAACTGTGTCGGAAGCGAAACATTTGTATTTGCTGATAATCGTAGAGCGAAATTCCATATTTTTTTTAATGGAAACATCACCGTAGTATTCAAGCCTGAACTCTGTACGTGCAACGCTGTTTGGTCGTCGCTCAATGTCAGCTCACGCACGCCGAGCCAGTTGCAAAAGGTTTCACCAGAGACAGGACCGCCAAAGGTAATACCTTGGTTATCAAACCGGACAAACTGTTGCTCCGCCACACCAATAATAATGCTATAAACCAATGCAATAACTGGCCCCATCCCCACGGCAGCCATCAGTTTTCCAGCACCATTAATGTTTGCTTGGAGTAAGTCTGGCAGGTAGACAAAACCAAGTGCAGTGGCTGGTAATAACACACTATTAAGCAGTATTACTTTGCGTAACTTGGCACTTCGACTTTTGCTTAGTTCTTTAAATTCAAGATTCATACGGTACTTCGCATACACTATAAAACTACGAATGCACTAAGTGCAATACGTTACGAGCTTCAAGCCATGCAACTAATCCATTCTGATATTCCGTTGCAGGTTGCGCCAATTGAATACCGTAGCTAAATAAACGATAAGCAAGCACAGCATAAAATGCATCGACCATAGTTGGCTTTGCAAACATAAATGGGGAGTGAGCCGCAGCAAAAAGAGTTTCTACCCTTTTTAGCTCGCACTTTGCCGCATCCGACAAATTTATTGACGTATTTGGCGTGAAAGAAAAAGGTAATTCACAGCGTAGCGCAGTGAAGCCAGCGTGCATCTCAGCGACAAGACTACGTGCCTGTGCACACTCATAAGGGTCTTGTGGTAGCAAACCGCCTTCACTAAGGTCGTTGAAGAACTCTGCAATCGCGAGTGAGTCAGCAATGACATGACCTTCCACGAGCAAAGCTGGTACTTGTTTAGTCGGCGATACATTGGCCAACTTTGCTTTGTCAACACAAGAGGTCAAATCGATAAGTTCAATGTCTAACTCAATATCTAAGATAGACGCACATAATAGCGCTCTTAATGACCAAGTTGATTCGGTCCCAATCACCAATTTCATTTAATTTCCTTGATATTTCTGAGCATGTTGCTGTTTGCGCCTCGTACAGTACGCCAAAACTTTGAGCTTTTCATCTTCGCTGTAACTTGTCCAACTGGTGATTTCATTCAACGTTCTAAAGCAACCTAAGCACACATCTTTATCATCCAAACAACACTTTCTGATGCAAGGGGATTGGACTAAATTACAACTTGAGTGTGACATCGCAGCTCCTTTAAATAGATTTACTCAAAATAACTTGCCGGAAAACAAGACTCTCTCTTTTTGCCTTTAAAATGATGGCAGACCTCTCCCGTCTCAGTATTAATCAAAAAAGAGTGGTCAATATCCTTAAAGTAAAACCAAATAAATTCCATACCTTCTTCTAAGAAGTACTGTTCAAAAGTGGGCTCATCAAAATGCGCCGCTAGCGCATCAATATCTGTAATTTCATCGTAGCTAACGGCGTAAACAGCTAGGCTCGTGAACGTAGCTACAACAAAAAATACTTTAACGAGGTCAATGTGCATCTTAATACCTTTAATGATTTGATTAGACGAAATACACCATTTTCATCAATCAATATAAAAACTGGGTGGGGCTATCCCCACCACATACGCACGACCTGTTGCGCGTCGTTTAACTCAATATTGAGTCGCTGAGGTTGGTGATCTTGGGTAAGCATATCTCCAGATTGGTAAACTCTAACCACCTTACCAACGATTGTTTGTAGGGATTTTGAATAATCAATATCTTGCACCATTTTCATTTTATCCTCATTTATGCTTGGAATTTAAAGCCAACGACGCACTCTCCTTTGATAGCGTAAATAGGCATCTCCAAAAGTTTGTTCCATCATCTTTTCTTCAAACCGAATGTACCATCTGTCTGTAATAAGTAAAAAAGCAATCACAAATAAAAATGACACGAGTGCACCACCGATTAATACAGCATAGCCCAGTAATGCAATGACAAAGCCTAGGTACATGGGATTACGGGTATATTGAAATACCCCAGCCTCCACTAACTTATCAGGCTTATTGAAAGTCATAATATTGGTTTCTTCCTTCGCGAATATTGTGCTGCCCGACTTGGCCAGTACAAGCCCCAAAGCAATCGGTACTAACCCTAAAAGATTGAAAGGGTAATAAATTAAATGTGGTGCAGCAGCCAACCAACACACCACAGGCATCAATATGACAAATAAAAATAGTAAAATAGGAGGCAGTAGCTTTTTCATGATGTTATTCCTTACCATTAAGACAAAATGTAAAGATAAGGTAAATCGAATTTTGTTGCTGCGCCTTAACCTATGTTAAGCCAAGCTCTTTTCTAATTCTCGACAGCGATACATCCGTGATCCCGAGATACATCGCGATATGGCGCAATGCAACCGAGCGACTTAATGCTTGATTTTCTATGGTAAAGCGTAAGTATCTTTCCTTTGCACTTAACTGAAGTAACGCCGCTTCGCGTTTCTCTTTTTTAAGCACCAACTGTTCATACATTTTGCGTACAAACCGCCCCCAGTTGAAGTTTTGCTCAGATGCAGTGACTAAGTCAGCATAGCGAATTTCGGCAATCACACTGTCTGTTAGCGCTTGAGTTGAAAATGGACTTGGCTGATCTTCCAGATAACAAGATAAACAAGAGAATGCTCCGCCCTTTTGTAGCAGAGATTTATTCCGTTCACTACCCTTTTCATCTAGGTAGAAATAGCGTCCATAACCATCTAATAAGAAGTAAACACTAGAGATTTTCTCGCCTTGCGCGAATAGTATCGTATCGGCTGTGATATGACCGATTTTTATATGCGGAGCCATAAGTAGCCAGTCATCGTGTGAGAAGTCAACTAACCGCCCATATACAGCTAACCATTTTTGATAATTTTCGTTACTTGATTTAGCCATTAGTGTAAGTGCTTTTCGAATAGTAACAGGATTCTATTATCGTAAGGCATCGTATCGAACTGCTGATATCCAAGCTTTTGGTATATGTATTGCGCTCGAGTATTATCTGCAAAAACATCTAGCCAAATGCGCGTTATACACAACTCCTCTAACACGTATTTTTCCATCTGTTTTATCGCTTCTTGCCCTATTCCCAATCCCTTTTTAGCAACCACAATACGGCGAAATTCAACATTTTTCAGTTCTGGTTCAACGGCTAAAATAATAAAGCCAACTATTTCACTATCTGAGTGGATTGTTAAATAGTGTATGTTGGATTCAGAAAATAACTGCTGATGAGCAAGCAGCGAATTGCTCAAGATAAATTCTTTATTATCATCCGCATTCTCCATTTTGCTCAAAGCTGGAAGTTGTGTAAAAACACCTCGAACTAATGTGACCATCTCATTCGCTTTTATACTTAAGTAGAAGTTTTGAATTAAGTTCACTAATAAAAGGGCTATCCTGTAATCTCGATTCTTGTTCCATTAGCCACTCCTCAAAAGCCTCTAAAGTAACCGATTGATAGAGCTTCGCTAGCCAATCTTGAAGCGAAACATTAAAAACATCACATAAAGCTTGCTGACATAACCAAAGGTTTTCAGGCATAGCCATATTCTTACCATACTTGATGAGCTGAGAATGCTGAAAAACACTTTTTATTCCAACTAGGCCAAGCTTTCCCTGTTCATCTATGGGTGCAAGGCAATTATCTTGCACGAAACTCGGCGGTGATGGGAAGTCAAACACGAACTCGGGAGATTCATAATTGACGTATGCATATTTGACAATAGCGCCAGCTGATAAATTAGTTGCTTCACATGGGATGGTAAATGGAATATTGAGACTGCATTCATTTTCACCGAGTCCGTAGCGATCATAAACGACGATATCCGTTTGCAACTTAAAGCCATCTCCTGGCTGGTGGCTATCTGGGATAACCAGCTTCCCACTTAATAGCGTATCGTCACCACCACTGAGTTTCTGTACCGAAGATTTCTGTAGGTTAAAAAATTCTCCAATGTGTATTTGCTCCCCTTTTCTATTTAATGTTGCCGATAATGCGATAGACTCAGGGATCAAAATACCGTCTTCTTTGAGGTAGGGAAATAGATGCTTGAAGATCCAAACTTGTGGCTCTCTTTTTAGTAGTGCCGTCATCGTCTCGGAAATCACGATATCAAAGCTACATTTTTCTTCACCCTGCCATTTTAATGCATCACAACAAACCAGCTGTTCGATACAGTGCTCGACATCAAAAGTATCAATTAACTTTTTCACCGCTACGACATTTTCTGGGTGTATATCTATTAGGGTAGCTTTTATAGGAAGACTGGGGTGTAGTGCTAACAATGGAAGCAATAGCGTGGCGTAGGGACCGGTGCCTGCGTATAAAATACGCACTTCGGATAAGCCTTCACTCAATTTATCTTCAATCGCTGCCTTTACGCCCTGCATAAAAACCAAACTACGCAGCTGTTCTTGAGAACATTTAGCGGCCTGAACAGGGGAAATGGCTACACCATACTCAGTGTGAACACTACTCCAATCATTCATATCAAACTGAGTATCAACGCCACTCAATTTACCAAAACATTGCACGAACTCGTCAAACAATACAGTTAATTCAGGAGACTGCTTATTTGCGGAAAAAATTCCTGCTAAACATCCGAGGTTAAAGCTATTAAGATCCATTTGCTTTCCTGTGATATATAAGACTTATTGGGCTAAGGACTTCTTTTTAATGAACTATTATTTAAGAATAGCGTGGAGATATTAGCAATAAAAATATTCAATTAACTTGCTGTATTGCTAATACACTTTGACCCCACCATCTCAGCAGCGTTCGAGCCAATGAGAAAAGACGTATTCCCATTTTATGATCCTACATCATGAAATTGTTAATGAGAAAAGAATTAAAAAAGTAAAAAAATCCCACTTTTCGTAACAAAAAGTTGAAATGCCACCCAAAAAGGAACTATATTTGTTCAAATCCTGAAATGGGATGTAAATAAAACAATTAAAAACCATAACAAGTATGATGGGGAAATCCGATGTCAACTCTAAATAAGTCAGCACTCACAATCGCTGTAGTGACTGCTTTGTCGTCTTCTACAGTTGCTGCTGCGACGTACAATCAATATAACTTTGAAAATAAACCATCTCTAAAAAGTCAATATCCAGAATTAAAGAATAAACAGACAAGGAAATCTACACAGAACGTTGTAACATGGTTAGTTAAATTAACAACTCCCTCAGTGGCTGAACAAAGTCTTGCTGGCATTAATTCTAAAAATGCAACATCAAGTATTCAGCAAACTCAACAAAGTGTAGAGGCTACAATTGCTAACACTAGTCCAACACTTCAAGTTGTGGCGAAGACATCTAAGCTAACCAACGCAATTATCGTCAATGGCGAAGAAGCAGAGGTTAACAAACTGCTGAACAATCCATTAGTACACTCGGTACTACCTGTATTTGATTATAAATTGAATGTGGCTGACAGTGCCGATTACATAAAAGCAACGCCTTTAGTTTCAACAGGTGAAGTTACAGGTGCAGGAATTCGTGTTGCAGTACTTGACACGGGTATTGATTACACTCACCAAGCATTTGGCGGCGCTGGTACGGCCGAGGCGTATGAAGCTGCAGCAAATAACCCTTCAGACACTCCAGCTTGGCCACAAGGCAAAGTGCTAGGCGGTTATGATTTTATCAATAACGATCCAGATCCAATTGACGTAGGTACTAATCACGGTACTCACGTATCTCATTCAGTAACCGGTATCGCACCGAATGTTGAGCTATTTGTGTATTCAGTCTGTGATAATGATAGCTGTCCTGGTTTAGCCCAGCTTTTAGCATTAGAGTCTGCCATGGATCCAAATGGAGACGGTGATATTTCTGACAGAGTGGATGTTGTTAACATGTCACTAGGCGGAGACTTTGGTGATAACCGTGCAGGGGCGGTACAAGAGCTTATTGATAAAGCCGTGATGCTAGGTACTAACGTTGTTATCTCTGCTGGTAATGATGGCCCTACACCGTTTATTGTTGGTGGCCCTAGTACAACCGATAATGCACTTTCAGTCGGTGCGATGGAGCACTCTGTCATAAAAGGTCAGCACATTTTAGCAACCTTGATGGGGGAAACGGCTGAAGCAGGTGCGGCAGGTTTTAACCCTGAGGGCTTTGAAGAATTTGAGTTTAGTAGTGACACAACCCCGCTAGCATTTGTTGAGACTGAAAAGAATGACCGAGGAGATGCCACATCTATTGCTTGCGATCCTTTTGCAGACGACGTCGACTTTACAGGTAAAGCGGTCCTTGTTGACCGAGGCGGCTGTAACTTCACTCAAAAAGTGCTAAACGCCCAAGCGAAAGGCGCTAAGTTGGTGATGATCGCCAATAATGTTGAAGGTGGTGGTCCAACTGAACCAGGTGGCAGTGCTCCAGGTATTGAGATCCCGACAATTGGTTTGAGCTATAGCCAAGGTAAAGCACTTAAACAACAGTTACTAGCAGGAAACAATGTTGCCTATAATGTGAGTGCCACAATCATTCTAAAAGAAGGCATGATCGCGTCATTCACCTCTCGCGGACCTTCTATCAGCGGAAGATTAAAACCTGAAATCACAGCGCCAGGTGTTAGCATTATGACTGCACATCCAGGCCTTGGTGATGGACTTACTCCAGCAAGTGGAACTTCATTCTCTGGCCCTATTACAGCTGGTGCCATGAGTATGCTTAAAGAAGCACTACCAAATCGCAATGGTTTTGAGCTAAAAGCAACATTAATGAATGCGGCTAACTTAGATGTTACCATGGAACCTCGCTCGCAAAACCCAAATGCAGCGCTTGCACCAATCAGCTTTATTGGTTCAGGTCTTGTAGATGTTGAAAAAGCGGCAAACCTTCCGGTTGCAGCATGGGCTGAAGATACGATGCAAGCGGCGCTATCATTTGGCTTGGTTTCACTATCTGAAACTTCATCTATCACCAAAAAGGTAGTCGTTAAAAACTTCTCGAACCAAGAACAAACCTATACATTGGCATATGAGCAACGATTTGCTGACGACGCTGCGCGTGGCGCACTTAGTATGGCCTTTCCTGAGTCGATCACCGTTCCTGCAGGGCAAACCATTTCGTTTGACGTTACAGCAACTATAGATCCAACTAAACTCCCTGAATGGACATTAACTTCTGCCAACATGGCATTCTTGGATGCAACACACGACCTTACAACATTAGAGCTTGATGGTGCATTGAACTTTATGTCTGGCGACGAAAAAGCACTGCACTTGGTTTATCATGTGCTACCAAAAGCTGCTGCTAACGCGAAAGTTATGCCTGTTGTTGATGACCAAGGTGCTAGACACGTATTAACCAATACTGGCGCTGCGACTTTAAAGCCATTTTTTGCTTCAACGGTTGCAAAAGATGAAGCAGGTGATAGCGAACGTTTAGATATAATCGGTGCTGCTGTAGAAACAACTTCAGTCTCAACTGACGTGTGTGATACCGGTTACATGCTATTGACGACCATGGTTACTAATCAACCTATTATCCACACTTATCAAGGTGGCTTTATGGCTGATTTCGATTTGCCAGCTGAAGGTGGGACATCGCCAGATGGCACTTATGATGTAACTGTTCAAAACGGCAAGCAAGAATGGTTTGGCAATTTCCTATCTGGTAGCGCTATCTCATTTACTCATGGTTATGGTTCAGGAAGCGGTTTTATTACTAATATTCAATTTGCATCTGGTAATAATTTCGTCACCATGAGTAGTTGTGCCGATGCATTTGGACTTACAGCCGAGCAGGTCGCAACCGGAGTGGAAGCCAAGATTCGCTTCCGCACTGAAGAAGAGACTTGGATGCCGATCCCATCAAATTCTCTAGACGAAATGTTCGCTGATAGTTTCATGATAAAAGCACCAGCAATGGAAGTAGCTACAACTGAAGCAGAAGGCTTAGCTATGCTCGTTGATGATGCTGGTAATGAAGTAACAGAGCTTGCACCTGGTGAGTCAGCAAACCTAACTTTCTCCGACAATGATTTCATGATTCTATCAAGTAACGGCGCGGTACCAGTTATTGTTTCTCCGTCAGAAGAATCAGCGAAAGCGCCAATCATCACTGCTGATCAGTCATTCTCAGTCGAGGAAAATACAGCGGTCGATACCGTTATTGGCCAACTAGAGGTTGAATATGCATCTGACTTTGCGAACCCAGTTTCTGAGTTTATTGTTATTGCTTCAACTTCTTCAGCTATCACGGTTAATTCATCAGGACAGGTCATTGTCGCCAACAGCGAGCAACTAGACTTCGACTCAGGACTAGAAAGCGTTGAGCTTGAAGTCGTGGCGACTGATACCGGTGGCAATGTATCTGAGCCTGCGAAAATTATGGTCGAGGTAACAAACTTAATGGATGAAGAGTCAGAACAACCGACTCCAGATCCAACGCCGACGCCGACACCATCAAAATCTTCAAGTGGTTCATTATTTTGGTTACTACTAGCAGCACCACTTGCGTTGCTACGTAGAAGAAAATAACTCCCTACTTTTTGTAATTAAGTAATGAAATGGCGAGCATTGTGCTCGCCATTTTTATTTAACCTGAGGTTTGGATAAGGAATGTTCCAACTCATTGTTGCTAAAGCATAACTTAGTTTTTTCCTTGTCTAGCCAGCAAGTTTTAGGGAAAACAAGGCGAATTTACGCACCAATAGCTGGCTATTGGAAGTGAATTCAACGCGGTTAGCGCTAAAACTGGCTGCTAGAAAGGCATTAATTATCCGCAGCTCAGGTTATTTACTCTCATCTTATTCATTGTTTCGGATCAAATTGTTTCTAGTTATAGCTGCTAAGCTACTATCGACTCAATCAAGGAGCAAAAAGATGAAAGCAGCGTTAGTGCACCAATTTAAACAGCCGTTAGAAATTCAAGAAATTGAAAAACCGCAACTTACTCAAGGATCGGTCATCGTTGAAATAGCCGCCTGTGGTGTTTGCCACACCGACTTACACGCCTGTCATGGCGACTGGCCTGTTAAGCCTAAATTACCACTAGTGCCCGGTCACGAAGGTGTGGGTACCGTTATCGCAAAAGCTGACGATGTTAAACATTTAGCCGTTGGTGATAGAGTCGGTGTACCTTGGCTTCATAGCGCCTGCGGTCATTGTGAACACTGCCTAAAAGGCAACGAAAACTTATGCCCAGAGCAGTTAAATAGTGGCTATTCCGTCGACGGCGGTTACGCACAGTACTGTAAAGCTGACGCCAACTACGTGGTAAAAATCCCCGAAGGCTTGTCATTTGTCGATGCCGCACCTCTATTCTGCGCGGGCGTCACCACCTATAAAGCACTAAAAGTATCGAAAGCTAAACCCGGTGAATGGATTGCCATTATTGGTGTAGGAGGCCTTGGTCACTTAGCAGTGCAATACGCCAAAGCAATGGGGCTGAATGTAGTTGCGGTCGATACTGGTGAGTCAAAGTTAGCACTGGCAAAAGATCTTGGCGCCGATTTATGTATCGACTTTAAGCACAATGATCCCGCAGAGTTAATGCAAAATAAGCTAGGTGGAGTCCAAGCCGTAGTTTGTACCGCGGTCTCAAAGCCAGCCTTTACGACATCATTTAACAGCGTAAAGCGCGGCGGTACTTGTGTGCTCGTTGGCTTACCACCTGAAGAAATGCCTATTCCTATATTTGATACCGTTCTTAAAGGTATCAGTGTTGTTGGCAGTATTGTTGGTACTCGTCAAGACCTCACTGAATGCTTGCAGTTTGCTGCTGAGGGCAAGGTAAAAGCCATTATTGAAACCAAGCCACTCGAGCAAATCAACGATATATTTAACGATATGCTCAATAGCGACATTAACGGCAGGATCGTACTTACTTTCGACTAGACCCATCGAGCAGCCAAATACTTGTTATCCATTTGGCTGCTTTCTCACTTCGGCAAAGTGACAAAAGCCTAGAACGATCAACCAGAGCGCAGAATGACAACGGCCAGAGAACAAATTGTTATTCCGAGCTTAGGTTAACTATACTTTGTGTATTCGAGTCTTAACAACGTTGAATACATGGCTGTCAGTCAAAGCAACATACTTCACCCAAGTCAGTCGTTTAGCTTTAAGTACTTCTACCATATATCAGCGCTCTCCATGCTGCTTTTTTTTCTTTCTGTGGTGTTCACGTTTTTAGCATTCGTCAATAAAGAAGCGCAAGAGCAAGAAATAGAAAGAAACTTTAATCTTGTTCGGTTATCCCAAGAGTTAAGACTCAGTTCAGATCAACTCACCATGATGGCGCGGGCTTATGCCGCCACGGGCAACCCTAAGTTTAAGCAATTTTTTGATGAGATCTTAACGATCCGTAACGGCACTTCCCCCCGCCCTAAGCATTTGCACCGCGTCTATTGGGACATGTTACTGGTCAAAGAGGGTCAGGCGCCATTTGAAAAAGAAGCACCAAAAGCACTGCTGACATTATTATTAGAAAACGGGGTTTCTACGGATGAATTAACTATGTTGCGAAATGCAGAGGATAAAAGTGAAGCACTCGTGTCACTTGAGCGTGAAGCCTTCGAACTCGTGGCAGCAGGGAAAAATCAACAGGCCCTCAAGATTTTGTACAGCGAGGCTTACCTCCAAAGTAAAGTACAAATAATGACGCACATCAATACCTTTTTAGAGCGCAGAGAGCAGGATTTCAGTTCACTCCTTGCAAGCAGCAATAAAAAGGTAAAGTCCTATTATGGCGCCGCGTTTGTTTGCTTTATCTTGCTATTACTTAGCCTCATCGCGTTGTACAACTCTCGTTCGGCCATCCGTAAAAGTATTATTGATTATCTAAATACGGAGGTAAAAAGCCAAACTGAAGAGTTAATAGAAAAAAACAAAGCACTTAATCACGCGATCAGTGAACTCAGTGAGACTCAAAAACGCCTGATAAACGCCGAAAAGTCAGCAACGCTGGTGCGATTGATCCCAGGACTTGCCCACGAGATTAACACGCCGATTGGCGTCGCCATGACCGCTTCCAGTAACCAACTATTGCTTGTCGAAGGAGTAAGACAAAGGGTAAATAAAAATGAAATCGCCAAGTCTGCTTTATTGCATTCGATAGAAAATATTGAAAGCTGTGCCAAACTCGTCGTCAATAGTACCGAGCGGATCACCGGTATTATCGACAAGCTCAAAATCATCACCAATACTGGATTTGAAGGAGAAGTAAAGCCTGTTTACTTACAGCCACTTATCACGCGATGTGTGAGTGAGCTTGCCAATCAACACCCACATATTGATATTACCTTAGATATTCCCGAAGCACTTGCTATCACCGCCCCAGAGAGATTGTTACAGCAGATTTTCCAACCTGTAATAGAAAATGCGTTTTACCACGCCTTTGCTGATAACTCAGTGCAAAGCCCCTGTGTGATTATATCGGCTCAAGCTTCAAAACTTGGATATACGATTAAAGTCACGGACAACGGCGGCGGTATTCCACATGAAATCAAAGATAAAGTATTTGATCCTTTTGTTGTCGGTAATCGCACCCAAAAAGGCTTGGGCTTAGGGCTAAGTGTAGCGCTCGCTATCGTCACTCAGTATTTTAATGGTGCAATTGAGTGTGAAACAGAATCTAATTCCGGAACATGCGTCATTATCAAGTTGCCGAGCTAGTCGCGCTAACGGACCCAGCCGATACTTAACAGCAATCGAGTACCAGCTTCCACTTTAGAAACGGAATGCTCTGATTTATCAAAACCTGAACACGAGATAACAACTTGTTCTCTAGCAGCTGTTATCCCTTACTACTGCGTTAAATTTGCTTGCAATAGGCCAGCTATTGACGCACAAATTTGCCTTGTATTAAGAAATAACTTCTGGCTAGAGTGATATTACGCTTTTGAACTTAGGTATTTTAATGAATTAACTAACTTCTTATCCCGAGTTCAGGTTCAAAAATTTAATGCGACTGCTGCTATAAAGCGGATCTTTACACTTAAATTCACCGCCTAACTTCGCCCGTTTTAACACAATATTTAGCCTGAAATGTTTCCCTGAAACGACTTTATCGGTATGTGGTGGTACTTCGCATCCAGTTGGAAACATTAGTAAATAACCTGAGGTTTGGATAAGATATGTTCTAACTGGTTGTTTTTAAACTAAAATCAAATTATTTCCTTATCTAGCCAGAGAGTTTTGGGGATAACAAGGCGAATTTACGTACTAATAGCTGGCTATTGGAAGTGAATTCAACGCAGTTAGCGCGAAAACTGGCTGCTAGAAAGGCATAGATTATCCGAAGCTCAGGTTAAATACATATCAAACTTAACTGGCCACATCGCGGTTGCTAGTAACATTTTTTGATAACCCGACTGTTGTCTGCCAAGTTGCCAGCGAAAATATTTTGG
The DNA here is from genome assembly GCF_024124685.1 of Pseudoalteromonas sp. OANN1. NCBI lineage: Bacteria > Pseudomonadati > Pseudomonadota > Gammaproteobacteria > Alteromonadales > Pseudoalteromonadaceae > Pseudoalteromonas > Pseudoalteromonas sp. OANN1. Next base: position 89,383 of record NZ_JAMXSE010000016.1, read on the forward strand.
TTTACTTTCCATAAATGCACATTTTAAACTTCATTATTATTGCGGCAATGCTTTGTAAATAGAATACAGAGGAACAACGCACTGCCACTCTTCCTGAGAAATAGAGTACACAGCTTGGTTGAAGCACTCGTTCCGATAAACACCTGCACGACGTAATATGCCATCAAAACACGCACCAAGTTGCTCAACCAACCGGCGTACTAAATCATTACGCTCGTCGACTCTAAATTCAACCAAAGCGAAACCTAGCGTATTCAAATACTCTGTCACGAATAAACAAAACACCTTGTCGAACAGAGTATCGTGGATAAACCAACTCTCTTCTACCAGCACTTTTTTGGCCGCTGAGTCATCGACTGTAATTAAGATCATGCCAAGCATTTCGCGCGTTTGAGTTTGCCGCACACAAATACAGTGCTTTGATTTATCTTCAGTAGCTTGTAAAAAAGGTACTAGCACTCTTTGTTGTCGTAACTTTAATAACTCTTCGGCATCGTACTCATCACCATATCTAAGCGAAAACAGACGCTCCAACCGTTTATATTCCCCTATTCTTAACGTTCTCAAAGCAAATGCCGAGTCCGAAAACTCAACACGGATGTCACTTATGGGGACGTTGTTTTCACCAGGTGGAACGATCATTGGCTTTTTTGAGTGGCGGATGCATAACTTAGATTATTACATCTATTCAAGTCTAAAAGCTATGCCTGTGACTTCCCATCAACCTCAAACGACAAATAGCCCGTAAAGAACAAGCACAATCAAAGTCAACGCAAAGCCAACTCGGATCCGCTTGAGTACTGCCTCACCATTCAGTGTTTTAAAAACCACACCACCTAATGCCAGCCACATTGTGTCGACCACTATCGCCACCACGTAGCACACGCTAGCGGCAAGTAGCGTAGCAACTAGGTTTGAGCTTGCCGGCACCGAAGCCGTCGCAAAAATAGCGATACAAGCCGCGTAGGCTTTGGGGTTGAGGAGGTTAAGAATAAACCCATCTTTAAAGCTCGGTAGCTGCGCACCTGCACTGCCAAGCGCCGCGTTGTTTGCTGCAATTTTGTAGGCAACATAAATTAAGTAGGCGGCTGCAAGCCATTTGAGCATGAGTGTCACTTGGGGATGACTAACCAGTAACCCTGCAATTCCAGTGGCTGCAAAGATCACCGCAACAAGCAATCCTGCCAAAATACCTGCTAAGAATGGGAAGCCTTTTTTAACACCTTGACTCGCCCCCGTTGCAGCCAGCGCAAGTGGCGCTGGACCGGGAGAGCCAAGCAACACCGCGGTTGTGATTGCCACAGAAAGTAAAGCTTCAAACATCATATCGTCCTTATGAATTTCAAGTCTGCATGGTGGAAATCAAAGAAAAAGCCGAATGACAGGCACACCTTAACGACCAAGCAACAACTCGAGAGTTTTCTTATGTAGAGAATAAGGCTCTTGGGAACAGAGCCTTTAATTTAGTATGGAGCTACGCCTCTGGGACGCGAACTCGGCCTTCCATTAGCACGCGAGCGCTGCGGCTCATGACGGCTTTTTTAGCTTGCCAACGACCAGACTCTTGCAGTGCTTCAGCGCCAACCTTTAAGGTGCCTGACGGATGTCCAAAGGTCACGGAGTTAAGATCACCACCACCAGCGGCTTCGTTAACTAGGGTGCCAGGAATTGCCGCCGCGGTTGCTATCGCCACAGCGGCAGTTCCCATCATCGCATGGTGCAACTTACCCATAGATAAGGCGCGAACGTTTAAATCGATGGTATTGGCTTCCACCACTTTACCGCTCGACGCAGCATAAGATTTAGCAGGTGCAACAAAAGCGATTTTTGGGGTATGTTGGCGAACTTTCGCTTCGTCAATATGACCTATTAAACCCATTTTAGCTGCGCCATAAGCACGGATCTTTTCAAATCGCTCAAGTACCGCTGGATCTCCATTAATTGCTTCTTGTAACTCTGTACCTTCATAGCCTAAATCGGAAGCACGGAAGAAAAGCGTTGGGATCCCGGCACTTATCATCGTCACTTCAAAGGTGCCTTCATCAGGCACAGTTATTGTATCGACGAGGTTGCCCGACGGAAACATATCAACATCTGGGTCGCTTGGATCCATAAACTCAACCACCACTTCTGCTGCTGGGAAAGTTACGCCATCCAGTTCAAAGTCGCCCGTCTCTTGCACTTCTCCATTGCTGATTGGAACATGCGCCACTATGGTTTTGCTAATATTCGCCTGCCAGATTTTAACGACAGCAACACCGTTCTCTGGCACTTTATTCGCGTCGACTAAGCCGTTGCTGATTGCAAATGCCCCCACCGCAGCCGTTAAATTGCCACAGTTTCCGCTCCAATCAATAAATGGTTTGTCGATAGCAACCTGACCAAAAAGATAATTCACGTCATGGTCGGCTTTGTCGCTTTTACTTAAAATCACGGTTTTGCTGGTACTGGAAGTTGCACCGCCCATGCCATCGGTATGTTTACCATAGGGATCTGGGCTGCCAATCACACGTAGCAGCAAGTTATCTCGCGCTTCGCCCGGTTGCTGCGCGTACTCGGGTAAATCTGTTAAATTAAAGAACACCCCTTTAGAGGTGCCGCCACGCATATAAGTGGCGGGAATTTTAATTTGCGGCTTAAATTGACTCATGGTTATACGCCTTCCGCTTCGAGGAAGTCTTGAGCGAAGCGTTGTAACACGCCGCCAGCAGAGTAAATAGATACTTCTTCAAAGGTATCTAATCGACAAGTCACAGGCACCTCTACGCGCTCACCACTTTGACGATTAATCACAAGAGTTAAAGTAGCGCCAGGTGCCGGTTCACCCTCAACGTCATAGGTTTCTGTACCGTCAAGCTCAAGCGTTTTACGGGTAGTGCCCGCTTTAAACTCAAGTGGTAGTACACCCATACCGATTAAGTTGGTACGGTGAATACGCTCAAAGCCTTCCGCTGCGATAACCTCAACCCCGGCTAAGCGCACACCTTTTGCAGCCCAGTCACGAGACGAACCTTGGCCATAATCTGCGCCAGCAACGATGATCAGCGGTTGTTTACGCTCCATATAGGTTTCGATGGCTTCCCACATTCTGGTGACTTTGCCCTCGGGCTCAACACGCGCCAGTGAACCTTGTACTACTTCACCGTTTTCTACCACCATTTCGTTTAACAGTTTGGGGTTGGCGAATGTCGCACGCTGCGCCGTTAAGTGATCACCTCGGTGTGTCGCGTATGAGTTGAAATCCTCCTCTGGTAAGCCCATTTTGGCCAAATATTCACCCGCCGCACTGCTTGCCAAAATCGCATTCGATGGCGATAAATGGTCAGTGGTGATGTTGTCACCTAAAATCGCTAATGGACGCATGCCTTTCATGGTACGCTCGCTCGCGAGTGCCCCTTCCCAATAAGGAGGGCGACGAATATAGGTACTCGTTGGACGCCACTGATAAAGTGGGTCGTTGTCTTCACCATAGTCTACAGTGAGGTCAAACATTGGCTCATAAACGGCGCGGAATTGCTCTGGTTTTACACTTTCTTTGATCACCGCATCGATTTCTTCATCGCTCGGCCAGATATCTTTAAGCGTGACAGGATTGCCTTCTTGGTCACGACCTAAGACACCATTTTCAATATCAAAACGCACGGTGCCTGCAATTGCATAGGCCACAACCAACGGCGGTGAAGCTAAGAAGGCTTGTTTTGCATAAGGGTGAATTCGACCGTCAAAGTTACGGTTACCCGATAACACTGCCGTTGAGTATAAATCACGGTCAATCACTTCTTGTTGAATTTTCGGATCGAGTGCGCCACTCATGCCATTACAAGTCGTACAAGCAAAGGCAACGACACCGAAACCGAGCTGCTCAAGCTCAGGTAGGAGCTTTGCCTCTTCCATATAAGAACGTACCGCTTTTGACCCCGGTGCAAAAGACGTTTTCACCCAAGGTTTACGAGCAAGACCTAATTTATTGGCATTACGTGCCAACAAGCCTGCGGCAACTACGTTACGTGGGTTACTGGTATTAGTACAGCTAGTGATAGCAGCGATGATCACCGCACCATCAGGCATCAAGCCATCTTTTGGCGCTTCAATCTCTTTAACGATACCTTGATTAGCCAGGTCGTTAGTTGCAACGCGGCGATGCGGATTTGAAGGACCTGCAATATTACGCGTCACCGTCGACAAATCGAACTTAAGTACACGCTCGTACTGCACGTTTTCTAGGGAATCAGCCCAAAGCCCAGTTAGCTTAGCGTATTTTTCCACCAGCTTAATTTGCTCGTCATCACGGCCTGTGAGCTTCAAATAATCAATGGTTTGCTCATCGATGTAGAACATGGCCGCGGTTGCGCCATACTCTGGTGTCATGTTTGAAATTGTCGCACGGTCACCTAAATTAAGGTCTTGCGTACCTTCACCAAAGAATTCTAAGTAGCTAGAAACTACGCGCTCTTTACGTAAAAACTCAGTGATCGCCAGTACGATATCTGTTGCGGTGATCCCCGGTTGGCGTTTACCAATGATTTCAACACCAACAATATCAGGCAATCGCATGTAAGACGCACGACCAAGCATCACGCTTTCCGCTTCAAGGCCACCCACACCAACGGCGATAACACCGAGTGCATCAACGTGTGGCGTGTGGCTGTCGGTGCCAACAAGCGTATCAGGGAAGGCAACACCGTCGCGCGCTTGAATAACTGGCGACATTTTTTCCAAATTGATTTGGTGCAAAATACCGTTGCCTGGCGGGATCACATCAACGTTTTTAAATGCCGTTTTGGTCCAGTTGATAAAGTGAAAACGGTCGTCATTTCGACGGTCTTCAATCGCGCGGTTTTTCTCAAATGCATCTTCTTCATAACCGGCGTGCTCTACAGCTAAGCTGTGATCGACAATCAGCTGAGTCGGTACGACTGGATTGACTTTAGCCGGATCGCCGCCTTTTTCAGCGATAGCATCACGCAGACCCGCAAGGTCGACTAAAGCAGTTTGGCCCAAAATATCGTGGCACACTACGCGAGCAGGAAACCACGGGAAGTCCAAATCGCGACGACGCTCGATGATCTGTTCAAGATAATCATTGAGTTTTTCAGGCTCAGCGCGGCGTACTAAGTTTTCAGCAAGCACACGCGAGGTATAAGGTAAAGTCTCGTAGCTACCTGGTTTGATGGCTTCTACCGCTTCTTTTGTATCGTAATAGCAAAGCTCAGAATCAGGTAAACGTTTACGGAATTGAGTATTCATAACAACTTCCAACAATCGGTGACGGAAAACAGGCGGCCATGGCGACCGCCAGAATAGATTCGAACAGTGTTCGATTAACGCTCAGAAATGGCAGGAACTGGGCGTAGCTCCTCGCCAGTGTATTCCGCCGATGGGCGAATGATACGGTTATCTGCGCGCTGCTCCATAACGTGTGCTGCCCACCCTGTTAAGCGTGACATAACAAAGATTGGCGTGAACAATTTAGTTGGGATCTTCATGAAGTTATAAGCTGAAGCATGGAAGAAATCGGCATTGCAGAATAGCTTTTTCTCGCGCCACATGACTTCTTCACAGCGCACAGATACAGGGTAAAGTACGGTATCCCCCACATCTGCCGCTAGTTTTTCAGACCAACGTTTGATGATTTCGTTACGAGGATCACATTCTGAATAGATAGCGTGACCAAAGCCCATGATCTTCTCTTTACGCTCAAGCATACCCATCATTTCTTGCTCTGCGTGATCCGCAGATTCAAAGCGCTCAATCATTTCCATTGCCGCTTCGTTTGCGCCACCGTGAAGTGGACCACGTAGAGAACCAATCGCACCAGTAATACATGAGTGCATGTCAGAAAGCGTTGAGGCACAAACACGAGCTGTAAAGGTTGATGCGTTAAACTCATGCTCTGCATAAAGGATAAGTGATACGTGCATCACACGCTCATGTAGCTCACTTGGTTTTTCGCCATGCAATAAGCGTAAGAAATGTGCACCGATTGAATCGTCATCTGTCTCCACATCGACACGAACGCCATCATGGCTAAAGCGATACCAGTAACAAATAATGCTTGGGAAACTTGCAAGCATGCGATCGGTTACTTTACCTTGCTCATCAAAGCTTGCTTCACCTTCAAGGTTACCAAGCATTGAACAACCCGTACGTAATACGTCCATTGGGTGTGCATCAGCAGGAATACGTTCTAATACTTCTTTTAATGCCTGCGGTAAACCGCGCATTGCTTTAAGCTCGCTTTTATAAGCGTCTAGTTCAGCTTGATTTGGTAAGTTACCTTTAAGGATAAGGTGAGCCACCTCTTCAAACTGACAATTTTCAGCTAGATCCTTTACATCGTAGCCACGATAAGTCAAACCTGAGCCCGACTTACCTACCGTTGATAGTGCTGTTTTTCCTGCTACTTGACCACGAAGGCCCGCGCCACTTAGTACTTTAGCCATATTATTGTCTCCTGAATTTTTTACCTGCTGGGTATTGATATTTTGTGCTGCTGAGCAACCCTCAACAGCTTTAATTTTTTACTTATTTTTACCTTCGGCGAATAATGCATCGAGCTTTTGCTCATAATCGTGATAACCAAGGTAATCATACAAATCCATTCGGGTTTGCATGGTATCGAGTACCGCTTTCTGATCCCCATTTTCTAAAATAGACTGATACACCAGCTCCGCCGCTTTGTTCATCGCTCTGAACGCACTCAATGGGTAAAGCACCATATCTACGCCCCACTCACCCAGCTCAGCTTTGTTCCAAAGTTCTGTCTTACCAAACTCAGTGATATTCGCAAGGATGGGCACATCAAGTGCTTCGCTGAATGCGCGATAGTGCTCTTCAGTTTGTACCGCTTCTGCAAAAATGCCATCAGCGCCTGCTGCAACATAGGCTTTCGCGCGCTCAATTGCCGCTTCTAGCCCTTCTTGTGCAAACGAATCTGTTCTTGCCATAATGAAAAAGTCAGGATCGGTGCGCGCATCAACTGCTGCTTTAATACGATCAACCATTTCTTCTGTCGACACGATTTCTTTATTTGGACGGTGACCACAACGCTTTTGCGCTACTTGATCTTCCATATGTACCGCAGCGGCACCTGCTTTTTCCATATCTCGGATGGTTTTTACGATATTGAAAGCGCCGCCCCATCCAGTATCAATGTCGACCATTAAAGGTAGATCACAAGCCGAGGTAATGCGACTTACATCTGCAATTACATCATTTAGAGATGTCATTCCTAAGTCAGGTAAACCATAAGATGCATTAGCAACGCCACCACCAGAAAGATAGATAGCTTGATGACCGATTTTCTTTGCCATCATCGCGCTATATGCGTTGATAGTGCCGACGATTTGAAGCGGTTTATTGGCTTTTAATGCTTCACGAAATTTTTTTCCTGCGCTCATGATGATGCTCTCTCTTAAAAGTGTGATTGATTGCTTGCTAACTTGGTTGCGATATTATTTTTAGAATATTGAATATGTCGACGCATCAGTATTTCTGCCAGTTCAGGATCGCGGTTACTGATCGCACGAACGATATGTTTATGCTCGTCAAATGCCGTGGTGACGCGGGGACCGGCCATCCCTAACTGCACACGATACATACGCACCAAGTGGTACAGCCCATTGACTAGCATAGAGATAAGACTCGCATTTTTACTGCCAAGAATAATGCGGTAATGAAAATCGAGATCGCCCGCTTCTTGATAATAAGAATGTTGGTTTTTGACTTCATCGAATTGACTCGACAACAAACCTTCTAGGTCTTGAATTTCAATATCAGTCATGTGCTGTGCTGCAAGCCTTGCTGCCATACCTTCTAGTGCTTCACGGATCTGATAAAGCTCCATCAATCCTTCCGGTGTGAGGGTAACAACGCGCGCCCCTACGTTAGCTTTACGCTCAACTAGGTGACATGACTCCAAGCGGTTAATTGCCTCGCGAACAACCGCTCTGCTGACTTCATACTTTGTCGACAATTCCATTTCGCTGAGCTTAGAACCTGCCGCTATTTCACCTTCTACAATTTCCTTTCGCATACGAAAGAATGCTTTATCAGAAGAAGTAACCGCTTGCTCGTCAAAAAAGCTCATCATTAGTTAGCCAGTCTTAGTAATTTAAGTTGTAGACAATATAGTGCTGGTTGACGCGCACGTCAACCAGCCCCGCTGTAAATTGTCGACAATTTTCAATATAAGCAGTATTCACCATATTTATAGTTTGTGACAAATAATCAGTCTCATGTATTTATCTCGATACGGTATCAGGAAAGGAGTAATTGCATCGCTTAAAAATCATGCATATTATGAAGATACCTTTACTTTAGCCTGAAGATTACGATGCGGTGTTTTCAAATAGTAATGCTTTCTCTGCTGCTAATAACCGGATTAGCGCAGGCGAAAACCTATACCGTACTGGTCTATTACGGTGCCAATCCTCCTTACTATTTTGAAGAGCAAGGAAAACCCAAAGGTATTTTTGTCGACATTTTTCAAGAGTTGGCAAAACTGACTTCATACCAATTTGAGTTTATGCCGCTCTCTGTCGCCAGAGGACAGCGCTATTTCGATCAAGGTAAAATAGATATTGAACCTGGGATCAATAAAGCGTGGCGGGCCGAAGCAGACGTCCCAGGGATTTACAGCATCGACTATGCCTTCTCAACCGAAGTGCTGCTTGGGTATCAATCTCGCTGTGTGGGCAAGCATAGGCCCGAGCAGTTTTATGGCGCATTAGTCGGCAAAGTAAGAGGGTATCGTTACGATAATTTTGAAGCGCACTTGGGTGAAGACAAGATAGTTGTTTATGAAAATGTATCGGAGAAAGAACTGCTAGCACAGCTTGAACATGAGCGTTTAGACTACATCATGATTGGTTCGGTGACAGCAGATTACTATATTTCACAACAACCAAAGTATCGCAAATTTCAATCTTGCTATGAAATAAGCCGATTACCCGTACATATGCGCTTGCAGCCTCATTTAACTGAGTTACAAACGGAAATAAATATCGCCTTGCGACGAATGGTTAATGACGGAAAAATAAAATCCATCTATGCTAAATATAGATTAACGCATTAACGTGTGGAGTTGTTTGCTAATGACGAATGCTGTTGTTGGACGTCTACTACTGTTTATTTTGCTGATTAGCCCATTACCGTTATGGGCGAAATTACAGGTTGTTACGGAACTTTCTCCACCCAATCAAACCATAGAAAACCACCAAGTTGCAGGCTCAAGTACCGTTCTGGTCAAAGCGATTTTAAAAGCGGCTGAACTCGAGGGACAGTTTTCTATTTACCCTTGGGCCAGAGCTTTTAAATTAGCGCAGCATGACAAACATACCTTAATTTATAGCATCGCAAAGACCCCCGCGAGAGAAGACAGCTTTCATTGGATTGGTCCTGTTGCTGTGTTTCATTTAGGGTTTGTTACCAATCGCTATCGTGAGGACATAAAAATTCAATCACTTGAGGATGCTAAACAATACAAAATAGCAGTTCAGCGTGGTGATATCGCCGAAGGCACACTTAAAGCACTAGGGTTTAACTTTGTTCAAACCAGCGACATCGAAAAGTCATATGAATTACTCGTTGCAAATCGCGTTGATTTAGTGATTGATGATCCGCGTTATATCAAAACCATGGCCACGGAACTTAACCTTCCAGCCGACCACTTTGCCTTTTTATACGATGTGAAGGCACTCTCGGTAAAAGGTTACCTTGCAACGAACAACCAGTTACCATCCGATATTGTCGAACGATTACGAATTGCATTTGCGAAAGTAAGTAAAACAGAAGCGTACCGTAAGGTATTGGAGCTCTAGCTAAACCCAATTGCTTTAATTCAAAATTCTCCCATGTATCTTGGTTTGTATGGGTAGTACTTAACCGCCGCTGCTTTTCATAAAAACCAATACCAAGCAAGTAGCTCATCTCAATAAAAAGAGATAACATTTCAGCCTAACCCTGCCGATTACAGTAACGATTAGAAAGGAAAAACAGTGATTGAACGAATTGATACCAAACAACGAATGAGCCGCATTGTAAAACACAATGGTACTATTTATTTATGTGGCCAAGTCTGTAAAGACGCCGAGCAAGGAATTAAAGAACAAACTGAAACCATGCTTGAGAAAGTTGATGAGCTACTTATTCAAGCAGGCAGCGACCGCAAACACATTCTTTCTGCGACAATTTATATTAAAGACATGAAGTATTTTGCAGAAATGAACGAGGTTTGGGATGCATGGGTGCCTGAAGGCTATGCACCAGCTCGCGCTTGCGTAGAAGCGAGCATGGCTCGTGATGCATTACTTGTTGAGATTTCGGTGGTTGCTGCAGAGATCTAGTCTAAAAAACATAAGCCTGATTTAGATAAGGCTTGCCTTTACTCTGTCAGATTTGATTTTTAGATATTGATCAAATTTGACAGCCGTATTTAACGCGGCAGTGTCAGGTGGTAATGATACCACCTAAAGTAGTGTCCAGATTTATTGAACCACAACACTATGCCCATTTATTACATCGTTTGCACACCGTAAAACTATGCTCGCTATGTTCTAAAGTCAAAATAGTGATGGATGTCACCGTTGTTCCGTCATTACCTATGGCTTCTCTGCTTTGCGTGTCTGTGACTCCAGTGACCTTATGAGCGCTAACTTTCGCGGAGGTCAATGGCGCTTTAAAACTCCATAACCTCTGAACACTTATCCACTTAAGTATTCGCTTTCTTCACAAACTTCGCCGTAACCATCATTTCGCCAACGCCATCTACCTTGCAGTCAAGCTCATGATCTTTTTTATCGAGCACGCGCCTTACCAAGGCCTTAGTACCAATCTTAATGACTTGTGAGCTGCCTTTGATTTTTAAATCTTTAATCACAGTGACTTTATCGCCATCCACTAATAGTGTGCCATTGGCATCTTTTACTTGAATGTCGTCCTCGGTCGCAGTCGCGTTTGGGTCCCATTCGTAAGCACATTCAGGGCATATTAGTTGACTTTGATCTTGATAAACATATTCAGAATTGCACTTGGGGCAAGCAGGTAAAGACATATACTATCCATTCACTATTTCAGTTTGTAGCATATAGTAATATCAACGTTCTGAATTTAATAGGGACGATGTCAACTCTTTCGATCCGAGACTTTAGGATGAGATTTTGGCACTAAAATTGCTGGCTAATAATCGTATTTAACCAAATGCATGGAAGGAATTCTCAATGATTATTAATCAATCTAGTAATGTCAGTGCCGTATACTCTCAACTTGCACAACAGCAGTCCACGTCTCGACAAGATGAGAAACAGGAAGTCGTAGCCACAGATACTGTAGCAATCAGTGAGGCTGGCAAACAAGCGCACCAGAACTGGCAAAATATTGCCTCTAAATATGATGTAAATAATATTTCGGCTCAAGAAGCTCGCGCTATGTCTAAAGAGTTGTTTGAAGGGGGGCTTATCAGTACTGGTCAAATGATGGCGATCGGTGCACCAACTTCTATGGTGGAAAATCCATCTCAAAAATACAATCTACTTAATGACATGAAGCATACTTTTAGTTTATCAAACTCGCTTTCAGCTCAAACCAAAGAGGCTAGAGCCAACTATTTAAATTCGATATCGATTTTGGAAAGGCTCAACAGTGAAAGAAAGGGACTAAATGGCTAAAATATTCTAGATAGGTGCATTTAGTATTATTCAAATGCACCTTAGTGTTTAGTTCAAATCAAACTAATTAATATAAAGCGAGTCGCTTGACGTACCAAATGGCGAAGCTGTTGAATTTGAAGAAACTTTAACTTGACCAGACTCTTGACCTGAGAAGTCCCAACCATACAACCAACCCGTGACAGTTTCCCCAACCGAACAACGGTGTAAATCGTTGCCACACCGAGCTTCACTCAATCCAGTTGATTTAGAGATCCCATTCATCACCGCATTATTCGGATTGCCATAACCAAACTGCCAAGCGTAGATAAATAGATGGCTGCCACCGTGGTTAGTTCCTGTAGAAAGTTGACTTTGTGAAATAGTCTGATCGCCGCCTAATTGCGAACGTACGATACCCAGCTCAAAATACGTGATCCCTTGAGCCGGTGCCATTGGCATGATCTCAGCACTACTCATTGAAAACTCATCTCTCGCGACAGGTGCATGCATAGCTAGTGGGGATTGTTCAAAGTCTAGCGAATAGTAAGTAGTTGGGTTTTTCATCACACCTTGCTCGATATCTCCAGCAACAGCAGAAAATGCGGAAGTGAGCGCCAACATTAGTAGCATTGAATAGCTTTTTTTCTTCATCTTAATTGTCCTTTTAAACACTGTTTAAGTTATCGATGCCAGTTATGTCAATTCGTTTTAACTTATACACATTAGCAAGCTATGGATAACACTTTCAAAATTAAAACAAGCTCTTAGGTTAATATTGAAATGCATATGGCTTAGCAAAAATTAAAGCGTTATCTACTCAAAGGTAGATAACTTCATTACGAGGATTGATATAAACCGCCGCTGGCAGCTACAAACATTAACACAAAAACAACACTAAACAGCAAAATAAACCAATTAATTTACACCCTGCATTTATAACAGGATCTGGATCAAGTAATAAAAATGTCAAGCACTCAAGACATCAGTAATGCCAATGCGTTGTAAAGTAGAAAGTAGATGAGTAATAGTCAAAAACTGAAGCGATTATATTTATTGACTGAGTGGAAAATTTTTTGATATTCAGGCACAAAAAAAGCAAGCCTTAGCTTGCTTTTTCTTCATCAATTAAGCGATTAAAGCTTAACGATTTTCTCAGCTTGAGGACCTTTCTGGCCGTCAGTAACTGTGAACTCTACTCTGTCGCCTTCAGCTAGGGTGCGGAAACCGTCACCTGTAATTGCGCTGAAGTGTGCGAACACGTCAGGGCCATTTTCTTGAGCGATGAAACCAAAACCTTTAGACTCGTTAAACCACTTAACGGTACCTGTAAGAGTGTTAGACATAATACTAATCCTGATATAAAAACAAAAACCAATGCTGCGCATTGATGAGCTATGCCCATGTGGGCGCATAGACCTAAATTTGTAGAGTGGATAAAACTTCAGGACGGTACTACTACAAGCAAACACTTATACAACAACGTAATGGAGATTTTAAAACACTGACTCAAATTCTGTCTATGAACATCATATAGGGATTCCGCCCTAAGTCAATGTATTTTTAATCATCAATATGACTTGCTAATGACAAATATCAATATTTTTTTCACGGCTTTTTCAACACCCTATTTTTTAAACACATTATTCCCCTAACCCTGTGTAAATAATAGAGATTGCAATAAAATATTCATAAAGCTAGAGAGGCTTTTTTGACTCTAATTCCCGAATTAATTGCACCACTTGCTCGACGACCACTTGCGGGGCATTCATAGGTACGGTGTGGTCGCTTCCCTTGGCAATAATTAGCTCAGAATCACAATGTGATGCCAACGCTTCTTGTCCTTCTCGCCATGCTTTAACATCGCGTTGAGTTGGATCAAATGGTCTTTGGGCAACGATAACACGACACGGAATATGCTCAGGTGCTTGGTGCGCCCGAATACTCGCAACAGTTTCGCTTAGCGCTTGAGTTTCCCGGCGCAGAGCTTCACCGAAGGTATTTTCTGGCAGAGTACTCAAGGGTTTAAGTAGCTTATCCTGCGCTAAGGCATGGGTTTTATCGATGAAGTAAACCGTCACAGGGTCAACATACAACAGGGCTGCAACTTGCTCAGGATAATAGGTGATGTAGTTTTGCATTACATAGTATGCGTACGAATGACCGACATAAATAAATGGCGGCCGAATATCAAGCGTTCTCAACACTTCACGAAGATTACGATTATCCGTATCAACACTATAGGCTCTGCGGCTAAGCTCGCTTTTGCCATAACCTTCACGGTTATAGGCCACCAATGCATTGGGTACTTGCTGCGCGAGACCCATCATTACTGGTGTCCAATAAATTGCAGGCGCTGCAGAACCACTTTCAAAAACAACGGCAGGTTCATTGCCCGCAACATGATAAACCTGCAAAGATACTTTGTTCGCAACCACGATGTGCTCTTGAATATCGCGTTCAAGCGCAATCTGTGCATAAGCACTATTAACGAACAACAACCCCAATAAAGTTAGCGTGCGATACATATCGTTTCCTTGATATCTATAGTTCGACTCTAAAGTTAGCAGCTAGATGCAGCATAAGCTAATGACATTTTTGCTGCATCTCCCCTTTATTTAAACAAAGTAAAAGCGACACTTAAAACTCAAATTCCAATGCGAGTCTAAAGCTATGATCTTTGCCAGATTGGCTGATCTCCGAAATAAAACCCGCTTCCCATTTCAGCTGCTTTTGACCTTCAAATCGATGCAGTCCGATAAACCCTGGGCCAACACCAAAAAAGTCTTCTCCGACATAGACTTCAATTGCTGGCTGAAAAGCACTATACAAGCGGTAGCGCAGTTGTGCTCTAAACTCAGATTCCCATTCATCCTCAATGTCCTTACCCCACTCCCTCACCAAAAATGCATTCATGGTAAGGCTCGTGCGGCCAAATTCCTTCTCAAATAAAAACCCTGCGGTAGCTTCATAGGCATCGAATTTATGGCGTTTTTCAAGCTCGAACAACATGCCTATATCCGCCCAGTAGCGCCCTTGCTCTACAAATTGCCAACGCGACTCTAACTCGTAAGCAGCCAAGTCAAAGTTGCCCTCATCGTCGCGCTCACCTATCGCGTAACCTTCGATAGTCATTGTTTCAGTGAGACTCCAACCAAGCCCTAAACGCTGTGCCAGCACGTTCCCTTGCTCGGTTTGCCGAGATAGTAGTCGCCACTCCAACTCACGCTCAAGCGGCATTACATAAGGATGATAAACTTTGTCCACCACCATACCATCCGCTTTTGCACTAAATGCCACCACCCCAAAAAAACTCACCAGCAGCGCGAGTAAAACATTATTTCGCATGCGCTGTTCTCCAATATGTACATCCCAAGAACGTAATCAACGCGCCTCCAAACCCTGCAAGCGTTGCAGCATTTGGTGTTGCCTCATACCCCACTAATACTCTTAGCACTCGACCAACAACACTGTGTTCGTCCACAATTTGTCGCAAGTCTATTTCAAGTCTGGCGGCACTAATTAAGTCCACTTGAAGCGCCAAGTCCAATGCAATCGACACCTTACTCGCACCGTGTAAAGCCAATAACAACAGCAACAACCAAGGTAAGTGCTTACTCTTCAACCAATCAAGGAAAAAGAAGAGTAGAATAGAAAAGCTCAAACAGATCCCCACACCAAGCGAGGTGCCAATAGCGAGGGTTTGACCATCCGCTGGCTTCGAATAAGAGAACGCAAAGCTTGCCAAATGGTGCAAGTACAATACCACTGCTAGTCCAAAGGCCAAGGCAGCAAGGGCCGTATGTCCGGTGCGTTTTGTTGCAATTATTAAGCAAAATAAACTGAGTAACAGACCTATTTGCAATAACTCGAACCCGCGATAATCAAAACTCGAGGCTATTTCTCCACCCAAAAACCATATGCCAAAACAGCCGACTAGCCCCGCACTCAGCGCGATGAGTGTCGTTTTAAGTGGTAAAGCAGCATTGGTACATTGTGCTAATAGTACCCAAAGTACAGTTACTGGTAATAATTGGTTCACGCTCACCACCACTGCATTAAGAAGCATTGCTTGGCTCCTTCACGATAACGATACCTTGTGCTGTATTTGGTGAAAACTCACCAAAAAAGCTATATTCACCTGGTGCTAGCGGGCCGATATAAATCACACTTTTACGGTTCGGAAAAAGCACTTTTTCACGATTAAGATCAAAACTGTCAAACTCTTCAACCTGAGGGTCTTGATTTTCGATGATGAGCTTTACTTTACGATTTGCAGGCACCTCAACTTGTGCTGGAGTAAATAAATGATTTTTAAGAATAATGGTATAACTTTCTTCCGCCCACAAGGCGAAACTACAGGTCGCCAAAGGCAAACCAAGCGCGAAAGACAGCGAAGAGACCTTAGTCCTTAGCATCCAGCCCCCTCGGTAAATTTACACAAACTCTAAGCCCACCTAAATGACTGCGAGCAAAAGAGATATCTGCGTGATAAATTGCAATTATATGATTGACTATCGCCATTCCTAAACCTGCCCCTTTTTCCCCTGAAGGGTGTTTATCTCCACCAACGCGATAAAATCTGTCAAAAATTCGCTCTATTTCCGCATCGGACATACCACAACCCGAATCATCAATTTGCCATACAACCCGCTGCGCATGCTGCTGAATTTTTACTTCTATGTCACCTTCAATTGGCGTGTATTTAATCGCATTACCAATTAGATTAGAAAATAATGTGGTTAATGTGAACTCACAGCCCTCTATGGTCGCTTCTGATGCTTCTAAGCTGATATTTTGTGATTTTTGTTCGATTCTCGGGTAACAGTTAGCAATCAAGTCTTGAGTTAATGCCACTAGGTCTTGCTGCGCAAATTGCTTATGCCACAGTTCCGGCTCTGTACGCGCTAACGTCAGCATTTGTTCAACCACATGGTTTAGCTGCTCAAGCCCTTTTGACATAGCAGTGGCACTGGGATGCTTAGTATCGTGCGTTAAATTATGCAGATGGATTTTTAAGCTTGCGATCGGCGTTTTTAACTCATGCGCGGCATCGGAAGCAAAATAACGCTCTTTAAGATATGCGACTTCAACTTTTTGAAAGAGGTCATTTAACGTCGCGATAACGATTGCCACTTCCGCTTTGTCGCTTTGCACTGTCAGCTGAGTAAAGTCTTTGGGGTTACGCCGTCTAAGCTCTTTAGAAAGATCTCGTAAAGGCTTTAACGCCGTATAAATAATCCATGCAATAAACACCGCAAGAAACGGCATGATCACCACCAGCGGCGTCATTGCAGATACAATCATGCCTTCAGCAAGGGCAAAACGCTTTTGTACCGGCTCTGCTACCAGTATTTGCCTTTCACCGAACGCTTCGCTGAAGGTTCTGAGTCTAGTCGCCCCCACATTTTGAGTGCTAAACCCAGCATCATAATTAAGCTTGTTCTTGTACTTAGCAAGTAGCTCACTGCCCGCAACAACTTGATTGTGCTCAAGGACTAAAAAGTAAAATGCGTTGTTACTCGCACCACTGGGCAGGGTAGTCGCAGTAACTTGAGTATTTACGAGTGTTGCGATGGACTCTAAATGGCTGTCTAATTGTGCTTGTGCCATCGCCATGCTGGAATGATAACCCCGTAGCAGCGCCATGGATGCAGTCAGCACCAAAGCTGACACTAAAATTAGGGTCAACTTTCTCGTTATGGAAGCACCTCCAAGCGAGCTTCTCGTGCCCACTAAGCCCCCTTGCCAACCACATAGCCAATGCCACGCAGCGTTTTGATAAATCCATCGGGCATTTTCTTACGGAGGTGATGAATATGTACCTCAATAGCATTAGAGCCTAAGGCTTCTCCCCAATCATAGAGCTTAGATTCTAACTGAGTTTTAGACAGCACACGGCCGCTGTTTTCCATCAACGCCTTGAGTAACATATATTCTTTACGAGGTAATTCTTGAGCGCTACCACTTACAAGCACCTCGTGACTGGCGAGATCTAACACGACATCGTTGCAGCTCAAGGTGCTGCTCACTTGTTTGGTGAAGCGTCGACCAATCACCCGCAAACGTGCAAACAGTTCTTTTGGCTCAAACGGCTTAGCCAAATAGTCATCAGCCCCTAAATCCAGCCCTGCAATTTTATCATCAAGACTATTTCTTACCGTTAGAATGAGCACAGCGGTTTGCGATTTGGTTTTTTTCAGCGCCTTGAGTACCGCCAAACCGTCTCCGTCAGGTAGACCTAGGTCAAGCACCACCAGCTCAAATTCCCCAGATTCAACAAAACTGATTGCTTGTCTTTGCGTCGGCGCATGCTCGATGGCATACCCTTCTTTTTTGAGTGATGCGATGAGCCCCTGTGCCAGTAGCTCATCGTCTTCTACGAGTAATAGCCTCATTTATTCCTTCTTTTTAGCTTTTTTTCGACTTTCGCCAGTAGCTGTGCCACTTCCTCTTGACGGTATTCATCTGCTTTTTCTCTACCTAGACGGCTTGGCGCATTCTGCGCTTTTTTCAAGTGTGCAAGTGCGGCACTATAATCACGTTCGTCATATAAAAACTGTGCATAGAAATAGTTTACATCAATTCCTGCCGGATTGATCGCTAATGATTCTTGGAACAACTTTTTCGCCTTTTTATCGCTGCCAAACCCAATTGGCCAGCCTGGGACCTGAGCATAGAGCGTGCCCAAGCTCGTTAATGCAGAACCAGACAGTGCGTTTTTATCAAGTTCAATGGCTTTTTCGAATGAGGCTTTCGCTTCTTTGGCAAGACCAAGCGCCCCCAAGCCACCTTTCGCTCCCGCAAAGCTCGACTGCACAATACCACGCCAGATGTAAGCTTCTGCACGATCTGGATATTGTTCAACAAATGCCACGCACTGCTTAACCAACTCTTCAAATGCTTTTTCTTGGGCATCGCCCTCGGTTTCATAATTTACCATTGCCCATTTAGTTTGGACTTGGCTAAGATCATCGTCAAATGCTGCCCAAGCACCTTGACTGAATACCAGTAATGTTGCTGAAGCTAACAAGGTTTTTAGTGCGTTCATCGTAATGACTCCTTAGTGGAAAAAATGGTTTGGATGGTTTTCACTTTTTTGATTAATGCGTTATCAACAAGCTCTGGTAACAAGCCATTGAGTCTCGCAAAAAATCTTTCAGGAAAACCTATGCCAGCACGTTTGGTGTTGCTATGGAGCAATTTCATAAAGGCTTGTGCGACGACCTCTGGCGAGTCCATCTGATTACCTAGTGCATGGTTTACAGCTGTCGCGCGATCGTCATTCATTTCCGTTGTGGTTGCGCGTGGCGCAAGATATTTAACCGCTACTTGGTTATCGAGTTCCCGCGTCAGTGCCTCTGTAAAACCACGCAGACCGAACTTGCTAGCGCAATAACTGCTTTGATATGGAAAGCCGATAGCACCAAACGCTGAACCTACATTAACTATGGTGCCATGGCTTGAGATCAGTTGTGGTAAACAGGCTTGACTAACTAGCATGGGCGCTAATAAATTCGTCTCCATCTGCTTTTTCAAGTCAGTAGGTAAAATTTCAGCAAACCCAGCCATGGTATTAATGCCGGCGTTGTTGACGAGTAAGTCAACCCCACCCATAGTCGCCGCTTTTCTCGCGATTTGTGTCGCAGCATCCTCAGCGGTGATATCTAAAGCAAGATAATCGTGTTCTCCGGATAACCCTGCTATCACCTGCTTTAATTTTTCGCTGTCTCGACCAATCAGCAAACAACGCCAATTATGCATGGCCAACTGTTTACTAATGGCCCGGCCGATCCCCCGAGATCCCCCGGTGATAACGGCAAGTTTTGTTGCTTTCATCAACCTACCTCCGCAAATTCAACACCTGCAGGCACCGCTTCAATATTGCGGAATATGTCGCCGTACAAGCGATAAAACTGTTTAGCGCTGTGAATAATGATCGCTTGCTCTTTTTCACAGCTGATCTTGTTCATCAGCCCTGCAAAAAAGTCAATATGCTCAACATCTAACGCGCCATGAGATGTTAAATAGGAAAATGCGCTACGAGGCAGACCAAGTTTCTTCGCAATTTGACGAGCTGCATCATCGGCAAGTGCGATGGAAGTGCCCTCAAGCACATTAACCATGCCAAAAAAGCTCAATGGATGTTTACGAGCGATACTGTCGTACGCATAAGACACCATCATTTCAGTTGCGAAGCTTGGCATGCTATGACGTATTACTTCTTTATCCACACCACAGGCGGCAATATCATTAAGGATCCACTCTTGGTGCCCCATTTCTTCTTCGATGTAATGCCCTATCGCTTCTCGCAACCATTCTTTACTGTCATCTAGTCTTGCGCCACACGCCATAAGGAGTGGTACTGTGTGCTTTACGTGATGAAACGCCTGCTGTAAAAATGAAACGTATTGGCCTTTGGTGATCTGACCATGAAAAACATCATGAATAATGGGTGCGCTTAGAAGATATTGGCGCGCTTGTTCCGTTTCTGATTGTAGGGTTTGGTAAAAGTTACTCATTGTCGTTTTCCTTTTAAACCGAAGCCACAGGCTCTGCCACTTCGTATTGATTCTGGGAGTAAAGCGCTGAAATTTGCTGCGCGAAATTAGCTAAAATCACGTCGCGTTTAGGTCTCCCGTTCGCGGTAAGCATGCCGTTACCTATCGAAAAGGCTTCATCTACGTGCACATAACATTTTATTTGGGCGTAATCAGGGAGTTGCTGGTTGGCAAGCTCAATGGCGTTATCAATCACAGCTGCTGTTAGTTGTGCCGGAGTGTATATAAGCGCCGTTAAAAATGGCTTGCCATCACCCACCACAACGCATTGCAGTAAAGGTACATAGGCAAGCAAAACGGACTCCGGCCACTCAGGAGAAATATTGCGTCCAAAGCTATTGATCAGAACATTTTTTAGCCGGCCTTCGATGACAAAATGCTGCTCACGCTTCGACACTCTATCGCCGGTTTTTAACCACGTATCTTGGGCTATCGCTTCGCCGCCTAAGTAACCTAAAAAGTTATTCCCTTTGATCTCTAACTCATCTGCCACAATACGTGCCTGAATATGAGGCAGTAACTTACCAACGCTACCATCTTGCTCACCAGTATTCAGTGCAACAACAGACCCCGACTCGGAAAGCCCATACCCTTGAAACACAGGTAAGCCCAGCCGTTTAGCTTGCTGTAGCAGTTCAGTGTCAACTTTAGCGCCACCGACCGCAATAAAGCGTAAACTTGCGGGGGGTTGCCACCCTTGCTGTGCAGCGCTTATCAGGCAACGCAGCAGCTCAGGCACTAAAATTAAGCTATTTGGTTGTACTTCACTTATCTTTTGCAGCAACTTTTGTGGATATAGCAACTGGCTGCCCGAAAAGCCTAGCGACGCAAGTTCGGTTACCTCAACCATGCCACCACTCAGTAGCGGCGCATACACACCCGCGATGTTTTCTAGCAACACAGGTAGCGGTAATAAACACAAGTGCTTAGGGCGATTAAGTGCGATGGTTTCGCATAAACTGCTCGCCACGACAAGTTGGTTTTCAACCGACAGACATACGCCTTTTGGTGCGCCTGTTGAACCTGAGGTATAAGTGATCTTTTGCGTTTTAGGAAAATAGGTTCCCGTACTTTCGCACCTAGTTTGATATACATAGATTGCTTGACCATAGACATCCAACACCGAAAATTCAGCGCTATTTTCAAGCTTGGTATCGCTGATCAACCAGTTTGCTTTTGACTGCTCAAGGGTGTGTTCAACTTGCGCTGTGGTAAAGAAATGAGGTACTGGAATAGACACTTTATTCGCTTGTAATAGTGCAAAATCTACCAATAACCAAGCGATAGAGTTGTCTAACGAAACCGCAACACTCTCACCACTCATCACAATAAAGCGCTCAGCCAATGCTTGCGTGTAAGACTTTACCTCAGCAAAAGTGAGACAAGTTTGCCCTTGTTGTAAAATCACATCACTGTCTTGATGTGGCAGTTTTTTTAAGAAATCACACATATAAAAATGCCTCTTTTAAGCTCGCGATTTCCACCTCGAGTCCTTGTAGTAAGTGTTGATACATTTCGGTGTTTGTGATCACCTGCTGGGCTTGATGTAAATCGACCGAACAAACCATCGGAGCACATTGATAATAGCTGCCATAATCTTTGGCTGAAGCGATAGTGCCGTGTGCTAAAGAAATCTTGTTAACCTCGACTTGGCATAACTTCATCAATGCACGCACTTGTTTGGTTGCCGTAAACACCAAGTAGCGGATGTCACTCTCAAGCAGTGCTTGAGTCAGTACAATAAAGTGGCTTAACGTTGCCATTCGGCCTGTTGAGAACAAATTGCCAAGTTCTGCGATATGAATACGCTCTGAAACCGTTGAGAGGCACTGCTCTACCGAACGATTAAGATACTG
Organism: Pseudoalteromonas sp. OANN1; assembly: GCF_024124685.1. Classification (NCBI taxonomy): domain Bacteria; kingdom Pseudomonadati; phylum Pseudomonadota; class Gammaproteobacteria; order Alteromonadales; family Pseudoalteromonadaceae; genus Pseudoalteromonas; species Pseudoalteromonas sp. OANN1. The sequence goes on from NZ_JAMXSE010000016.1 coordinate 111,445, forward strand.
CTCGACAAATAATGCGTCTTTGGCTGCAAATCTAAGACCTAAAAAGCAATCGCTTTGACGGTAGTTTAAATGGCTTAAAAGGGGATAATACTCATGAATGTCAGCGCCAAAAGCATGGGCAAAACCACTGTGGATAGCGTGCTCCAATTCAGCGCGCAAGCCGCAAGTCTTGTTTGCCCATCTAAGACGACTTTGTGAGTTTGTTGCTTGTAGTGCTTCACCCATCGTTTTCACACCTTTCCTGTTCTGATGTAAAAACTTTAAAAAGCGAAAATTAAGAAAACCTTAAGTTTGAAAAAAGGACGAAAAAATTTTTCGTGATACGTATTCTACTTTTAAAACGCTTGCTTTCGGCTAATCACAAATACGGCAACGAGCGAAACCAAAATAAACAGTGCGGCGAGTAAAAAAGTCATTGAAAATGCCATATTCAGCTGTGCAGAGCTTGCCAAAGCCGCACTCTTTACCTGCAACAACACGCTAAATACACCACCAAGTAATGAGGCTCCGGTCATTAGCCCTAAGTTTTTACATAAATTAATGAGCCCAGATCCCATACCCTTTTCTTTTTCGGCTACTGTCGTCATCACAAAGGTATGGTGAGCCGCTAGAAACAACTGCCTTCCGGGAGTTAACACAAATAACGCCACAATATAGCCATAAAGTCCAAATAATGAAGGTAAGATTGCAAAGCTAATTGTCCCAATGAGGATCATCAGCAAGCCCAAAAACATGGCAAACGCGATACCAAAATGATCAACCACCTCGCCTGACGGATAACCAGCAACAGCAGCAATACAAGGCCCGATAGACACAATAAGTCCAACCGTGACTGGGCTTAGCCCTAACGCATAAGTAAGATAAAAAGGCCCGACAACTAATGTCGACATCGCGATGGCGTCAACTATAAAGCTCACGATTAACGAGGTATTGCGTAGCTTGTGTTTAAGAAAAGCCAAACTCACAAGTGGAAATTGAGCACGCTTTTGGCTTTGTACAAAACAGTAGATAAAAGTCACTGAAAATAAGAAAAATACGCTATGCAAGACAAGACTAAACGAACTACTCGATGGCATAGCCAACACATAAAATAGGCATGACGCCGACAGCCACACGCTTCCAATAACATCAAAACGCTGCGGCTCAGGTGGATTTGCAACATCATCAGGCAGAAATCTTGCAATTAAAAAGTTAGCTGCACCACCGAGCAATATCATCAACCAAAAAGTGAACTGCCATGATAACCACTCTAGCATTGCGCCACTTAGCAATGGCCCCAGTGCCGTGCCAATCGCAGCGGTAGTACCGAGTAGCCCCATTGCAAGTCCAACTTTACGCTTTGGCATCGCAACGCTTGCCAGCGCAAATACTTGGGATAATAACAGCGCAGCGCCAATGCCTTGGAACAGCCTAGCAGCAATCAGCATCCAAAGATTTACGCTCAGCCCTGCGACAATGGAGCCCACGCAAAAGACGCTAACCCCAATGCGCAGTGCCCTTTTTCGGCCAAGGCTATCTCCAATAGCGCCAGCACCAAGAATAAACGCGGTAAGCGAAAGCAAATATGCCACAACGACCCAATTCACCAATGCCTGCCCCACGCCAAACTCCTCAGCAAGTGTTGGCAACAAGACATTGATACTACTCATGCCAAGCGTAGGCAAAATGAGTACCACAGCCAAGCTGAACAACACCCGCTTTTGTCCGGCCCCCAGAGCAATTTTATCCTCTGTATTTACCGTATCTTCTAACATGCGTTACCACTCCTACCATTGCGCCATGCTAATAAGTGGTGACTGTACTACTTCAAGTGAACTTGAAGTCAAGTGTGGTTAGATTTGAAGCTTGATTGGATTAACAGCAAAGCCTTAGATAGTTTTAGCGAATCGAAAGCCAGTAACTTAACGTGCTGAGCAGCGGTGATTGGCTCTACGGCGCCGCACTTTGATTATTAGATCCCTAATACCTTGTCGCTATGTTATTTATCACATTTTGAAACTGTAATTGTTGTCCAAAAACCTCTATTTTATGAATTACTTGCGCTTCAAGAACAAACACTATCCCGTGTGCTTCCTCTTTGTTGTAACTACTAAATATCGTAATTTCTTGAATAGATTTTTGTTGGACATTTTGTATTTGATAGGTGCTTGCGACCTCTTTTGAAAGTACCCGGAGCCAAGCAGGCAACTTCATTCTTGAATCGACCTCAAACAAACTCCGTACAAATTGATGTTCATGCCCAGATAAATCAACAGCAGGTATAAACCTTTTCGGGTCTAACGTTTCGTGAAGTAGTTTGCTGTTTTTAAACGTCAACACTAACGTTTCAGACACATGCGAAATAGTGATAGGTGAGTCGACCTCTAACTTTGACGACCTTCGATAAGATAAGCTCTTGAGCGCTAACCTGCATGCCCCAAAGCAATAGAAAAGTTGCAAATATCATCCTTATCATGCGTTGTTCCTTTCAATTTATTTTATGTGAGTACCGCAAAGCGATTTAGCCTTCAGAGATCTCCTTGCAAGCAACTCGCTTTTGATTGCATAAACGGCAAATAGCCTAGCCTAGAGCACGTAAATTAATTTTACCTTAATGCTGTTACCTCACAAACTTGATTGCACCAGTCACATTTCTTATCAATCATATTTCCCAGCTAATTTGCAATATTTTTGGCGTCATAGCATGACAATAACCATTTATTTTTATTTCTTTTAATCTGGTGATCGTACAGATATTTTTGAAGGAGAGCACCGCATAAAAAAATAGGTACATTTATTAATGCATTGAAAAGAAAGTTTCAGTATGATGATTTATTGGCCACTTTGGAAATAATAACAACATAATAAATAAGGAATAATGATGAAATACCTTGCCATTTTTTTGCTCATGTTTGCCTCTTTTCAGAACCATGCGGTTGTCAAAAGACATGATGTTGACCCTGACTTGTATAAGGTTAACAGCATCCCGCAGTTTTATGTTGATATGCCATTCCAAGGCGGTTCGGTGTTAATCGATAAGCATTGGTTGTTGGCACCAGCTCACGTCATTTATACGTTTATGTATGACTACCAAGACAAACCTATCATGGTACATGGCGTTGAAAATCAAATTGCACAAATCATTATTCATCCGGATTACAAAAAGGTAGAAGGTGATTGGAGTGAAGGCGACCCGACACCGCTTATGGAGCAGCTAAATAACGCCAAAGACATTGCATTAATTCGCTTAAGTAAGCCTGTGACACACATTCAACCCATCGCTATATATGAGGGAAATGAAGAGTTAGGCATGGAAATAACTGGGTTTGGTCGCGGCGCTATCGGAACGGGGATAACCGGTGAAGAGCATGACTCTGAGGGACCAAGCCTAACGACCTATGCATGGTATCAAGTCACCAAATTTTTCTCAGATTGGGCTTTCACTCAAGATGACTATCAAATGCATGTTTACAACAACGTGATCACAGAAGCAAAAGCCCACTGGCTCAGATTTACCTTCGAACAAGGAGCCGATGCGTTGCCATTAGAAGGCACTATAGGCTCTGGAGATAGTGGCGGCGCAGCAATCATTTATCAAGGCTCAACACCGGTATTGGTTGGATTAGCAGCGTGGCGAGAAATTGAAGGCGATTTGGAAAATTATACTTTAGGTAAATACGGTTCAACCGCAGTATTAACACGTGTATCTTATTACCAAGATTGGATATATAAGCATATCAATAAAGGCCAGTAACAAGTAAAGCACGTCTAAAAAACAGACCATAAAACGGTTGCTAAATTTACCAGCGTCTAATCTAGGTTAGTTTTTATCTGCTGTAAATTTCAACCGTCCATAGCTAGATGCGGAGGTTTTATGGATTACAAAAAATTGTTACCTTGTGAAAATTTATCCTCTTTTATCAATTGCTTTTGGACATTGGAGATTACTGCAGATAAAGGTGCCGCAAAGCAACGTATTGTCCCCGACGGCTGCATTGAGCTGGCCTTTATATTGGGCGACGATATTAAGCGCTATACATCAGAACATGACTACATACTGCAACCGCGCGCAATGGTACTTGGCCAAACCGTTTCACCTTTTTATATTCAACCAACCGGATACGTCCATACCTTTTCGGCCAGCTTCTTTCCGTATGCCTTTTCCCACTTTATTTCGAAACCGATAAAGAGCTTAAAAAATCAAGAAACATCGATTTACGAGCTATTTAAACCCGAAGAAGCCGCGAAGCTTGAAAGCGATATCATCCAAGCGCGAAACACAAGCCAAAGGATTGAGATTTTAGAGGCCTTTCTCCTTCACAAGCTCAGCGACCCGCGGACAATTGAGCACATTGTAAAAACAACGGTAGACATTATCTTTGCACAAAATGGCGATATATCGGTTAATGCAATCACCAAATCAAATCCCAACAAAAGGCGCCAACTAGAGCGAAAGTTTTTAGACCTTGTCGGTATTAGTCCAAAACATTTAAGTAAACTTGTACGCTTGCAAAGCGCTTTGACACTCCTCATAAATCGTGAAGACAATCTCACCAACATCGCGTACAAAAGCAATTATTATGATCAATCTCACTTTATTAAGGACTTTAAAGCGCTCACGGGGGTAAACCCGCGAGCGTTTCTCAATGACGAAAGCATGACGCTTTCACGGCTTTTCTATAAATAAAGAGGGTACAACACGCAGACTCCGTTACTAGCCCCTCTCGGCAAATCCCCCCTAGAATAGTGCCCAAGTCGCGAAGCACTACCCGAACTTTGGGTCAATACTTATGCTTATCCCTTTGTCCACAGGTCCGAAATACGGCTTACCGCCTGTCTTTCAAACAGTATCGTAACGGGTAACCCTTCAATTTGATATTCCGCGGGTAAACTTACTTTTAATATCAGCTTTAATGCTGCCTTTTGGCCTTCAAAAGGTCCTGATAACTGCGGTGGAATTTTGCTCGTTAGCTCAGTGTATTCATTAATGACCGCATCAAACCGCTTACCATTGGGCAATTTTACGACCGCTTTCTGCCCGATTTTTGAATACTCTAAATACTTAGGTGCGAGATACCCGTGTACTTTTACTGTTTTTTCAGTCACAACGGAGAACAATGGCTCATTAACCACAACATATTGACCCTCTTGGACAAATACATCATTCACCCTACCTGCAAGCGGTGTATTAACTGTTAAACTTTGGTTTAATGCCGACAAACGTGCAAACTCGATTGTTAATTGTTGATAGCGCTGGCCTTTTAAGCCGTAAAGTCTTTCCATGTCTTGCCGCTCTTTCTCTCGTAAAATATCAACCTTAGTCTGCTCCAAATTAAGCTCAGCCGCATTTAGAGCTGCTACAGCACTAGCCAAGTTAGATACAGGTACAACCCCACGCTTTTGATACTCTTTATATTTATCCAGTAAATCTTGCTGTCGTTCCACGCCATGTTTTGCGACAGCCTTTCTCGTCTCTAGTTGACTTAGAATATCATCAGTAAATGGCGTTTTCTGTTGAGTTAATGAAAGCAGCTGTCGATTCACTTCTTGATATTGACCAGATAATTCAAAATTATATAGCTCTAGTAGCTTCTGATCTTGTTTTACTAATTCTCCCAGCAACACTTCTACCTTCTCGACTGTGCCACTGCTAGGGGCACTGATCACCAAAGGCTCGCTAGTAACTATACCTACAGCTTCAACTTTGAACTGAGGGACAAGGTAAAACCAAGCAAGAATACACACAGGGCTAAATGCAATAACCAGTAATAAATACCATCTAAATTGATAAGACACTCTTTTTGGCCCTGTATAAGGGATCTTAATACCGTGCTCTTGGGTGGGGTGATCAACTTTAGTCGACCCTTTAAATTTAAGTTTCATATGCATACCTATTGAAATATGTTCAAAGGTTTAAAACTTCTCGCCGCGTTTAAGCACCCACCATGGTGCCATACTTGTCTCTTCGTGAGAGCGTCGCACGAGTTCGTTCAATAAAGCAAAACAACATACTGTTCTCATAAAAAATGCATATATTGGATATAGAGGGAGCCAAAAGGCGAGTTTTAAGTCTTGCTTGGGCCTCTCGGAAATACTGACTAAAACCAGAAAGTAGAAATAGCTGATGGTGAATAGATATAAGCCATAGATTACGATGAATAGCGCTAATGCAAATTGCCACGGGAATAAGAGCAGCACTGCGACAGAGTGAATTAAAATCACGAATGGCAGAATAACATTTTGAATGTAGCCATAAAGAAGTGTAAAAATAAAACTCTTCCAGCCAAGTAATTTAGGTGTAAATGCTGGCCAGTGTTTTCTTAGATATAGAAATAGTAAATCTCCATCCCAACGTAAGCGTTGTTTTACCAAATCTCCTACTGTGCTTGGCGCATCGGTATGTGCGATTGAAGCAGTTGCATAGGGCACCTCCATATTTGGGTAGCGTCGAAAATATTGTTTGATCCGAACGGTCAAATCTAAATCTTCTGCTGTATGCGTGTCCCAACCACCGATTTGCTTCAAAAAATCGCGTCGAAATGCCCCAAAAGCACCAGATATATTGTTGATCATGTTACATTGGGCTAATCCAGTCTTTCCGCCTTGCATGGAGACCAGGTATTCTATCGCCTGCATTTTTGTCCACATAGATTTATCTACATTTCGAACTCGTAGCGCCCCACCGACAGCTGGCACATCTGGATTTTCAAATAAGCGTACCAAATGGGATAACATATCATTGTCAAAGGAGGTATCAGCATCAACATTGACGATAATTTCACCTGTGGCAAAAGACAAACCAGCATTTAATGTTGATACTCGCCCTCCCCTTTGCCATTTAGGTAAGAGAACAATATTACGACTTGGTCGATTAAATACTCTCTTACAATATTTGGCAGCCTCATAGGTATGGTTGTTTTGTACAGCACCATCAATTACTGCAATAATTTCAATTTTCCCGGGGTAGGTTTGTTCCATTAGTGAAATAATGGTTTGTTTAACGGCCTCTCCCTCGCTGTAACAAGTAATAATGCAGCTTACATTGGGTAGATAGTGGCTCGCAGTAGACTCATAAGTGCTTTTTAATTTTAGCCATTTACAAATTCCAAAGGTAATGAGAATAAAAAGCGGGAGCTCGTAGGCTAAGTAAAGAGGAATAAATAAAACCAACAACGATAAGTAACTTTGCACCCAAACAACAATTTGCATGGTTAGATACTCTAATAATGAAATCAGGTTCATAGCTCTACTCCAGTATGTTCATTAAACGCATCGTCAAGCCAATTGCCTACTTCACTCATCAAAACAGCAGAGGGCAAACCTACGGCACGTATCGATAACGCAATATCTCCACCCGATTTCAATGCGCTGATCCCTTTTAATTTAGTATAAATAGAATCCAACTGGCTTAGCGTTGTATTCGGTAACAGCAGCAATAACGTATGTTCACCAGCTAAACAGCAAATATCGGTCGTTCTAATCGTTTCATTTATCCGACTTTCAAATTCATCTAATAACTGTATAGCACGCAGTTCACCAAAATTTTCTATGAAGGAGAGTAAGTTACGCAGCTCTACTCTGACTATAGAGTGCTGTTGTTGATGGCGTATTCCCAACTGATTTTGCCACTTAACGAGCCATTCAAAGTGAGCATAGTCAACTGCTTCAGCCCCGGGTAAGTGAACATTATTAAAGCGATTTCCCAACTTTATTAGACTTTTTCCTGCCTGAGATATACCAAAGCTGTGAATATTCTGAATAATTAAATCGTCTACACTATTGCATTCATTACAACTAAAGCAGTTAGCAATCACTTCTGCATCAACGAAGCTACTATGACACTGATTGCACTTTTGGTTTTCAATGGGACGGTCGTAATCAACACCAATATGACGAAGCCGAGTACTACAGTTAGGGCAACTTAACCCTACGCCATGTTTAAATTTAGCCTCTTCATTTACATGACCGCAATTAAAGCAATGTAAACTTGTGACTAACTCAATATCGATGCTCTGACAGCTAGGACAAGCATCAACGTAATTTAAATGACCAGACCGACAACTTCGGCAGAAGCGAACTCGGTCGATTAGTTGTTTTGGTTCGATAACCTTTCGTCTTCGAATACCTGACAACCAAGTAAAGATCTCCTGTGGCGCTACGCCAAAGCTTTCTAGTAGGGGATAGGAATAAATACTCTTAATGCCCGAATCATGGCTTGGCATCACCTCTGCATCTTTAAAAATCCATAAGTAGGCCAACAGCTTCGTCATCGTTGATTCAATTGATTCATGACCTATCGCTAAACGATTGCTTCGCTGGAGAAATAGCTGATACTCGTGAACACATTGGGCATTCCAAACACCATTAGCTAGTACAGCCGACAACTTACATTGGTTTGTAACGCATATATAACTACACCATAAATACTCATGACTTCGCAGAGCCATTAAAACCCGACTCTGCTGAGCTACATCCGTACCTAGAACGATTAGCACAATTTGGGCGTTGCTCTCGATCCGTTTCATTAAGTCATCTAGAGTGGAAAAAACAGAAAACTTAATGTTGTCAAAGCTTTTATCTGACGTACAACCATTACCCAACCAAACATACGTTGAGCCTTTTACTTCACTATCAAAACTCGACATTTCAACCTCACTTCAACGAGTTGAACAAACTCTTATTCCGATAATTGCAATAATTTTAAACATTTAGCTCCACTCCAGCGTTTATTACAGTTCCATTACTAATCCCTTCTCATTAACATGCAATTTTATTAACGAAATATACATACAAAAATACTATATAAAAATTCAAAAAAACGAAATAGTATAAAAAATGAACGGCAATTCACCCAAACTTTACACTAACTAATAATTTAAGGCTATAAAAATGGTAAGCATACATAAGGTAGTTACACTACAGCTAGTGGGTTTAGCAATATTAGCTTTACCTCCTCTTACACATGCAGCAATGAGCGACGACAGTGCCTGCATTGTTAGTCGGCAGACACAAGAATCATATTGTTTGAAAGCAGGTGAACGCTCAGGGTATTCATTACCTGACCATATTTACAACCATGAAGTCGATGTGATTGCTCCTCCGGGATTGGGGGTAATGCTAAGTGACTGGGATAATTTATCTTACAATCGCATCGCAACATTTACTGGATACACAAACAATGCCCAACTACAAAGGGTCACAGCGAAAGATGGTCAAGAGTTAGACTTCTCTCACCCTCGCTCCATGAGGGTTGTAAGTACACAATCCCAACCCCAAGCTTGTATCCGTAGCCTAGATACTGGCGATAAGTTCTGCTTAGAAGCAGGGCAGAGATCAGGATATAGCCTACCTAACTACATCTACGGGCATGCAGTAGAAGTGATAGCGCCACCAGGACTAGGGGTGGTGTTAAGTGACTGGGATAATTTATCTTATAACCGACTAGCAACCTTTACTGGATATACAAACAACGGTCGGTTAATGAATGTACAAGCTCGAAATGGCGAAATGCTTAACTTTTCTACTCCCCGATCCATGTCTGTAATTAACGTTGATAGTCCACAACAAGCGTGCATAAAAAGTTTAAAAACGGGGGAGCTGTACTGCTTGCAAGCAGGTGAAACCTCAGGTTATTCACTGCCTAGCTATATTTACCGACATGAGGTTGAAGTTATAGCACCAGAGGGATTAGGTGTCGTACTCAGTGACTGGGATAATTTGTCTTATAACCGCATAGCCACATTCACAGGTGATGTCAGTAATAATATGCTCGAGAACAATCTTGCAAAAAATGGGGATTATCTTGATTTCTCAGCCCCCCGCTCCATGAAAGTAATTAGTGTCGCCCCCAAAGTAGAGTTCACAAGTATTGAAAGCGTAACGGCGACTTCTGTTCCGTATAGCAACGAATTTATCTTTAAAGTCAATTTCACAGAGGAAAGTCTTGGCACTGAACAATTGAACATCCAATTCCAACATGAGTTGAAAAATGCAAAAGAGCAATATACATCGATTGTATATATCAGCTTTGATGGTGGAGCTACTTGGCCTAACATCTTAGATGTGTCAGACCTTGCAGACATCTCCATTCCTAAAGGCACACAAAGTGTATGGATTAAAGGTTTATCATTGCCAAATGCACAACAAGGAGAAAAATTAACACTGCAAGCATGGTTCAGTCGTGCTGAGACAGACTATTACAGAGCCACTCTTGATTTAAGTGAATTTATTGCAATGAACTTTAGTCGTGTCTCTCATATCAAGACTATCTCAAGAAGTTATCAAGGGCAGAGAAACGACACAGGAAAAGAATGTATCATTAAAAAGATCTTTAAACTTGAGAATGTACCGGGCTATTGCACTCAAGCTGCTGAAGGAGACATAGTGACAAGCAAGGTTTTCTTTGACAACCCAACGACTTCACAGACGCATCTCTTCGTTCAATTCGTTAACGGAACTGCAAAAAAAGATACTGATATCCGATCTATACAAGTGACGGTTTCTTACAAAGATTATAACGAGAAGTACACGCTGAAAGTTAATTTAAAAGACTTTAAGGTCTTAAATCTACCGGAGGGTGTAGAGCAAGTTCGTTTCTCATACCGAGTATACAAAGATAATGTCTCTGAGGATGCTGAGTATTTATCATTTAAAGCTTGGACCGTAAACGATGACGTAAACTACAGCCAAATCACCATTTCTGAAAATTAAGATCTAACCATTATTGCTACCCAAGGAGCGTATTTTTGGGTAGCAATAGGTTTATTGCCATGTTGCAGCTGATATGTAATCCCTTCACCAAAAGGCGACTACAACGATAACAAAGACGCTTCAATTTATGCACTAATTGAAATTGACACTGCCGATGCTGTCGCTTTTTTACAATTGATTGCTGCCCACTCACTCTATCTTACAACAGTACTCGTTAAACCCTACACGAGTCCATCAATCTCAGGGCTAGTCACACCATGTGCTGGCAGCCACACATAAGAAAATAAGGATGGCAACATGCATAACTTCGCATCAATTTTTGAAATTCCAGCAACCGATTTAACGCGTGCCGTAAAATTCTACAGCAACATTTTCACTGTCACGATTGAAATCATTGATATACCTGAAATGACAATGGCACTCTTCCCGTACGAAGGGCAATCTACCGTAGGTGTGATTGTTCAAGGTGAAGGTTGCACTCCTTCCAGCACTGGCGTCACTCTGTATTTAAACGCGGGTGAAGATTTACAGCTGGTGCTATCAAAAGTAGAAGAAAACGGTGGAAAAATACTGGCCCCCAAGACCCCACATGCAGACGAAAGCGGTTTTTTCGCGTTATTTTTAGATACAGAAGGCAACCGGTTAGGGCTGCACTCACCAAAGTGAACGTAAGGATAAATTATCCGGAAATCTGTGCTTAAATTTCTGTGAAAATTGTAACTCCACTTCACAAGCAAATGCGACGCTGACATTAAATTGAGTTCTTAAATGCTCAATCCAAGCCCTGCGCCTACTTGTTTTTACTGCTTTTTTGCAATGATATCCTCAAGCATCGAGTGCTTTAGGCTAAGCGTTGCAAACATATCTTTTAGCTTACGGTTTTCTTCTTCAAGCTCTTTGAGGCGTTTAATATCAGACGCTTCCATACCACCATACTTTGAGCGCCATTTGTAAAATGTACTTTGGCCGATACCGTGTTTACGGCAGATTTCTGGCACGGGAATACCTGACTCAGCTTCCTTGATCATGCTGACAATTTGAGTTTCGGTGAACTTGCTTTTTCTCATCTTAAATTTTCCTATTTTAGTTAATGGAAAATTCTACTTATGAACTGTTTCATTTTTCTGGGGGAGTTACAGTATGGCGTTCAAAAGTTAATGGGGCAACACTTGGCTTAGTTGTTACTCAACGAGTAACTTATAAGGTAACAACCAAGCGTAAATACAGTGATGCCATTACTGATAACCTGTTGAGCCGGAACTTTAATCCTGTAGCACCAAACCGAGGGATGAGCTGGTGAATTGACATATTGCAAAAAATCCCACAGTTTGGGGTTCTAGGGATTTTCCCCCCTCGAAAGTAACATAGAACCCCTCGAATACTAATTAGCTGGTGGCATTACCAGTTAAAACACATGCATATGCCAACAAAAAGTTATTACTTTCCAACATATCTTAGGGCCAATCTAAAGCTTTTAAAGTTGGCTGCGGGTCCATTCGGATCTGAACCACTGCGTTGTTCGCTTCCAAAGAAACCGCTATAGTATCCACCCCGCAAATAGATATCTTGACCAGAAAAGTCGTTGGTCATGGTAAAGTCGTAAATATAGCTATAAAGATCGTACAAACCATAAGCATTAGGTGGCGCTATTGTGCCAACTCTAAGCATATCATTGCTATGGGCTTGTGCTGGAGACATACCAGATAACTCCTTGCCTTGTTTGTTCAATGGCAGAGGGCCGGAATAATATTGTGTTGTAGTACCTGCACGGCAAGCATGGATCCATTCTTCTACACTTGGCAAAGAAACTTCCCAACCAGTGCCCACCAGATCACTATTCAATTTTGCAGCAAAGTCAACACACTCTTGACGAGTTACTTTATTCACTGGGTTATCATCAAGTTTAAACTCACTTGGTGTTGTACCTGTCACTCGCTGCCATTCTATTTGACTAATCTGAAATTTCCCTACGTAATAAGGTTCCAAATGGGAAGAATACGTATTTCCCCCTCCAACGGGTGGTACCAACCGCATTAATGCTCCAACACCTAAGGTATTCAGGACTATTTCTAACGGGTAACCTGCTTCAACATACTGTTTTTGTGTTAAATAGGCCTGTTCACTGCCGCTCGCTAATGTCACACCTTCACACAGTTGCTCAAAGCTTTCCAACTGTTTGACAGCAGATATTTTTATTTTGCTCTGACTGATTAGGTCATGTAAAGCCAGCTTACCCGCACTATCAGGTAATTCAACCGGAGTAAAATCGTTTGTAATTCCGGCATAAGCAATACCGGTTAATTCCGATATTTCTTTATGCCAGGTGGTTAAGTCGTCCATGGAAAACTGACTTAATGAATTGTGACCACAGGCTCTTGCCATAATTTGCATAAGGTGTGTACTGGCATAAAAGAAACTATCGAGATCATCCGCTCTATTAGCTATGTTCAGTTTATTAACCAGATTTTGATCCTGAGTAGCAATGCCTGCCGGGCAGTTACCTGAATTACAAATTCTTGCGCCAACACAACCTATTGCCTGCAGCACACTGTTTGATAAAGCAATACCATCCGCTCCCAGCGCCATAGCTTTGATAAAATCAGCCGGGACCCTTAGCCCACCTGTAATGATTAGGGTTACTGAATCTGAGGCTCCCTTTTTTATTCCCTGGGCATCAAGATAATTTCTTGCTCGGGCTAGCGCAGGAATAGTTGGAACAGAAATATGATCTCTAAATATATTGGGTGCAGAACCTGTACTACCACCTCGGCCATCAAGGATGATGTAATCAGCAGTGGCATCCAAAGCAAACTGAATATCACGTTCAATATGGTTTGCGCTGATTTTAAAACCAATGGGCACGCCATCCAGCCCTTCCCTTATCAGGTCAGCAAAGTCTTTGAATTCACCCGGACTTGTAAAGTCCTCGTAGGTAGGAGGAGAGATTGCTGTTTGGCCTTCTGCAATATGACGCACCTCAGCAATCTCTTTGGTAACTTTAGCGCCTGGTAAATGACCGCCGGTACCCGTTTTCGCGGCTTGTCCGCCTTTAAAGTGGAAGGCTTTAACTTTGCCGTTATATTTTTCAAAAAATTCTGCTTCTTTACCTGGTTTAATACCGTTTCGAGCAGTCCCCATTTCAAACAGGTAACGATTATTGGCGGCCAGTTCCTCTGCCAGTATTCCTCCTTCGCCAGAGCAAATGCCAGTACCTGCGTAGTTTGCTCCTTTAGCTAACGCTATTTTAGCGTTTTTTGATAAGGCACCATAACTCATGTCTGAAACAAACATGGGTATATCCAACACTAAAGGGCTTTTAGCTCTGGGACCAATAACCAGCTGAGTATTGACAGTTTCTCCGTCAAATAGCGGCTTTTTTGCGAGTTGGGCAGTTAACAACTGAATATCGTCCCACTTAGGTAAGGTATTTTTGGGAACCCCCATTGAAGTATTGGGGCCGTGATTGATATGGCCTGACTCATCTGACGCAAGCTCTCGACCGAGTTCAATCAGTTCTATTATGTCAGCTCGTTTATCTTCAATACTGCTTTTGATCTGTCTTTTTAATTCGGTATCCATATCTTTACCCCTTTATTTTGCACGCAAGTATTCTGTTAGAACGGCTTTTACATCATCGGGAAACTGCCCACTTGGCGGCATAGGGTTGACGGTTTCATATAAACGGTTAATGATCCGCTCGCGTATTTCAAGCCGCTTAAAGTCGGTTTCCGTGACCAATCTAGGTGAAGCCATATCGCTGGTATGGCAGAAGCTACAATGGTCCTGGAGATATTTAAGCGGTTGTTCTTTTACCCTGGTCATGGTCCAGTGTTCGTCCCATGAACAGTTATTGTCTTTCGCAGAACAACCTTTGATGTGTTTTATCGCCTTGATATAACGAGCAATGCTTTGTTTCTCGCGCTCGGCGTTTCGTTCAGCCACTGAATCATGCTCAAGATTAAGCGGCAGTAACCCATCGGTTAGTACTTTCTTGTCGTGAAAGCCTTGGTTTCGCAATGTTTTGGAAACATTACTTAAGTAAAGTTTTGAGCGAATGTGATACTTTTTAACATCAGCTGGGTTTAGCTGCCCAAGGACAAAGCCTGAGTGCACAAATCGATCGCCGTAATCAGCATTACCTATGGCATGACAAACGGTACAAGGCTTGGCTTCTTCGTCCATTAATCGCATCGGGTGATTCCATTCATTCTTCTTCAAGTTTTTATAATACCCATCTTCGGTGTCAAAACCTTCAGATTGAGCTAACTCATCTATATAAGCTGCAAGCTCTCCTTTCTGATCAAACGGTGATATAGGATCGTACAACATACCGGGCCGACGCTTTGGAATAACACTTTCACACTTGGTATTTAGGCGCTCGCGACGAGGCATATTTTCCCTAGCCGCTTCACATTCCTTTATGCTGTTGTAATGCTGTGAGCAGGATTGAGTTTTAGGATCAACAGCGCAGGCAACAGGCTCTGTAAAAGGAAAACGTACAAATGGTCCCTGAGAATGACAGCCGACACAACCACCAACAGGTAATGACCAATGTTTGACCGACTCGGGATCAAAGTCGGTGAAATTTGGTGGTGGAATTTCCTTACCGGTAACTAGAGGAATAGCCGCTTTATTTTTAATCTCTTCTCTAGTTTTGCCAGTTTTTTCATCCACTGAAGTTAAGGTCCATTTCCCCTTAACTTCCGCTTCTAATGTTGGCTGACCAGCAAAAAAACAGGTTTTCCCAGTGTCTCGGTTGTAGCCTATCATGCCAAGCTCGTTATAAAGATGTGGATCATCCATTATCTTGTTGTTTTTTCTACATATATAAACCCAGTCAACTTTATTACCATTAGCCAATACATTATTAATGTATTTAATTCTGTCACCGGGAACACAGCCAACATTTTTCATATCGCGGAATATCGCACTGGGTTTGTCACAAGTGGTAATATCAGCAAAACCACTGCTATTAAAACTGACTTGCTCACTTCCACTACCAAACCTTGGAATGCTTGCCGGCGTGTTGTGGCGGTTTAGAGAAACAACAGAGCCGTCTGCCATGGTTCTGGTCATGGGGATCGGCTGAGCCAACGTGCAATCAACCTTTTCAACAGGAATTTGACCAAGCTCTTCTTCACAAATTTCAAAGTACTTTTTGTTAATCAAAACTTCGATAGTGGTTGGCTCTGGTCGCCTTTTGGTTATAGGGTCACCCTGCCCAGAATATATATACCCATCAGGTAATTGTTGAGTACTGTTAGCCTCTTTTGCAACGACGAAAAAGCTAAGACATGAGAGAAATAAAATAACTTGGACTACATTTACCATAACAAACCGCCCCTGATTAACTGCCAACGTACTGTTGACCGCAATGACTAACAAATATATAAAAAAATTAACACAAGGCCGTTCATGAAGATATTACATAGTATTACATTCAAGCTGACTTGAAATTCGTTGGGAGAGCCGCAATTATCTTGTTCTGCTTGATTGGCTTTGCAGAAGATAACCTCCCATTTCAGTCATATCAGGACTTCCAAACTTGAATATCGATATACAGCTAGATGGGGTTCGATGTTACTTTAGGGAAAATACCTAGATTCCCATTTTGATGTGATAAAAGGCAGCTTTCTCGACGTGTATCAAAGGTAAACGCCTCCGAATTTCTGCTCCAAGATAAACTTCGCCAAAACCCAACCTAGTTTGTGAGTACACTCGACTTATAAACTAACATTCTGATCAGCCTTATAAGTGGCATGTTAATGACGGTGAAGAAGTCTTTGTTGTGTTAGATGGTGCGGTTGACATGTTTTACAAAGAGAATGGCGTTGAGCAATCAGCCCTATTGCAAACTGGTGATATTTTTTATGCGTCAATTGGCACTGAGCATGTTGCTCATCCTCGTGGCGAGGCGAGAATTTTGGTCATAGAATCAGAAGGTAGCGTATAAGGTTTGGGTCGGTGTTAAACACCGATATCCGTTAAACTGGACAAGTCTAAACTTGAACTGTCAGAAGCGGAGATTCATTTAGGGTGCTCATAAAGTCGACCTAGCAGCAAGAGAGCTCAGTGACGCTCGGCATAGCCGCTTCGTCACATTTGAGCCATTAGTTAACTACGCTCTTCTATTTGATCAACATCAGCAAAACAACAATTGCGAATTAGTGGGAAAAATTATTTTGCTTTATCCATTGTATCGCAATATCTAGAGGCTCTGCTTTATTAGTATTGTGGCCTAGCGATGGAAATAATACATATTCAAAAGGCTTGCCTTTAGCTTTCATCCTATTCAGTTGCTCGATACACATTTTGACTGGGACCTGTATGTCCTGCTCTCCGAAGAGCCAGAGCCCAGGTATCGATAAAGAATTCAAAGAAATTTTCGGGTCCGTTGCTTTAAAATCATATCTGTCAGGATCATTTAACGTATGTTCACGCGATTCTTCATCAGTATGAGTTTTCCAAAAGTCTTCTCTACCATTTGTATAAAACTGAAACCTAAGTTGTTCCAGAGTTGTGATTGTAGGGCTACTGAAGAGAACCATAAACTCTACTGATTGATTATTGAGTGCGGCAATTGGAATAATCCAGCCAGCCTGACTCGCGCCAATAAGTCCAATCGATAACTCTTTGTCATAACCATGAACCACATCTACCGCAGCACTTGCATCTTTCGCAAGCAAAGTTAAATTATCAACACTTATATTATTGGTTCCCACCTGAGGCCCTACGTAAACGCCACCAGATTCACCAACACCGCGCTTATCATATGTCAAAACTAGTAAGCCTTTCTTAGCCAATGACTGTGCTAACTTAGTCATGCGTGGGACAGGATCAGAGCCGTGCACTAATACTACCGCAGCTCGTGCATCTTTAGGTATATACATGCTCCCTGATAATTTTACACCTTCGCTTTCAAAAACGACCTCTTCTACAATAGTAACGTCATTTGGTTGGCGTTTTTCTTCGTTGAGAGTGTGACTTTGGTCTCTATTGTTTGTAGTACAACCTGACGCAAAAATTAGTAAAAACAAAAAATATCCGAGGTTTCTCATTTTTTAATCCATTATGAAATTAAAGAAACCTTGAGACAGCAAGGTTTGCGCCAACATAAAAACCAATGATTTCAGTTCTTTAATATTCTCATTTTCGACTAGAGTACTCAATATGACCACTAATTAGTCCCGAATTCAACTCTGAAGTGCGACACTCTCTACAAAATTAAGCAGCCTGTGTCATTTCTTTGAATACCACTGCTGGCTGCTTAAAGCTCAAACACTTTCTTGGCCGATAATTTATCCGCGACATA
>NZ_JAMXSE010000017.1:0-125740 GCF_024124685.1 Pseudoalteromonas sp. OANN1
TATATAGTCACTCATAAGAAATTGAGACTCTAAATTTGTTTGCGTCATCTAGCGAACTAGAATCTGCTGTTAGAACTCAATCTGTACGAGTGCCCACACAGATGATTGCTTCATATTTTTAAAGAACGTTTCGAAACATTTCGTTGCTTCGAGGGATGTGCATTCTAAGCATTCCCGATTTTTTGTCAACACTTAATTTTGAATTTCTTTAGCAGAAGTTTCGAACTTAAGTTTTACTTGACGCTAACTCGTTGCTGCTTTGCTTTTCAGCGTGGCGCCCCGTGTCAGTGGGGTCGCATTATAGGGCGATCCGATTTTAGTGCAACCCTTTTTTTAAGAAAATTGCGAAAAAACGTTTGTTCGAGCAAAAATGAAGCGAAACGCTTATTTTTGACACTTTTGCTTATCTTTTTGCAGTTTTTTCGTACTAGAGTTTTACAATTCAACACTCTACACTAGTGACACAAGACACGAGAGATGAGTAATCTAGACATGCTTAGAAGTTATAAAGGTAAATCCCCGCGCTTGGCACAAGGCGTTTATATTGATGAATCATCCGTTTTGGTCGGTGATATTGAAGTTGGCGAAGATAGCAGCGTTTGGCCATTGGTTGCAGCCAGAGGCGATGTGAACTACATCAAGATAGGGAAACGAACCAATGTTCAAGACGGCAGCGTACTGCATTTAACAAGAAAGAGCGCTTCAGTACCTGACGGTTACCCGCTTATTATTGGTGATGATGTGACTGTTGGTCATAAAGTCATGTTGCATGGTTGCAAACTTGGTAATCGTATTCTCGTAGGTATGGGTGCAATTATTATGGACAACGTCACCGTAGGAGATGACGTTATTATTGGTGGTGGTGCACTTGTCCCGCCTAATAAAAATCTTGAGTCCGGTTTTTTATATGTCGGTAGTCCAGTAAAACAAGCCAGACCCCTCACCGAACAAGAGCTACAGTTTTTAAAAGTGTCCGCCCAAAATTACGTGGAACTGAAAGATGAATATTTAGAGGAAAGCTAAGCTTATCTCTCCCGCCTCATTAAACGCTTCATCCTCTATTAATTGCTCAGCCTGCATTTCATAATCGAATTGGTGCTGAGCAAAGTGTGCTATTGCCGCGTCCTGCTCAAGCTTGGTTGCAATTTTACAGCGGATCAGCTGACCACTAGCCATCGCCGTAAACGTTAATTCTCCCTGTTTATAACTGATGTCATCATTAAACAGTATTGCTTGATTCATATTTACCCTCTAATAAGCCTAAATGTTTCGGACGTATCAGGTCTCACCCCTCGCCACTGGTAAAACGCTTCTGCGGCCTGCTCAACTAACATACCTATGCCATCTATCAATTGCGTTTGTTGATTGTGTTGCGCCACCCAGCCTAAGAAACTTGTTTGCTGGTCGCTGTAGAACATATCGTAGGCAACTAAGCAGGATGTAATAACAGTAGGACTAACGTCTGGCACTTGCCCTGTGATGCTCGATGAGGTGGAGTTAATCACAATATCGAAACCAATGTCGGGGGTATTGTTTAAGCCACACCCTGTAACCTCTCCATACGAGGCAAATTGCTCTGCTAGTTGCAATGCCTTTGACTCAGTACGGTTGGTCACGACGATCCGTTTTGCTCCGGCCTGGAGGAGCGGATAGATACAGCCTTTGGCGGCGCCACCTGCACCAATCAATAGTACGTTAGCTCCCTCAAGTTTAGTT
The DNA here is from genome assembly GCF_024124685.1 of Pseudoalteromonas sp. OANN1. NCBI lineage: Bacteria > Pseudomonadati > Pseudomonadota > Gammaproteobacteria > Alteromonadales > Pseudoalteromonadaceae > Pseudoalteromonas > Pseudoalteromonas sp. OANN1. The sequence goes on from NZ_JAMXSE010000017.1 coordinate 1,717, forward strand.
TGGTGTTTCATGAGATCTCGCACCAGACCTGCACCATCTGTATTATCGCCTGTAATACTGCCATCTTGCTGTTTGATTAGGGTATTGACGGCACCAGCGAGCTTAGCTCGTTCGGTGAGGGTATCTGCAAAGGCAAATGCCTGCTCTTTAAAAGGTAAAGTCACATTCGCACCACAGCCACCTTGGGCAAAAAATGTCGATGCAGTTTGAATAAAGGCATCTTCTGGTGCCAAAATAGCCTCGTATTCTAATTGCTGCTGGCATTGCTGTGCGAATTGCGCATGGATTGCTGGCGATTTAGAATGTTTTATCGGATTACCGAATACCGCGTATTTGTCCATCGTTATAAGAGCGCCTTGAAAGAGTCATTATGAAGCAGTTAATTAAACGTATCTTTAATAAAGATGCAACCGTAGAACAAACAAATAGTGCCCCCACTCCAGAAAAAACACCTTATGAAATCATTGGTGGAGAACAAGGCGCGCGCGATCTTGCTAACCGCTTTTACGATATTATGGCAACAGACCCCTATGCAAAGCCGCTTTACGATATGCATCCACAACCATTAGATAGGATCAGACAGGTATTTTTTGAATTTCTTTCTGGTTGGTTAGGCGGGCCAGATCTTTTTGCAGAAAAATACGGCCACCCACGTTTAAGAATGCGCCATATGCCCTTTCCTATCGACCAAGATTTGCGGGATCAATGGATGCACTGCATGAATAAAGCATTGGACTTAGAGGTAGGAAATCCATTATTAAGAGAAGGATTAAGGCAGTCCCTCGCTCAGCTTGCGACACATATGATTAATCAGCAATAAAACTAAAGTATTAGTTAATTAAAATTACACGACTATTTTGCGCTAGGTCAAGTCCCGTTCTTGAGTAGAGATGCATAATCACTGTTCTAATTGTGTACAGGTGCGATGCGTGTGAAATCTATTCAACATAAAATTTATGCGTTACTGGCAGTGACGGGCGTGCTCGTCTTGATTGCCAGTATCCTTAGTAGCAGCAGTCAACAAAAGACGCTCGCTGAAGAAACCGTCGAAAGTAATATTAAGCTACTGGCAGATAATTACTTTGACTCTATCAATACTATGATGCTGACCGGCACCATGGCAAACCGTGAAATTCTGAGTGATAAAATTCGCAATCATCCAAATATCGAAGATGCGCATATTATCCGCTCCGAGCAAGTTAATAAGCTTTACGGTCCAGGTAATGCAAATCAAGCACCTAACTCTGAGGCTGAGTTTGATGCATTGAACGGGAAAGAAACCTTAGTTATTGAACAGCGCGACGGTAGTCGCATCATGACTTATTTAAAGCCGATGGTGGCCAAAGAAAGCTATAAAGGAACAAATTGCTTGGGTTGTCATCAGGCAAAGGAAGGCGATGTGCTCGGTGTTGTGCGGATCAGCTACTCTTTGGATGATATTGATAATACGGTACAGACTAATACCTGGTTTAGCACTGCGCTTCTCTCTGCTATCTTTATTACCACCTTTGTGATTTTAGGCGTACTTTTTAGGAAGCTCTTTATAGTACGACTAAAAACGCTAGGCCGAACCATGCGCCTCGCAACGACGAATAAAGACCTATCATTACGAATAGACGACCAAGTCGATGACGAGCTTGGACGCTTGGCGATTAACTTCAATAAAATGATGGATAGCTTTAAAGACAATATTGCGCAGTTATCCAACTCTTCGAAAATACTTATTCACTCAGCAGAATCTATATATGCTTCAGCGGAAACCACTGAGCTTGCCATTCAAGAGCAAAAACAAGGGACGGACTCTGTTGCAGCCGCGATTAATGAGCTTGAAAGCTCTTCAAGTGAAGTAAAAAATACCACCCACTTTGCATCAGAAAAGTCGGATAGCAGCAATCACCTCGCAGAGGAAAGCATGGCTGTTGCTAATCATACTGAGCAAAGTATCAACCAATTAGCACAAGATGTAAGGCAAGCTGCAGAACAAGTTTCTCAGCTTCAAGCACAAACTCTTGAAGTGGGTAAAGTACTCGAAGTGATCAGTAGTATCGCGGAGCAAACCAATCTCTTAGCGCTCAATGCAGCAATAGAAGCCGCGCGCGCCGGGGAAGCAGGAAGAGGGTTTGCGGTTGTTGCGGACGAAGTCAGAACACTTGCGACACGAACACATGACTCAACCGATGAAATCAAACGCACTATCGATAAGCTACAGTCCGAGGCACAACAAACCGTGGCAGCAATGAGTGCTTCTTGCGAAGAAGCAGATGACCGCGCACATCAGGTCAAGAAAGTGGCACAAGCGCTAAAAGACATCTCGACACAGATGCACGAAATTAATGCCTTAAACCTGCAAATTGCCGATGCCACTGAGCAGCAAAACTTGGCCGCTGAAGAAATCAATCGTAGCGTAGTCGCGATTAGCGATAATGCTGAACGCTCACTAGTTGATGCCCACGGCTCTAAACAGATCAGTGAGGAGTTACTCACCCTTGCGCGCGATTTGGATGAGCAAGTGCGCGGATTTAAATTAAACTAAGTGAACCGCTAAAAGTAAAAAGGAGCCGAGGCTCCTTTTTACTCTATTACATCGCCAACCAATTCTTTGGCGTAAGATAATTATACAGCTCAGCTTCTTTCGATCCTGGATCTGGCTGGAAGTCATACTCCCAACGTGCCAATGGTGGCATCGACATTAAAATAGACTCGGTACGTCCACCTGTTTGTAGACCAAACAATGTGCCTCGATCCCATACCAGATTAAATTCAACGTAACGGCCTCGGCGATATAGCTGGAATTGACGCTCTTGTTCGCTATACGGTGTATCTTTGCGTTTTTCAACAATAGGCAGATAAGCATCAAGGAAGCCGTTACCAACAGCTTGCATAAATGCAAAGCTCTTTTCAAAGCCCCATTGGTTTAAGTCATCAAAGAATAAACCACCCACACCTCGAGTCTCATCTCGATGTTTTAAATAGAAATATTCATCACACCACTTTTTGTAGTCACCGTATACCGCGTCACCAAATGGTGCGCACAAATCCTTTGCAACTTGGTGCCAGTGCTTCACATCCTCAAGAACTGGATAAAATGGCGTTAAATCAAAACCACCACCAAACCACCAAATCGGCTCTTCACCTTCTTTCTCAGCAATGAAAAAACGCACATTGGCGTGACTAGTTGGAATATTGGGATTCTTGGGATGGATCACTAAAGATACCCCACAGGCATGGAAGCTTCTGCCTGCTAACTCTGGACGGTGCGCCGTCGCTGAGGCTGGCATAGAAGCGCCAAAAACATGTGAATAGTTTACCCCGCCTTGCTCAATAACATCGCCATTACGGATCACGCGAGTGCGACCGCCACCACCTTCAGCACGCTCCCAGGCATCTTCAACAAACTGAGCGTTACCATCGGCAGCCTCTAAGCCTTGGCAGATATTATCTTGTAGTTGTAATAAAAAGGCTTTAACGGTCTCTAGGTTTATTTTACTCATGGTACTTTTTATCCTCGGATCACTTGGCCAGTCATTGCATTTTTAATGACGCTTGGGGTCGTATTACCGCCTAACTCACCTTCAACATAATAGCCAACTTGTGAGCCAAACTGGCTACGAGCATCCGACAACGAAGCAACTGGAGTTTGACCCGTTACATTGGCACTGGTAGATACAATCGGCTTACCAAAGCGTTGACATAACTGCTTTACAATGGGGTGGCTAGTAACTCGAATAGCGATAGTGTCGTGTCCCCCTGTTAACCAATGCGGCGTACTGGCTTTCGCTGGCAATAACCAAGTAATGGCGCCAGGCCATGACGAAAAAATATCAGCGCGCTTATCCATCGGGATTTTATTGTCATCCACGTAGGGCAAACATTGACCATAATTGTCGGCGATTAAGATTAACCCTTTTTCTATGGGTCGAGATTTGATTGTTAGTAACTTAGTGACCGCATCTTGGTTATCAGGATCACAGCCTAAACCATAAATGGCTTCCGTTGGATAACAGATCACTTCGCCAGCTTGAAGTGCTGACTCAGGCGTTGTTATTGTCGCAGTATCCGCTTTATTGTCATTACTCACGGTATTTCCACTATCTTTTGACATGATTTCTGCGGGCATTGTAGCACAGCTTTACCCGCTCGGGTTTTCTCCACCAGCACGGGCCAATGACACTCAGGGCAGGTCTGCTCTACAGGCTTGGCGTTCAAGGTATACTTACAACTTGGATAAGTGTCACAACTATAAAAGTGTTTACCAAACTTATTTTTACGCTGAATTAGGTTGCCTTTTTGGCATTTTGGACACGCTGGCAACGCCGCTGTGGGTGGCGCATCTTCATGACCAATATAGTGGCAATCAGGATACCCCGTACAGCCAATAAACATGCCATAGCGGCCATTTTTTATCACTAAATCTTTGCCGCATTCAGGACAAGCCACATCTTCTAGTACTTTAATTACATGGCTATCATGGTGTGCGAGTGGGCGAATATAATCACAAGTTGGGTAGCTAGCGCAGCCAATAAATGGACCATTTTTACTGTTTTTGATTACCAGCTCAGAGCCACATTCTGGGCATACTTCATACTCTTTTTCTAATGCATGTTTGTCTGCATTAAATAATGCATGGTCTATTTTACTCATCGCTTTACCACCGCCCCCTTATGCAAGTATGCGCCTAATATAATAGCCTCGTTTTTAGGGTCAAGGAAATGATGAAATTCCTCCTTGCAAGTATTTGATATCAGTGTTTTCAACTAAGCAGGAACATTATTTGAAAGGCGGTAAGCTGAGGTCAAAACCTCAACTTACCGAAGGAAACTTGTCATGCTAGAACAGAGTTAATGAACTACAGATGCAGGCTCGGTAAAAATCAGATCTTCCATCTGCGCATAAGCATGTTCTTTACCCGGCACATTAAATAGCACCATTAGTATCACCCACTTTAAATCATCTAGGCTGATATAGGTTTTATCCAACGCGAATAAACGATCCATCACCATTTCTCTGGTGGTACTGTCAATCACTCCGACTTGTTCCACAAACATTAAAAAACCACGGCTCTCAACGTCTAGCATATTGCACTCGCTGTCGGTGTAGATCCGTGTTGCATGGTCCGGTTTAGCATTTAAATAGGGGTTTTCGTCACTGTGTTGTAAATCTGCAAGTTGCTCAAGCCAATCAAGCGCTTTGTATATTTCGCCTTGATTAAAGCCGGCGCGAAGGAGTTCATCGGTGAGTTCGTTTTGTTCGACAAAGATTTCTGCCTCACTGTGAATATAGTTCTCAAATAAATACATTAAAATATCAAACATCTTCTTAACCCCTCGCGAGTTTTATGTAGCCGTCGAGTACACGCTCTACTTTATCTTCGAGTTCTAGGTCCAATAGTCTGGCAATCACCTGCTCTACTGGCCACTGGGTCCTTTGCGTTAAAGTGTCAACTGACGTCACCTCAAAGCCAAGGTTTTCTAATACGGGACATTGCTCCTCTTTTTGCTCCCCTATTTCTATACTATATAGACTGTTTTCACAAAAAAAGCTCACTTCTTCCAAAATATCCTCAATATTTTCGGTGAGTTTTGCCCCTTGCTTGATCAGGTAATGACAACCGCTACTTAATCGATTTTTAATTGAGCCAGGGATCGCAAACACTTCTTTATTTTGCTCCAATGCATAGCGTGCGGTGATCAGCGAGCCACTTTTTACTTCGGCTTCAACCAACAAAACACCCAAAGATAAACCCGAGATTATGCGATTGCGCCGCGGAAAATGATTACTATTTGCTTGAGTGTTTGGTAAGAATTCACTCACCACCAAACCATGCTGCACGATATCTTCATAAAGCCGTTGATGGCGTTTGGGGTAAACAACATCAACACCTGTCCCTAGCACGGCAATGGTTTCTCCTTGAACATCAAGTGCACCTTGGTGCGCTGCGCCATCAATTCCTCTTGCCATACCCGACGTCACCACCAACCCTGAGCGACTTAAGCCCTGTGCAAATTCATGTGCAAGCCCAAGCCCAGTTCTCGTTGAACTGCGACTACCAACAATCGCAATTTGTGGTTGTTTTAATAACGCAATATTCCCTCTGCAAAATAGTACTAAGGGAGGATTACAGATCTCTTTTAGTTGCTCGGGATATTCAGGAGAAAACAAAGATACAGCATGAATTTGCTGACGTTGACAATAAGCCAGTATGTGCTCGATACGAGACCAATCTGTGCACGCTAAGTTAGCAGCAACATTTTCTTGCAGCCCAAGCTTACAAAGCTCATCTTGGTTTAATGTGAATAATTGCGCAAGGGGGACTTGATTAAGTAATGCGGTGATGGTTTTGATACCCAGCCCTTGGCACAGGGTTAATGCCAAAGCTTGAGCTAGTTTAGCTTGTTTCATACTCTCTCCTTGAGTTTACTGACTTCACTCAAGGAGAAATTCTACCACTTAATTACTGGCAGTTTCCTTGAATGCTTGTACATGATCACCAACGCGGATCGGCTCCGAAGTTTCAACAACCATAGCGTAGCTTAAGTCTTCGTACACTTTAAAGACCATCAGCTCACCGACTTTTTCCTTTGGCATATGCCATACTACGCTATCGTCATCGTTTTCCTCACCAAACCAAGATCCCATTTCGGTGATCAGTTTGTCGAGTCTTGATGCATCTTCAATATAGCGCGGACCGTGTTGGCTTTCTATAACTGTAGGCGATTGCCTTACGATATCAAGGACATGTCCCTCTTTTAGCTGCGCTTTACTGCCCACATCCAACACCACTACACTCATGGTGCTAAACTCTCTGAGCTTATTATCGCTCGCAATAATACGGCCCAAAGTTTGTTGCTCAGGGCGAGACATAGAAAACTGTGCCGGAAAACTTTGTCCTGTAGATATGGGTAGCACAATATCCCCGGCCCTAACCTCTTGTTTGGCAACTTCTAACTGTAGCTTTGCTGGACGCCCCGCCACGATATCTCCCTGCTCAACCACATGGCCTGAACCAACTAACACGGCTTCCAAGCCAAGCAGTTGTTGGTTGTCTAAGGTACGGTAGGTTTCACCACGACGATAGATGGCATAGTGCCCGCCTTTGACTAAATCAGCTTTAACGTACAAGAGATGACCCGGAGTCGCATTTTTAATATTGCGATTGGCTCCCAGTACAATTGGACTATCAGAAAATTCCGACTCAGAAAGCGCTTGCTCAAAACGCAAAAAAGGTTCCATGATAGGGAGTGGTAACGTAGGAATGGCAGCCGCTTTTTGGTTAACAATACGCGTATGCGGCGACAGTTTCTTCACACCTTTGTCTAACACCAGCATCGGATTACCATTTTCATCGTAGAGTAGTTTAAGACTGTCTCCTGGATAAATCAGATCTGGGTTTTGAATACTAGGGTTCCACTGCCACAATTGCTTCCACTTCCATGGAGAACGTAAGTACATTTTTGAAATATCCCACAAGGTATCGCCTTTTTTCACCACATAACGCTGCGGCGCATCTGCTTTTACAGACAAAGTGTCCGCTTTCACAGAGAAAACTGAGCAGCCAGCGAGTATTAATGCAGCAATCGGATATTTCATGATGGCTTCCTTGTGGTTATTTTTGGTTATTATCCACCAAAACCTGTTAAAGGGGAACTTGAATGGCTAAAATAAGACCATACACTAGCTTACAACAGCTTACACGATAAATTGATTTAGGGTAATCATGGCCATATTAGAAGTTTTAAAGTTCCCAGATGAGCGTTTACGCACTGTCGCACAGCCTGTAGCAGAGGTTAATGACGAAGTACGTCAAATAGTTAAAGACATGCTGGAAACTATGTACGATGAAAATGGTATCGGCCTTGCGGCTACGCAAGTGGATATTCATCAGCGAATCGTCGTTATTGACGTTTCTGAAGAGCGCGACGAACCGCGCGTATTAATCAACCCAGAAATAACCAAACGCGATGGTTCTACTGTGAGTGAAGAAGGCTGCTTGTCAGTGCCATATTCATACGCAAAAGTAGATCGTGCTGAAACCGTCACGGTAGAGGCAACAAACGAACATGGTGAAACGTATGAATTAGACGCAGATGGTCTGCTTGCCGTTTGTATTCAACACGAATTAGACCATTTAGTTGGTAAGCTATTTATCGATTACCTATCACCACTAAAGCGTGATCGTATTCGTAAGAAGCTCGAAAAAGAAGCTAAGCTCGCTGCGAAGCAAGCTTAACCAACCTCCAACTAACTGACTTTAGGGTATTTCGTGAGTAATCCTTTGCGTATCGTTTTCGCAGGCACGCCTGACTTTGCAGCGCGCCACCTTGACGCACTTATTCAATCACAACATGACGTCGTGGCAGTGTACTGCCCACCCGACCGCCCAGCAGGACGCGGGAAAAAGCTCAAAGCATGTGAAGTAAAAGTGCTAGCACAAGAACACAACCTGCCAGTGCTACAACCGCAATCATTAAAAACACCGGAAGCACAGGCAGAACTAGCTGCGCTTGATGCCGATGTCATGATTGTTGTCGCCTACGGAGTATTATTACCAAAAGCCATTTTAGATACTCCTCGACTTGGCTGCCTGAATGTTCATGGCTCAATTTTACCACGATGGCGAGGCGCAGCGCCTATTCAACGTGCTATTTGGGCTGGCGACAATGAAACTGGTGTAACCATCATGCAAATGGACGAGGGCCTAGATACCGGTGATATGTTACACATCGCTCGCTGCCCTATTACAGCTACTGATACCAGTGCAGATCTCTACAACAAGCTTGCTGAACTTGGCCCTGACGCGCTTATTGATACACTAGCACGCTTATCTGCGGGCGAGATCACGCCAGAAAAGCAAGACGATACACTAGCGAATTATGCTAAGAAGCTAAGCAAAGAAGAAGCCGACATTGACTGGCAGATGGAAGCTGCGCAAATTGAACGTAACGTCCGCGCATTTAATCCATGGCCGGTTTGCTTTACCAATATGGCAGGTAACAGCGTCAAGATTTGGCAAGCGAAGGTAATAGATGAGCAAGGTGATGCAGGTCATGTGCTACGTGCAGACAAACACGGTATCGTAATTGCCTGTGGCACACAGGCATTGGAAATTCACACCTTGCAACCACAAGGTAAAAAGCCCATGTCTGCACAAGACTTTTTGAATGGTCGAGCCGACTGGGTAGCAATTGGTGCTAAGGTTGGTGACGCGTGAGTAATGTACGCGCACTCGCTGCCCAAACCCTATTTCAAGTCGTCGATAAAGGCGCGTCGTTAAGTGCTCAACTACCACTTGCCACCAGCCAGTTAGACGGTAAAGACAAAGCCTTGCTACAGCAAATTTGCTACGGCGTATTAAGATATTTGCCTTCACTTGAACACTATTGCCAGCAGTTACTTGAGCAACCGCTTAAAGGTAAGCGCCGTGTTTTCCAGTTTTTGCTGTATGTGGGTATTTACCAACTACAACATATGCGCGTACCAGCTCATGCTGCAGTAGCCGAAACTGTAAACGCACTCACGCCACTAAGAGCTCCTGGCATGAAAGGCTTAGTTAACGCAATTTTACGCAGCTTCCAACGTCATCAGGTCGAACTAGAAACCAGTGCAGCCGAAATCCCAGCTTGTTTATACAACCACCCGGGCTGGTTTATCAATCAACTAAAAGCGGCTTACCCAACTCAATGGCAAGCTATTTTAGAAGCGAATCAACAACAAGCACCAATGTGGCTGCGCGTAAACCAATCGCAATTCTCTACTGCCGATTACGCAGCTCTGCTAGACCAAGAAGGGGTAGCCTATCAGCTTCATAGCGAATACCCGGACGGGATCTTGCTTGATAGCCCGATTGACGTTTATGCGCTACCACAATTTGCCGCTGGCGCTTGCTCAGTGCAGGATGCAGCCGCCCAAAAAGCAGCGAGATTATTAGCACCACAAGCAGGTGAAAATATCCTTGATGCTTGTGCCGCCCCAGGCGGTAAGACTTGCCATATTTTGGAGTTAGCAGACGCCAAAGTGACTGCAATTGACGCTGATGGTGATCGCTTGCAACGCGTAGAGCAAAACCTTGAGCGTATCGGATTGTCGGCCAAATGCCTTGAGGGCGATGCAAGTGACCCCGAAGCATGGTGGGATGGCGAGCTATATGATCGCATCTTATTGGATGTACCTTGCTCTGCAACTGGCGTTATTAGAAGACACCCTGACATCAAATGGCTAAGACGCGCTTCTGATATTGATAACTTGGTGACGTTACAGGCACAAATTATTGATAAAATCTGGCCATTGCTTAAGCCCGGTGGCACACTAGTTTATGCTACCTGCTCGGTACTGCCGCAAGAGAACCAGCAACAGATCGCACGCTTTCTTTCTGTGACCCCTGATGCGACGCTTATACCTTTGCATGATGCAGACACACAAACACAACCAGGCTTGCAGCTATTACCCGGATTGAGCGATGGGTTTTACTACGCAAAGTTGACAAAACAATAATAGAAAATCGACCTAACCAGTATGAAAATCATCATCTTAGGCGCCGGCCAAGTCGGCGGGACACTGGCAGAAAACCTCGTCGGTGAAGAAAATGAAATTACCGTTGTCGACATCGATGGCGAGCGCTTAAGAGAGCTGCAAGACAAATACGATCTACAGGGGGTCACTGGCCACAGTGCTCACCCTGAGATCTTACGTCAAGCAGGTGCTGAAGACGCCGACATGATAATCGCCGTAACCAGCTCAGATGAAGTCAATATGATTGCGTGTCAGGTTGCCTATAGTATTTTCAATACGCCGACCAAAATTGCGCGGATCCGCTCTGAGCAGTACTTAAAGTACAAAGAGAAGCTGTTTCATAATGACGACCTACCGGTCGACCATTACATCGCACCGGAGCAGCTTGTAACGCAATATATCCGCAGGCTAATAGATTATCCAGGCGCTTTGCAGGTGCTGCAATTTGCCGAGGGTATGCTGTCACTCGTGGCGGTTAAGGCTTATTACGGCGGTTTACTCGTTGGCTATGCACTTTCTGCATTAAAAGAGCATATTCCAAACGTCGATACCCGTGTTGCCGCTATTTATCGTCAAGGCAAAGCCATCAAACCACTCGGCACCACCATAATTGAAGCCGATGATGAAGTCTTCTTTATCGCCGCAACCAAGCATATTCGCGCGGTCATGAACGAGCTACAAAAGCTCGAACGCTCTTACAAGAAAATTATGATTGCAGGTGGCGGTAACATAGGTGCGGGACTGGCCAGCTCATTAGACAAGAACCATAGCGTTAAACTTATTGAACGCAATCAAGCTCGTGCCACACAATTGTCTGAAACGCTCGATAATACGGTGGTTTTTTGTGGCGATGCCTCAGACCAAGAACTGCTATCAGAAGAACATATAGAACAAGTAGACGTGTTCATCGCGGTGACGAACGACGACGAAGCCAACATTATGGCTGCGATGCTTGCAAAACGTATGGGTGTACAAAAGACTATGGCGCTTATTCAACGTGGTGCCTACGTCGATCTCGTGCAAGGTGGCGACATTGATATTGCTATCTCACCACAGCAAGCGACTATCTCAGCACTACTCACCCATGTTCGCCGTGGTGATATCGTTAACGTTTATTCATTGCGTAAAGGTGCAGCAGAGGCCATTGAAGCTGTCGCACATGGTGATGAAAACACTTCTAAAGTTGTCGGTCGTGCAATTCGAGATATTAAATTACCACCGGGCGCGACTATCGGTGCAATTGTCCGTGATGAAGATGTACTGATCGCACATGACGATACCATTATTCTCTCAGGTGACCATGTGATCATGTTCCTGATTGACAAAAAACAAATCGGTGTTGTGGAAAAACTCTTCCAAGTAAGCGCTTTATTCGTTTAAAGCGCCCTAGGTATCTTGTTGATCTTGAAAAATAGACAAATCGATTAGGTAATCTTTTAATACACTACGGATTATGTCCGGAGCTGAGGTTAAGTGAATACCTAAAGAGACGATTTGATCATGGCTCTTTATGCGCCGAATATCGCCCTCTAGCGTGATCTGATTCCCTTCTTTTCCTTCAATGAAAACCTCACATTTCAGCCCCTCTTCCATATGCTCGGCATCAATCGACGTTAAGTCTAGCTGTAAACCAGCAAGTGAAATGTCTTTTATTACCCCAACATCTCTACTGCCATGGCAGTGAAATTTTGCGGGGATTAAGGTTGGCACACGGTTTTGCGAGCGGAGTTTGTAGGTTTGTACTTTTTCGGGTAAATAAAGAAAAATAAGCCGCGCGGGATGGACTGAGACCGCTTTTATTTGCGATTTGAATGCAATGACTTGCCCATCGCCATTCTCGAGCAAAGCTCGGACGATAACCGAAGTCCCTTCCATCACAAAGTCCAGCGCCGCGCCTAATCGCTTAGTGTTGGGATGGTTAAGAATTAAAAACGCCCCTTGGAGCATACCGACGTATTCTGTTTTTACTCTTTTGCTATTTGCCGGTAAACAAATTTCTAAGTCAACAATACTTCCTGCGCTGATAGCGGTGAGCAAAGTATCCTGCCCAACCTCCTGAGTTTTTAACATGGATCCAACCCTTCCTGAGTTCACTCTACTACTTTTTTATTGTAGCAGTTTTAGCGGAAGGCTATTTAAAACTGAATTCAGATTAATTACAACTCTTCGACTACCAACAATACCTAAAAAGGGGTCAATTACTTTACTAAAAAGTGGCTTTTTAGCATTAATGCGCCATCTCTTAGGGTCATCATTCTGCTTTGTACTTCGAGTGAACTTTGTGGCAATGCGAGCTCTTCAGCTTCAATAAACAACATCATAGGTTCGCTATTGCGCTTAGCAACAAATAATATACCCGAGACATCACGCTTGAATAAACAGCCCACTCCCTCAGTCTCAAAATCATCGACAATTGCTGGTATCTGGCGCTTTTGCCAGAGCTCATTTTCTGAGATCACTTGAACAACGAAACGCGCACCGCTCTCACAGCCAACTTGATGAAATAAGTCATAACTCTGGGCACGACCTAATGTAAGCTGATTAAGCTGCAAGTAACCGACTTCATCGATTAAGCTATTCAACTGTATTACGCTTCGTTCTATAAGCTGCATACCTAAACCCTGCTCATGGCTAGCAGCAAATCCCTTTATCACTTTAAATCCTTTATCTGAAAAGCGTGTGGCAAGCAATATCGTCGCCTCCAAGTTAAATCGTTGTAAAAATACTGACACTTGAAAACCCCGAAAATCCGAGTTTTTGAAATTTTTATTAACTTTTTCTTTGCGAAGTTCAAAAATAAGATGACAACTTGTCACTAGAGTGGCAGAAACGAGGTAATGACACTGTCAGTTGTAGGCTCTCAGCAAAAGAGCCCACTACTTAAGCACAGTTACCCACGCCAGAAGGTAGGAGTAAATAAGACTAACAGTGTGAAGATCTCTAAGCGACCAAAGACCATTGCAAGCGTAAGGATCCACTTTGCGGTATCACTAATATCACCATAATGCGCCGCAACGTCTCCCAACCCCGGTCCCAAATTGTTTAGACAAGCCGCAGTTGCTGAAAATGCAGTAATGTTATCGAGTCCCGTCCCCAGCAATGCAATCATAATAATCACAAACACCAGTGCATAAGCCGAGAAAAACCCCCACACAGCCTCGACCACTTTATCTGGTAGTGCCTTTCGACCCAATTTTATCGAGTATATAGCACGCGGATGCACTAAACGATTAAGCTCACGGATCCCCTGTAAATAAAGCAAGAAGACACGTACAACCTTCATACCACCACCCGTAGAGCCAGCACAGCCACCAATGAAGCTGGAGAAAATCAAGAGAATAGGTAAAAACAGCGGCCAAGTTGAGAAGCTATCGGTCGCAAAGCCTGCGGTAGTACTAATTGACACAGCCTGAAACATCGCTTGATCTAAGGTCTCATCACCCGTTTCATAGACATTGTTTGACGACAATACCGCAAAACAAATCACCACCAACGCTAACTGGATAAACAGAAAGACTTTAAACTCAGGATCTCGCAAATAGGCTTTAATATTACGACTCGATACCGCAGCATAATGTAGCGAGAAGTTAATGGCAGCAATCAACAAGAAAACGACGCAAATAACATTAATAAATGGATTATCGAAGTAACCCATAGAAGCATCATAGGTTGAGAAGCCGCCGATGGCTATCGTGGCAAACGCATGACAGATAGCATCAAACCAATTCATTCCTGCTATCCAATAAGCCAGCGTACAAGCCGCCGTTAGAGAAACATAGATATACCAAAGGTGCTTGGCGGTATCGGCAATACGCGGTGTCATTTTTGAGTCTTTAACTGGACCGGGTGTTTCAGCACGATATAACTGCATGCCACCAACCCCAAGCATAGGAAGAACGGCTACGGCCAATACAATGATCCCCATACCACCAAGCCACTGCAACTGCTGGCGATAGAATAATACCGCTTTAGGTAAATGTTCTATGCCCGTCAAGACCGTAGCCCCTGTAGTTGTCAGCCCAGAAAAAGCTTCAAACACGGCATCTGCTAGAGATAGATTCGGTTTATCTAAGAAAATAAGCGGCAATGACGCAAACGACCCCAGTACCAACCAGAATAAGACAACGATTAAGAAGCCTTCTCTGGCTTTAAGATCGCCGTTTTCCTTGCGGTTTGGGTAGTACGCAAACAGACCCATTAGCACACTAAAAATGAAAGCTAAAACAAAAGGTACACCACCACCATCTTTGTATATCAAAGATACAATGGCTGGTGGCACCATAGTGATACTAAATAGAGCGACTAACTGCCCGAGTATTTTTATTATGGTACGAAATTGCATTTTGTACGCTGCGCTTTTTGTTATTTAACCAGAGGTTAATTAGTGAATGTAAAGAAGTAGAGCCTACTCCTTGAGTTGCTTAAATAATACAACACCATTGGTTAATTCATAAATAGCATCAATGATTTGTTGTGTTTCACGACTATCTACTGCTATTTTCCAGGTAATATTAGCAGCGTATTCTTTATCTAAATTTAGCACTGTAAACTGACTTTGTAATAGCTGCTCTATCACACCTTGAAGATGGTAATCACTGTGGCCAACAATAATAGAAGCCGGTACCTTTTTAGTCGTGCTTAGCTGTGCTAGCGCGTTATTAAGCGTACCACCATAGGCTCTGACCAATCCCCCAGTGCCGAGCTTAATACCACCGAAATAACGCGTCGTCACCGCAGTGATCTCACCAATCCCTGATCCCATCAGCACATTGAGCATTGGCTTACCAGCCGTCCCGTTAGGCTCTCCATCATCAGAAAACCCTAATACATGGCTGCCACCTGGGGGCCCAGCGATGTGTGCCCAACAATTGTGTCTTGCATCGGGATACGCGTCATTAATCTGTTTAATAAACGCTTTAGCATCTTCGATGGTTGGCGTGTGGGCCAAATGCACGATAAACGTGCTTTTCTTAATTTCCTCATGATGACTCAGTGATCCACTCGGAATGAAATATTCAGACATAATGTTCCAAACTAAAAGGGAGCCAATCGGCCCCCAAATATACTTACTTTTAGCGCTAGAAGTCAGCTTACTCGAGGCCGAAATCTCGCGTCATATTTTCTAGTCTATCTTCATGCACAATGATGTTATCTTCAATACGGATACCACCGTAAGGCTTCAGTGCATCAACCTTATCCCAATTGATATACTGTTTGTTTTCTGTTTGCGCCAAGTCTTCCAACAATGAATCGATGAAGTATAACCCAGGCTCAATAGTGAACACCTGATTAGCCTCTATCTTACGAGTACAACGCAAGAACGGGTGACCTTCAGGTGGTGCTTGGTGCGTACCGGCTTCATCAGCCATGAATCCGCCCATATCGTGTACCTGTAGACCAATATGGTGACCGAGACCATGAGGGAAGAAAGTGGAAGAAATTCCCTTCTCGACGATGGCCTGAGCATCGAGTTTAACAATACCAAAGTCACTCAGCACTTGTGCCACGCGATTATGACAATCGATATGCAGCTCACCGTATAGTTTGCCCGGTTGCAATGCTTTACCCAACTCAATTTGGTGATCGTTCATGACTTTCACCAACTCGGCAAACTCACCCTGTTTAGCAAAATCATAAGTACGGGTAATATCTGACGCATAACCGTTAAAGTTTGCACCGGCATCAATCAAAAATGACAAGTGCTTACTCGGCGCTTTACGCTCAAAATGGGTATAGTGCAAAATCGCACAATTTTCATTCAAGGCGACAATATTGCCATACGGTGTATCGTTTTCCATATGCTGAGTTGCATTAAGATAAGCTTGTTGAATTTCAAACTCGGAGCCACCAGCAAAGAAGGCATCGCGTGCCGCCATATGACCAAGCACACCAAGACGGCTCGCTTCACGTAAACATGCCATTTCATACTGAGTTTTATATGCACGATGATAATGCAAGAAGTTCATCACCGGCTCTGGATTCACTTGAGTAAAGCCAAGCGCTTGTGCAACCTCTAAATATTCACCGATATAGGCATAGTTTGCTTTGTCGTATGGCAGTAGCTGTTCAACCTGATCTGGCTTAACCAGCAGTTGAATATCAAAATACTCTGCCCAAAAATCTCTCGGCTCGTCAGGCACTTTATGCCAAAAATCAACCGGACGATAAAAAATGAGTTTCGGCTTGTCACTGCCATTGACCACAATCCAGCAATGCGGATTATCGATAACAGGCAACCAAGCTTTAAATTGCGGGTTAACTTTAAACGGATAGTACATATCATCAAGGAATTGACGCTTTGCTTGCCCCGAATGGATCACAAGTCCATCCAGTCCTTCTCGTTCTACTATCGTTCTTGTACGCTGTTGCAACGTGGCAATATGCTCTGCGTATAAATTTGCTAACTTATCCATGGTGTACCCATTTTCAAAAAATCACATACTATCGAGTCTATCATAGCTGCTACCTAAAAACGACGAACTGAGTCTAAGCACCAGCCATGTGCGGTTATTTCACAATTTTCATATCCAAGATACTTGCCAATATGTTGCCATCACGACCAAGGCGGGTATGGTAAACCTGTCGATATGCCATCACATTTTTCACGTAGTCACGTGTTTCTCGATACGGGATCAGCTCAATCCAAAGCTCTGCAGGCATGGCCTCTGACGGCAGCCAACGCTTAATTCTATGATAACCCGCGTTGTACGATGCTGTCGCCAAAATCTCATTTCCGGCATTTTTACGCTTCAAATACTCTAAATAACTGGTCCCCAAGCGAATGTTTGTGGCCGGATGATAGAGGCGATTTTTTGCCACGCGCTTGCGGTTATTAACGTATTTTGCGGTGCTTGGCAGAAGCTGCATTAAACCGTGAGCATCCGCACTCGAGCGCGCATCCGGAGCGAAAGAGCTTTCCCGACGAGCAATCGCAATGCTCCATGCGACATCGACTCGATTACGTTCACTATATTTAATAAACAGATCTTTAAACGCCATCGGGAAACGCAAATCAACGTAATCCCAAGCTTTGATCTGAGCAAGAGTAAAAATAGTGCTGTCGTACCAATCAAACTCAGCAGCCAATATGGATGCTGCAAGCTTTTCCTCTTTGCTTGAAGTATTAGTAAGGTAGTTCCACTCTCGGCGTGCTTGAGTATACCTTTCCAGCTCGTATAAAGCCTTTGCTCGCTTAAAACCAGGCGCATGAGATACCCTTTCTACAATGCTGGGGTCAACATTTAACGGCTCTTCATTTAGTGAGACAGGTAATCCCAACCGGGCAGCAGCCAAAAAGCCGTAGTAATCACGCTCTTGTGCTAATTGCTGCCAAATCTCATTAGCCTTCGCCAATTCGCTACGCTTCGCGAGGCTATATGCAAGCCAGTATTGTTGACCATTACTAAGCTGCTCGTGACCCACGAATAAGGCCGAGATCCCTTCCCAATCTTGCTCTTTCAGCATGTTACTCATCAGCCACTGGAGTAGCTTTTTGTCCTGCAGCGATTTGGGCACTTTATTTAGCCAAAACCGTGCGTCTTCATGGCCTTTAGACGCAAGTGCCAGAGCAAAACGATAAGCAACGCTATCCTTTTGCTGCTGGGTAAAGGTAAACATATCCTGCATCTTCTGCCAGGCACGCAGCGCTAAATCAGGATCGCGCCAAACTAGGCGTCTTACACCATATACCGCAATTTCGGCTTCTTTTTCAGTACGTTTACCAAAACGATAAAGCCCCGCTGCGGAACTCGGATCTTGGCGAACCTTTTTATAAAGCTCGGCAAGATACGCCTCATTTTTTGGTAACAGCTTCTCAAGATAATCTAGCAGTGACGTTTGACCTGATTGCGCGGCACTGGAAATACGTTGCCAGACACGTTCAGGCGTTCTATACCCCGCCTTTTGCCATTGGCTAAAAAGGCCATCACAGGCTTTAGGCTGAGACTTTCCCACCGTCCAAATATCGGTTACCTGATCAAGAATGGCTTTTTTTGGCGCGCCTAAATCCAACTGATACGCTAAATACGTACACTTGAGTTCAATATCGCTGGTCTCACGATAAAACTCGATGAATCGTGCTTTCTTTTCATGACGCTTTAAATAATCGAGCCAAGCAGAGCGTACTGGCCATTCTAATGGGGTGTGTTCGTATACCGTTAAAAAGTGCTGAATTTCTTGCTGGTACTTGAGCTTAGGATGACGTTCATAAAACGCCTTTTCAACGTACGGCTTAAGTGGGTGATCGAGCTGCGCTGTTGCAGCTTTAAAATTACTATAATTACCAGACCAAGCGACACGCTCAGCCTCTTTAAATTCGTCGTGAGTGCTATCGGCTGCACAGAGCCAGCTCACCATACATAAGCTGCCTGCAGCCAAGCGGGGTAACCAATATGTCATGCAAACCCTTTTTTATCTGCCAAAAGAATACACACCTAAATTGAAATACAGCCAAATTATGCTTATCTAAAGATGGCGCTGAAGACCAAAAGTTCGGCTTGTCACCTGCGAGCGAGCTCATAAATGACACTAAATGCGAGGTGCGTTAAGCCACCATAGCAAACCGACTCAGGTATTTCAGTAAATGTGCGGTAAATTTTTCATTGCAATTTGCCGCCAAAGGATCCACACTGATTGAAATTACAACTCATCGTACCAGTGTAAAGCACGGGAGAACATGTATGTTAATCAAACGCGAGTCCTTTGTAGTTGATTTTTGCAAAGGCAATATCGCTGAGTTTAAGTTTTGCCTACCAGGCTCAGTAAACAAACTATCTCAGCAAGTACTAAAGGAAAGCCACGAAGCGCTTATCGAATTGAGCCAGCGCGACGACATCGACGGCTTAATTTTTACCAGCGACAAAGACCACTTTATTGTTGGCGCTGATATTTTTGAATTCCTTCCGACTTTCCAACGCCCAGAAGAAGAACTTGTTGGTTGGATTAAAACCGCAACCGATGTCTTCGACGCAATAGAAGATTTACCTTTCCCTACACTATCGGCAGTAAATGGCCTTGCGCTTGGCGGTGGTTGCGAGTGGTTGCTCGCCACGGATTACCGTATTGCAACTGACAACGCAAAAATTGGCCTACCAGAAGTTAAGCTTGGCATTATGCCGGGCTTTGGTGGTACCGTAAGACTTCCTCGCTTAATCGGCGCTGACAACGCAATGACGTGGATCACCACAGGCCAAGAAAACCGAGCGAATGACGCACTAAAAGTGGGTGCGGTTGACGGTGTAGTACCTGCTGACAAACTTATGGCGGCCGCTATTCGTACCTTGGAGCAAGCTATAGCAGGTAAATTGGATTGGCGCGCGAAACGCCAAATCAAGCTTGACCCATTGAAGATGAATCGTGTTGAACAAGGCATGAGCTTTGGTATGGCTGAAGGCTTAGTCATGGCAAAAACCAAAGGTCATTACCCTGCACCAATGATGGCAGTACAAACGCTTAAAGCAGCAGCTAACCTTAGCCGCAGCGAAGCGATGGCACTCGAAAACCAAAACTTTGCTAAGCTTGCCAAAACGGCAGAAGCCGCAGCGCAAACCGGTATTTTCTTAGCGGATCAATACATCAAAACGGTTGCCAAGAAACAAGCGAAACAAAGCAAAACAGAGATCAAACAAGCAGCGGTACTTGGTGCTGGTATTATGGGTGGCGGTATCGCTTACCAATCAGCCTACAAAGGTACGCCAATTGTCATGAAAGACATCCAGCAAAGTGCCCTAGACCTTGGTATGGGTGAGGCTGCAAAGCTACTTGGCAAAAAAGTACAGCGCGGCCACATGTCGATGGACAAGATGATTGCCACTTTGGGTAAAATCAAAGCAACGCTCAACGATAACGACCTACAAGGTTCAGACATCATCGTAGAAGCCGTTGTTGAAAACCCTAAAATCAAAAAAACGGTATTAGCGAGTTTAGAGTCGCAACTGCCAGAAGGTACCATCCTAACTTCAAACACGTCGACTATTCGCATTGATGAGTTAGCCACCGCACTTGAGAAGCCAGAAAACTTCTGTGGTATGCACTTCTTTAACCCAGTGCCAAAAATGCCATTGGTAGAAATCATTCGTGGTGAACAAACATCGGATGAAACCGTTGCCGCAGTGGTAGATTATGCCTTAAAGCTTGGCAAGTCTCCTATCGTTGTTAACGATTGCCCAGGTTTCTTCGTCAACCGTGTTCTATTCCCTTACTTTGCAGGCTTCAGCCAACTTGTTGTAGAAGGTGCTGACTTCGCAAAAGTAGATAAGGTTATGGAAAATGTCTTCGGCTGGCCAATGGGCCCTGCGTACCTACTAGACGTAGTGGGTATCGATACAGCAAACCACTGTACTGGCGTAATGGCTGATGGCTTCCCTACTCGCATGGCACGTAAAGACAAAGATCCTGTCGCAGTACTTGCGGGTGCCGAGCGCTTTGGTCAGAAAAACCAAAAAGGCTTCTATCAATACGCTCCAGATCGCAAAGGTCGTCTGAAGAAGAGTAAAGACGACAGCGCGCTTGAGTTGCTGAGCGGTATTTGTGACGCACCAACTGAATTTGATAAACAAACGATTATTGAGCGTTGTATGGTGCCAATGATCAATGAAGTGTTACTGTGTCTGCAAGAAAACATTGTTGCTTCACCGCAAGAAGCAGACATGGCACTGATCTATGGTATCGGCTTCCCTCCATTCAGAGGTGGTGCATTCCGCTATCTAGACCAAATCGGCCTCGCAAACTTTGTAGCAATGGCTGACAAGTACGCTCATCTTGGTGAAATTTATCAGGTTTCTGAGCAAACTAGACAGTGGGCAGATGAAGGTAAAGTGTTCTATCAAGTGGAGGGCCAGTAACATGGAAAACGCGGTAATCGTAGATTGTATTCGTACCCCAATGGGCCGTTCAAAAGGCGGTGTATTTAAGCATAAACGTGCCGAAGACCTCAGCGCGCACTTGATGAAAGGCCTACTTGAGCGTAACCCTCAAGTAGCACCAGACTCAATTGATGACATTTACTGGGGCTGTGTACAGCAAACTTTAGAGCAAGGCTTTAACGTTGGTCGTAACGCTGCACTCTTAGCAGGCATTCCTCACACCGTACCGGCGGTAACCGTAAACCGCCTATGTGGTTCGTCAATGCAAGCATTGCATGACGCAGCTCGCGCCATCATGACTGGTGCTGGTGACACTTACCTTATCGGTGGTGTTGAGCACATGGGTCACGTACCAATGACACATGGTAATGACTTTCACCCAGGCCTTGCGACATCAGTTGCGCAAGCTGCTGGCGTGATGGGTTTAACGGCTGAGTACTTAGCGCTAATGCACGGTATCAGTCGTGAGCAGCAAGATGAATTTGCCGTACGTTCACACCAACGTGCACATGCAGCAACCCTTGAAGGGCGTTTTGCAAAAGAAATCCTACCAATGGAAGGCCATGATGCCGATGGTACACCTGTACTTGTCGAGCATGACGAAGTTATCCGTCCAGAGACAAGCTTAGAAGGTCTAGGACAGCTACGTCCTGTATTTAACCCAGCATCGGGGACGGTAACTGCAGGTACCTCTTCAGCGCTTTCTGACGGTGCTTCAGCTATGTTGGTCATGAGCGAGTCTAAAGCAAGAGAACTCGGTCTTCCAATTCGTGCTCGTGTTAAGTCAATGGCAGTCGCAGGTTGCGATCCTTCCATCATGGGTTACGGTCCAGTTCCGGCATCACAAAAAGCCTTGAAGCAAGCGGGCATTACTATCGATGATATTGATGTTGCAGAACTAAACGAAGCCTTTGCAGCACAATCACTACCAGTGCTAAAAGACCTAGGTCTACTAGACAAGGTAGATGAGAAAGTGAATCTCAACGGTGGTGCAATTGCACTCGGTCACCCACTTGGTTGCTCAGGCTCACGTATTAGCACAACGCTTATCAATCTAATGGAAGAGAAAGACGCGAAGTATGGTCTTGCAACTATGTGTATTGGTTTAGGCCAAGGTATCGCTACCGTATTCGAGCGCGTAGATAACTAATTCCAACCAGCTGGTACTGGGCTTTTATAAGACAATACCAGCACACAACTTCAACTTGGTGACCAAGGCAAAACGGCACAGCTGTTTTGCCTTTTTTATTACCTGCATTTACCTCACCTCGGTTGGCTAAGGCATGATTATCCAAACTTGAGCTTACTTACAACATGCGGTTAAAATAGCAATTTCCGTAATTAGCAACGTAACTAACAATAACTAACAAGGCCACCCACTATGAGTTTTGATAATACCGACCATACCTTAGATGCAGTAGGCTTACGTTGTCCGGAGCCGGTAATGATGATTAGAGGCATGGTGAGACGGATGAACTTAGGTGAGACGTTGTTAGTTATCGCAGATGATCCATCAACGACAAGAGACATTCCGAGCTTCTGTGAATTTATGGATCACACTTTGGTTGCCAAAGCAGTGGCTGAATCTCCTTACAAATATGTGATTAAGAAAGGTCAGTGATCTCCTCTTTCACACACTGTTTGAACTCATGAGTCATAGACAATAAAAAAGCGGCGGATGCCGCTTTTTTAAGATTTTACAATCACCACCTTTGGTGAGCGAGGATTACGATAATCTAAGCGGATCTCGTACCAACCTTTTTTACTTGGCTTGAAACTAAAGTAGTTATACACCGTGTTACAATCCGCGACCAGCGGTTGCCCTAGCGTTAACTGCCCTTCACTCTTATAGCCACAGTTGTAGCCTTCACTCCACTGCTCATCAGCAATTTTAAATTCATACACTTTACCTGGGCTCATGAATCTTGCTTTTGTTGCGTAGATCCCCGGTTGTGTTTCTTCAAGGCGATACTGAGGTTCGGCATCCCACAGAGTGAAGTCACCGCGTAAATACATTGTCTTATCCAACTCACCAGCAACAACCGGTGAAGTTGACGTTGTTGGCAATTGAAAGTTACTACTACAAGCGGTAAGTGCTAATAGCGCAATCGCCATTGCCCCTTGTTTTTTAATCATAGCTAGACAGCCTTTTACTTGCTTTTACCAATCAGCAAAAAGCCAGCAATTGCTGGCTTTTGTATCAGCAATTAATTTTGTAACACTGAAATATCTGCAGTATTAAGGAATAACTTACTTAACTGACCAAGTAGTGCTAAACGATTGGCTTTAACCGCTTCATCGTCCGCCATTACCATAACATTATCAAAGAAGTTATCTACTGCTTCACGTAAACTTGCTAAACGCGTCAGTGCAGTTTGATAATCACCTTCAGCGTAAACAGGTGCAAGCTCAGCAGTTAACGCAGCAACTTGTGCAGCCAATGTTTGCTCAGCTTCTTCTTGCAGGAGTGAACTCTCCACCGCAGCTTCTGACGCGACGTTATTCTTCGCTAAAATGTTGTTTACACGCTTATTGGCAGCAGCTAACGCTTCAGCTTCCGCCAACGTTCTAAAGTGACTAACCGCTTTTACTCGGCGATCAAAATCAACTGGGCTCGTTGGACGTCTTGCAAGTACTGCTTGGATCACATCCACGCTGATACCTTCATCTTGGTACCAGGCACGGAAACGACCTAACATAAACTCAACCACTTCATCGGCAACATTTGCATTGCTTAGCTTATCACCGAATAACGTCATTGCTTTGGCAACGATATCCTGAATGTCTAATGGTAGTTCTTTTTCTACCATAATACGCAATGCGCCAATGGCAGCACGACGCAGTGCAAACGGGTCTTTATCGCCTTTTGGTGTTTGGCCGATACCAAAAATGCCAACCAAAGTATCAAACTTATCCGCAAGCGCCACAGCAAAACTGATTGGGTTAGACGGTAGATTATCACCAGCAAAACGCGGCATATATTGCTCATTTTGTGCTAGCGCGACTTCTTCCGCTTCGCCATCAATGCGCGCGTAATGCATACCCATCACGCCCTGAACGTCAGTAAATTCCATGACCATTTCAGTCATTAAATCGGTTTTACTTAGTAAACCCGCACGCTCTGCTAGTGCCTTATCAGCACCAAGCTGCTCCGCAATAAAACCAGCGAGTGCCGAGATACGCTCTGACTTGTCTTTTAGTGTGCCAAGCTGCTTCTGAAATAACACTGAATCAAGTGACTCAAGACGGCTTTCGAGCGTTTTCTTCTTATCCGTTTCAAAGAAGAACTGAGCATCTGCCAGACGCGGGCGAACCACTTTCTCGTTACCCGAGATCACCACCCTTGGATCTTTACTTTCAATGTTAGAAACAAACAGGAACTTGTTGATCAAGTTGCCTTGCTTATCTAACAGTGGAAAGTACTTTTGGTCGTCTTTCATGGTGTAGATAAGTGCTTCATCAGGCACTTGCAAGAAAGCTTCTTCAAACGAAGCAACTAAAGTTACTGGCCACTCGACTAGTGATGTAACCTCTTCAAGAAGATCTTCATCCATCGCTACTTGCGCGCCGAGCTTTTCAGCTTCAGCTTCAATCTGACTACGAATTAACGCTTTACGTGCTTCGTAATCCGCAATAACGTATGCACCTTTTAGCACTGCATGACTATCATCAGCATGTTCAACACGAACACGCTCTGGGTGATGGAAACGATGTCCTTGCAGCTCATTGCTGATAGCTTTACCTAGCACTTCACCTTCAACTTGTTGACTACCAAGTAGTGCAGCTACGGTATGCACAGGACGGATAAATTGCGTCTTGTTCGCACCCCAGCGCATCGGCTTTGGAATAGGTAACTTAGCCAGTGCTTTGTTGATCACATCGCTTAGTAACGCTAAGGTCTGTTGCCCCTCTACTTTCGCTTTGTGTAGCAGCCAAGTACCCTTGTCAGTTTCTAAACGCTCAGCATCATTAATATCAATACCACAACCACGAGCCCAACCTAGCGCCGCTTTAGTCGCGTTACCATCGGCGTCAAATGCCGCCTGAATAGCTGGACCACGCTTTTCAACCACTTTATCGGCTTGTTGCGTTTGTAATGCTTTAACTTGAATGCCTAAGCGACGAGGTGATGCATACCAGCTCACGCCTTCATGGCTAAGCTCTAATGCTTCAAGCTCTTGCCTAGTATTTTCTGCGAATGACTCAGCAAGGTTGCGTAACGCCTTTGGTGGTAGCTCTTCAGTACCAATTTCTACGAGTAAGTTTTCAGTCGACATTATTTATCCTTACAAAGCGGGAAGCCAAGTGCTTCACGTGCGTCATAGTAAGCCTGTGCACAGGCTTTTGATAAAGCACGAACTCTTAATATATAGCGCTGACGCTCAGTTACTGAGATAGCATGACGTGCGTCTAACAGGTTAAATGCATGAGATGCCTTCATTACCTGCTCATAAGCTGGTAAAGGAAGCCCTGCTTCGATTAGCTTTTCGCTTTCTTTTTCACACTGGTCAAACTGCTTAAATAATGCCTCTACATCCGCATATTCAAAGTTATATGTCGACTGTTCGATCTCGTTTTGCATGAACACGTCACCGTAAGTTACGCGCCCCATTGGACCATCAGTCCAAACGAGATCATAAATGCTATCTACACCTTGTATATACATCGCAAGGCGCTCTAAACCATACGTAATTTCACCCGTTACCGGTGAGCATTCAATACCGCCAACTTGCTGGAAGTAAGTAAACTGAGTCACTTCCATGCCATTCAACCATACTTCCCAACCTAATCCCCAAGCACCTAGCGTTGGTGACTCCCAGTTATCTTCAACAAAGCGCACTTCGTGCGTTAATGTATCAATGCCCAACGCTTCTAGAGAGCCTAGGTAGAGCTCCTGAATATTCTCAGGCGATGGCTTCAATACAACTTGGAATTGGTAGTAATGCTGAAGACGGTTAGGGTTTTCACCATAACGACCATCCGTCGGGCGGCGACAAGGTTGTACGTATGCGCTCGACATTGGCTCAGGACCAATGGACTTAAGGAAGGTCATCGGGTGGAATGTACCCGCACCAACTTCCATATCTAAAGGTTGAGCTACAACACAGCCTTGCTGCGCCCAGTAATCCTGTAAAGCCAGGATCAAACCTTGGAAGGTTTTGATATCGTATTTTTGCATAGTTGGCTTATTTTTATCTGGTACTTATCGTATGTAAACGCCTTCAGTAATTTGGCGCTCACGCTAGATTCAATGATTGAAAATTATGCTCAGTATACCGCGAGCGCAGAAGGGTTTTAAGCTTTAAAGCATAAAAAAAGGAGGGAAAATCCCTCCTTTTTACTAGATGTTTGTGAGATCTCACAATTAGTGACAATAACATCCATGTAGATTAAAGCATTGGCAAGGATTGTGAGAAAATATTGGGTGAACGTTTTCTCATGATCTTTGAAATAATCTAGGCTTATTCTCATCGTTCGCGATAGCGTCTTAACACAGTGCAGTCTAAGCCTAACCAGTTACACATACTTGAAAAGCACTGCTCGGGCTAAAATTACCGATTCAACATGCTAGTATCCTATGTATTCGCACTGCATGTTTTTGGGTAGTGATTGTTTATGAACAACCATAGGGAAATCGGAATGAATGAAATAAAGCAATCTCTAATTTCTAAACTGTCGGATTATAATGGCTCAACCTACGACCTAGAAACTTTGTATGAGCGTTTAGAAATCGAGATAGCACTCGATGGACCAAACGCAAAATTGCGCTGCCAGCTTAAAGGCAATATTGGTAAGAATATTATAAATAAAAGACGAGTATTCGTTGGCGGGCCACAAGCAATTATTACGGATGCCTATGATGGCAAAATGTTTGTTGAGATAAATCCCAAAGAGCTTTTATTCTCTTTGTTCGAGCATGAACTGTGGCAGTCTGCAATGATACGCTATGTTTTTAGTCAAGTTGCTAGTCAGCCTATGACAATTGAGCGGTATACTGAGTTACTGTTAAACATCGTTGATGTCTCTGTATCAAGTGATTTGCTAGAACAATTGCTCCAACAAAATAGCTACCCAAGAGACCTAGGGCGAATAGGCCATGCCATTTTAGGCTGGGATATACTAGCAGCACAAAAGAGCTGGAAGTCTGTAGATATTAACAAGTGCGGTAAAGAACTGATAATCACAAGTAAATATAATCACTTATAAAAGACTACCAACCTCAAGCATAGACATATATTCGCTAAAGTTAGTTTCGGAATAATCAAACTAACTTTTCAAACGCCCTTCTTACAGATACAGAACTTAGTGCAAAACCTAAATATTTGCTTCTGAGTATGTTTTGGCAATGTAGTCAATGAAATATTCACTTCCGGAATATGACGACAAAGGGATAAGCCGACTTTTAGTTCACTCCAACGCAAATAGAAAGTTTAGCACATATTTGCTCTGCTTTAGATACATGAAACATAAGCTCGCAGCACTGGAAGCAGAAGCACCTCTTTATATAAAAATTAAGCAATAAACATTGCTTTATGAAACCTTTAACGATAGTCTTTTTATATCCTTTACGCGTTGGTTTTGTTTAATCAAAACTTGTCGGGCGTATCGCCAGACAGAATTTTATTGAGGATATTTAGGGTTGCGCTTCAGCACTTTCCGCACGATCCTTCGTTCCTCAGGAGCGCACGAAAAGTCTTCAGCGCATCCTATAGGTAAAGGTTTAGTAAACAAGGCAGCCTAAAAGGTTGCCTTGTTCATTTACTATAAGCGGTTTTATTAGACTGATGAGCACAAAAAATTACAATGAAACAGTTGAAGCTATATTCAGTGAGCTTAACCATAACAACTTTGTAGTAAACTTTTCTAAACCACCTATTATTTTTGTATGCGGCGGACCTATAAATGGTTTAGGAATCGCAGAAAGTGTAAGACAAAGAGTATTTGACCATTTTGCAAAAGTAGCAAATACGAAAAATGATAAAGATGATCCTCCACAAATTATCGACCACCTGATAGCAGCCGAAGACTTCAAAGACTATTTTAAAAATAGTATTTACGATGATTTAATGAAATTTGAAGACGATATTGCCAGTATCGCCTCTTTAGTAGTTATTTTCCTAGAAAGTGCAGGCTCGCTAGTCGAACTGGGCCTTTTTTGTAATCGTAAAGAACTAAAGGACAGAATTTTAGTTTTCGTTCCATCAGAAGAACTAGAAGCCAAAAATAACACTCCTGCATATTCATCGTTTATCTATCTAGGAGCGATGCAAAGTTTGAAGAACAGAAATAAAAGCTCAGTCCAAGCATACCCTTGGGCAGATCCAAACGTTTTGCAGTATGACGAATTAGAGTTCATTGCTTCGGATATTCAAAAAAAGCTTTGTTCTCTAAAAAATCAAGAAAAGTTTGACGGAATGAACTCTGGACACATCGCCCTTCTAACTCATGACATTATAAAGCTATGTGAAGTCCCTAAGTTTCATGAGATTGAAATGTGTTTCATTTGTTTGGACATAGATGTCTCTTCCAAAGATATAGAGAGATCACTGTATCTGTTGGAGAAGTTTAAACTAGCTTCCTTTTATGAGTATAGCGGAACGAAATATTATTATGTTCTTGATACAAACCTCACAAAAATTAGGTTTGGTAAGACCATAAAAAGTAAGACTGTTAGTCACGCTGATTTACAAATGCAAGTCAGGACATCTATCATTCCTGAGCTGAGCAAAGATTCAAGTGAAGTCGCGAAGAAAAGATTAAATGCATTCAAGAAAATTTCAAGTTTCAGGAGCAAGAAATAATGAGTTTATTTAAGTTAATTAATGACTTGCTGCTTTTGAGTGACACAGAGTTTACTTCATATCTTCAAACCGTTCCATTTCGATACAAAAGGTTTCATATAAAGAAACGGAATAGCAATGACTATCGGCAGATTGCTCAACCAGCTAGAGCGGTAAAAAAACTGCAAACATTTGCAGTCAATGAACTAAAGAAAAAAATTCCCATTCACTCAGCTGCAATGGCCTATTGTGAAGGGAGAGGTATAAAACAGAATGCAATGGTTCATTTAAACTCAAGATATATGCTAAAAATGGATTTAAAGAGTTTTTTTGATTCGATCAGCCCTTGCATCCTTTTTGAAATACTGGACAAACATAATTTTGAATATGGCACCAAAGATAAATTCTTGATTTCACAGTTATTTTTTTGGAAGTTACAGCGTAATAGCCCTCTTAGGTTGAGCGTAGGAGCTCCGAGTTCCCCATTCATTTCAAATGCAATTATGTATTTTTTTGACCACGAAGTAGCTGATTATTGCAAAAGAAATATGATTAAGTATACGAGATATGCGGATGATTTAACCTTTAGCACAAACAAGGAAAATGTATTAAAGGATATTGAAAAGCTCGTGCGTTCTACCCTAAGAACTCATTTTGGTAAAGATATAAAGGTAAATAGAGACAAGACCGTACATACATCAAAAGCGCATAACAGACATGTCACTGGAGTTACTCTGAGCAGTGAAAATAAGCTTTCTATTGGTAGAGATAGAAAACGTCGAATCCGCGCCGCTGTTTTCCAATACTGCAATAATCAGCTACCTCCTGATGAAACGTTAAAGCTAAAAGGTTATTTGGGTTTTGCAAAGCACATTGAACCTGATTTTATAATAAAATTGAAGAAGAAATACGGCGATGAACACATTAGACAAATTCAAAATTTTTCTTTGGATGATTAATCAGTTAAGTTTAAACGGCTTTGATATTACTTTTAGACTAAATATGCGAATGTTCTTTGGTTCCTATTACTGTGAACCATAACTAGAAAAGTTCTTATGTAACAAGTCTCCATAAGCCCAGATTAAGGTACCCAACACTATCAAAATACCACCAAAGAGTTGGCCTAACCTAATTAGAGCATCATTTCTTCTTCTAAACGCGGCTGTATTTCTTTCACTTATCCCTTGAATAATTGAACCGATTCCAAATGCAGCAAGTAGTGACTCCCCCATCGCGGCCCATAAAGTAACTATTGCACCGCTTCGCCCGAACCAAGCTGCGGGATCATCACCGTAGTAACACCAACCACTATATGCGCTAAAGGCTGTAAGTATAGATAATAAAAAATAGATATATGCTCTAATAAGTCGCCAACAATTGTTGTAGCAAATTTTGTTATATGTTTTTGATATGCTCTTAAATACTTCCAATGTAAAAACTCCTCCTCAACTTAGATTTATACAAATAGCTAAACTCTTGGAACTGGATCCACCCTATATCGACTCATAGATCTCCGACAATTTCATATGGCTCAAAGCACCATCCTTTTCATATTGACTTAACCATTGAATACAAGAGGTAGGAACCTGAATTGGAATTCTGCTCGCACCGTTTGCAAGTAGCCAAATCGTTCTCGTCACACCGTCATCGATAGCCATATAAGGAAATGTTATTTCTTTCACTTCTTTGATTCTCTTAAATATAAGCATCTTACGCTCATAAGTAATATGATGACTTTTGGTTTGATAGCAAACGACATTGGCTACTGGTACAGGGTTCTTACTTCCAACGCTAAACCCCTGTTGCGCTCGATTAAATTTATAGTCATTACGCCAAGTTGTTTCATTACCGTGTGATAGCGCACGCTCTAAGCTATATGGTTCGTTTCTCCATAGCTCAATGAATTTATCAGAGTCGATGAAAACGATGGAATGTTCCTCACCATCCCCTGAGCAATCGCGAAGCGTCATGTAGACATCCCCAGCCCTTGCCGTTGGCACTTTGAACAGAGCGTTGATATTCCCGTATGGGTCACGATAACTTGAGATCATACATTTAATTCCTTTACGTTGATTCTTATCATTCGTTATTCGTCACCCTCCATTTAAGGCGCAAATGAATGTATTTGTCAAAGTCCAGCCAACCACTCCAATGCTTCCACGTCCTCCCTCCGATATACCTTTTGCCTAAGCTTAACTGGCCAGTCTTTGTCTACACTGTAGATCTCATAATTCATAAGGTGCTTTATGAGGTTACGTGAATTGACGCCGGTCGATTTAGACAGCTTTGACAACAACACATACTCGATATGAAAAGCCATGAGGTGTTCATCTGTTATGTCGTAACCATGGCCAGTTTCATCGCTATGCAACAAGCCATAATGCACTAATTCATAGGTAAACTGCTGATTGACCCCGAGTAGCTTGGCTACGCGAGGAACCGAGTAATGGTGGTTCGTTGGCAAGGTGGTATCGAGCCAATGAAGCAAGTCACTCTTTTTAATCGCTAATGACCTAACACTGGGTTTGGCACTGAACTGTTTTGCAATAAGTTCATTGGCTTCAACCGCCTCAAGCAACTTAGATAGCAAGTTTTCGCACTTGTGACCATACGCTCGCATGATGTCAGGTATACACAGGTAATCTGACTGAACGACAGCTGTGTGCCTCAACACCATTTCCATGTACGACTCAATTTCCATTTTCGAGAATTGCCATGTGCTGCAATAATCCGCTTCAGGAGACGAGAACTGCTTGAATGTACCCGCATCCCTTAACTGTTTAAATTGTGCTTTAGTCACACCAAGTAAGGTGGCAGCCTCAGCAGCATTCAACACATCTTTTAAACGAATAACCTTTCTCTCTATATCCGGCTTATAAATCAAAATGGAGGTGTTACATGCCTTTTTCTCTACTTTGCCGGTAAGCATTCCGTCAGCAACGGCGCGACGCAAAGTTCGCTTGGAAAGACCATACATTCGACAAGCTTGTTGTAGCGGTACCCAAGGATGAGTTTGAATCGTTTTGCTAGCAAATAAGTTGTTTCGTTTTGACAGGGCTTTATGCCAGTGATTGTTGATGAACTGCTCAATAACTTCTTTGTATGGCTCAAAGCACGCATGAGTACACAAGTTATAAAAAGTTCTGTAGAACTTCGTAAACCTTGAACTTACTGCACCTTCATCAAATATCTTTAAGGCACATAGATAGTTCCATAACCCCACATAGCCACCAAATAGTGAATGAGCTACCTCATGTAGGCATACTTTGGCCGAGTCTTTGTTACTTAGATATTTGTACACCTGCCTCATACTACCGTCAGGTTGAGGCTGAAACCGGACGAATAACTGCAAAAGCTCTGAACGCTCCTCAAGAGTAAGCTCACTAAAGTCCGTCCATAGCAAAGGCATTGATGTACTAGGTAGAGGCTTACCCTCCAAAAAGCACTGCAGCGCAATAACCTCTTCAGGACACTTCTGAGTTTGTGATGTGGCACGTCGCATGTCAAAGCCACAGCTACGGCAATGGTGAAAGGACGTACGCGCAAGACTTAATGTTTTGCCACAATATCGGCAAGTATCAAGCAACCAGACGGCATGCTTGATACATGCTGCGGAACATAGAAAGTGCCAGCCATTTTGCCACGCCTCACCCTCTCGCAAGCATAATGGGCAATACTTCAATTGCTTGCTTAAGTGCTTAAAGTTCAGCTTTGACATTTCAACAAGCATGTTGTGGCGCGCTGCACTAAACTCAATCCACTTGTTTTCTTCGAGTACGGGCTGCAAATTTTTGGCAAATAATGAGTTGCACCTGATTGGGAGCACTAAATCGTTAGGGTCGACTACGTTGATGTCGGCCAGGCGCTTAAAGTAACCTATGGCAGATTCATCATCTGCCAGGGGAATACAAATCGCGGGCCTGCTTATTTTGTTATCCATGCTCGTCCCATTACCCAACAAAAAACGGCATGTTTTGCTTATCTAAGCGCTGCTCGATAAAACCTTTGTGAAAAGGGTTTTGGCTATCTTTACAATCGCGCCAAATATACTTTTGAAAAGCACCAGCGAGTACATTGTTATCAATCCTTTCTCTGTTCTGAGAATATAGTAACTCACTCGCACCAACCATTAGCTTTACAAGGTAATCTATTAGGCCATTAGTCGCGTAATAAAAGCGAACAATACTTTCATCACCCAATTTTATTTTTTCAGGTAGCCCTATTTGTTCATCAAGTATTCGGATGACCGATGCAAACTTTTTAGCCTCAGCCTTACTGTCAATAGTGAATGGTTCGAGACGCAAAGTTTGGCTAAAGCGCCTTCTTATTTGTTCATTCGCTTTCAACACTTCCTCGGCCTTATCAAGCCCCATTAGTACGGTAGATACCTGCGCTGTATCAATAACACTTTTGAGCCAATCAGATACGCCCCTGAGTGTGATACCTCGTCCGTGCTCAACGAAGTGTTGTAGCTCATCAACAATGAGCATTTGTGTTTGCTTCATTTTCATCACTTCTGTGATCCGGTTAGTCTTTTGTATTGTGTTACCTGATTTAGTAAATGGGTCCTCCAATGCGGCCAAAAATGCTTCGGCAAAGTTCTTTATGTTCGGTTGCGGTGGTGTATTAACAACGATGATCGGGCTTTGATATTCATCATCTTCAATACTGCCATACTTCTTTTTAAGCTGATGAATTAATGTCGTCTTTCCTGAGCCTGATGGCCCTGTACACAACAGGTTTTGCGCAATTCCCGTGTCTCTATGCAATTCAAATGAGCTGGTGAGCTCCTTCATTACTTTCTCGTAATTGGGGTGTACGATCACCATTCCTCTGAGCCTTTTAACTACGGCGATGTATTCTGCCTTATTCATCGTCAGCCCCTTCCACCTTAAACCGGTAAAGTGCACCATCATTGGTAAGAGAGTTGTTTTCTCCTGAACTAAAGCGCTTGCTCAATGGTTCTGACTGGCTATTATCTTTAGAAATAGAATAACGAGCCGCTTTGACTCGCTTGCGGTAACTTTTACCCTTCACATCCTTAGTCACTTGCTCCATAAACTCATGTTTATATTCAAGTAACTTTTGTTGGCTAAAATCTTTTATGCCCTTTGTTTTTTGCTCGGCAATAATTGCCTTATGCGTACGTTTTGTTAGTCCGTCTGCATAATCTGATTTTGTACAACTAACTTTAAAAAAATACGGTGGACTCTCGGTTTCATTTAATACCCATATATGCCCCATGTTCATCGGATCAAAACGAACACTGACTGATTCAACACGATTTTTATGACGAAGTAATCCAAGTTCGGTACTGTTGTAAAGCAGGTTATTTATCTCAACACCTTTGTGACTGAGGGTACGTGTAGCCTCCTTACATAGTGCGATATCAAACTGCTCTTTGCTTTCTGGCAATAGCGGTTCAACTACACCGAGCCCTTCTAGCCAAAGCCCTACCGGTGTTCTGTGTGTCGCTCTATGAACTCGATTCTGGTAAATATTGATGATCCATTCATGAATGCGGTTATTAATGTCATTCAGGGTGAATATCGCTTCCTCCATCGATTGATAGTCACCTCTGTCGTTGGCATTCGAGCGCGTTGTACCGGGAAAGTTATGGCTCGTAGATAGATTCATTGTTTTTATAAAGCGCTCAACAGCGCCCTTGTAATGTGGCTGCTTTTTCGGACAAAACTGCAAATTAATCATTAGCTCTTTGCATACTCGCCTTAAGTTACCTGAATGAAACTCAAGACCGTTATCACATATCAAAGTGTGCGGCACTCCGAAGCTCTCCCAGCGCTCTTTAACTCTGCTCATCTCATTACAGTAATCTTTAGTAAACACCGCATTTTTCAGTGCATGCATCACAGATATTTCTGAAGGAGGCTCTAAGCTTACATAGAACCCTAAGATCATCTTTGAGAAATAATCTAACAACACCGTAAAGGTTGGCCGGCCAACAACTGTTTTGGCTTGCCCATCAACAGCAAAAACATCAAGTGGTGTGTGATCAACTTCAACTCGCTCTAAGATTCGCGTTACAACGGGCCCAGCCCCTGCAATCCGAAAATGTTTCTCTGCTGCGTATTTACCCTTTCGGGCAGCCATCTCATCAAACTTATCTAATGAATTAAACATGCGATAAAACTGAGCTCGGCTTGGTGTGCATATCTCAACTTCGTAAAGTCCAGTCATTTTCATCTTGTTAAGCCGAATGAGGAAGGCATCGTATACCTCTGATTTTGGTCTGCACTGACGGTTTAAATATATCTCTTCAACCACCTCATTAAATGCTTGTATTACATGCCGACTGAACTTTCGAGACGTTGAAGAGCCAGACTTCTTATTAACTAAACTCATTGGATCATGGCTTGAGCTTTCCCATTTACGCCACCATCTGTACACCGTGCTCGCCGAGGGTTTCGCCCCTTTCAGCTCAGAGTGAATACAGTCGACCACATCTTCAATCCCTTTTGTTGTTGGCTTACTACCAAGCCAACGAACCACACTTTGTAAATACACAAGCCTGATCTCAAGTTGCGCTTTTTGTTCATCACTCAACGTTGATAGATCTGCGGATTTTTTAGTGGTTTGTTTACGCAGCGTTCCATGCAGAATGACACGTCCATTACTATGCATATCTCGCAGCGCATATTTAGATTCGATAAGTAGTGAGCCATCTTTAAGGGCAACCAAGTAGCATTTGTCATCAACGATTCTATCTATAAGATAATCCGCTTTATCTAAGGTCAGATGCAAACCAGCATGTAAAGATACGGTTCTCATGGTGCCCCTCCTCATTGTATATACAATTACTTTCTAATGAGATCAGGCTTAATAAGTCTATTGTTATCAGGCCTTTTGCGATTGCTGAATAGAGCGTTTTCAAAGCAACACCCGATGAGATAAGTGCGCCAAAGCTTGTCTCACTTTCTTTGAAAGTAACCCTCAGTAGCTCAATATCCTCTTGTTTAATATCAACTTGGTTGTACGGATGGATAAGCGTGATGTTTTGCTGTAAGGCATCATTTGCAACGTGTGAGTCGGTGATAAAACAAAGTATTTCACCTAGCTCCTCAAGTGCATCAGCTATGGCTAAGTACTTTGCTTTTATAGGCTGACTTAACAGCCTCCTCTTTGGTTTCACTTCAACATAGATGCGCTGGCCACAACTTAAAATAACTTCAAAGTCAGGATAGTAACGCTTTTGCACGCCATCAATTAAAAAGCTGAAGAGTCTAGGCTGCTCTCGATACGACACAACACTATCGCAGTACTCGAGTAACCTAATGGCTTTAAGCTCAAGTTGTGACTCCCAAGAAATGGATGCTTGGTTTTTTGCAGAGGGAAAGCGACCGACCACTCGCCCTTTTGAACGAGTAACAGGCTCTCTGACTCGTCCACTCGAAGCGACTAATGAAAAATTTTTTCCATTAGTTTTTGGATCACGCACTTCAGCGTAATCTACTGTTTTTACAGACATAGTAACCCCTTACCAAAATGGTAATGACTTAAATCATTGATTTTTCATGTAAGGGTTCAGTTGCGCGGTCAAATTAGAGATGTCATACTATTCTTGCTATGGAGATAGTTTGACTATTTCTTTTTGACGGGGCTTTCCAAACCCTTTTGGTTTGCCCTGTTAAATCCTCTTCAATATTTTCATATTCGCCTTACTTTTTAGTTTGTCCATCTGTCTATATTACCAATAAATACCCAGTTTTTGAATTAATCTCTATAAAAAGTTCATACATATCAAAAGCTTAAAATGTATGAATTCATACATTTACGCTACTTTGCTATGTGTTATTACTTCACTAAATTTCAGGCATAAAAAAGCCATCCTAATTAGGATGGCTTCTTAGTAACTTTCACGAATTGTGAGATTTTATTTCACGGCTATGAGACACACTGCTATGAATTATGAGATCCCACAATGTTTGAGTTTACACGTCTAAGTTAACAACTCTCAGTGCATTTGTTTCGATAAACTCTCGACGAGGTTCAACTTGGTCACCCATCAAGGTTGCAAACAATTGGTCTGCAGCAATGGCATCTTCAATGGTCACACGTAGCATACGGCGAGCACCTGGATCCATCGTTGTTTCCCAAAGTTGGTCAGGGTTCATCTCACCCAATCCTTTATAGCGTTGTGTATACAAGCCACGCTTAGACTCTGAGATAAGCCATTCAAGACCAGCCTCAAAATATTCGATTGCTTGAGTCTTCTCACCACGCTGTACATAACCGCCTTCGCTGATCAAACTACCAATCTGACGACCCGTGTTCGCAATGCGGACATAATCTTTAGATGTAATAAAGTCGAAGTTCAAGGTATGTGCTTTATCAACACCGTGCTGACGAATATTGATCACCGGATAATACATGTGGCGCTCTTCATCAAATGCAACTTCTGCGTTGAAGATAGTGGCGTCTTCGTCTTTCTTCACAAGATCAGCAACCAAGTTTTCAGTCCACGCCGTTACTTTTGCTTCATCAGATAAGTCTGACTCGGTTAGCTCTGGGTGATAAAGCAGACGGTTCATGATTGAAGACGGATACTTACGCTTTAAACGCTCAATGATATCAATCGTATTTTGATAATCATGCACTAAGTTTTCTAACTTGTTACCAGAAATTGGCTCAGCACCTTCTGCTGGGTATAATGCAGCATCGTTAAGTGCTAATGTCGTTAGGTATGAAGTTAGTGCATTATCATCTTTAATATAGCGCTCTTGCTTACCTTTCTTTACTTTATATAGTGGTGGCTGAGCAATATAGACATAACCGCGCTCGATGATCTCTGGCATTTGACGATAGAAGAAAGTCAGTAGCAGCGTACGGATGTGTGAACCATCCACGTCCGCATCGGTCATGATGATGATGCGGTGATATCTTAGCTTTTCAGGGTTATATTCATCACGGCCAATACCACAGCCTAATGCAGTAATTAGTGTTGCCACTTCCTGAGAAGAAAGCATCTTATCAAAGCGTGCTTTTTCTACGTTCAAGATTTTACCTTTGAGCGGCAGAATTGCTTGGTTCTTACGGTTACGACCTTGCTTAGCAGAACCACCCGCCGAGTCACCCTCCACTATATATAGTTCAGAAAGTGCAGGATCTCGTTCTTGGCAGTCAGCGAGTTTACCCGGTAGACCAGCTAAATCCATAACGCCCTTACGACGAGTCATTTCACGGGCCTTACGTGCAGCTTCACGTGCTCGCGCAGCATCAACGATTTTGTTTACAACGGTTTTTGCATCGCCTGGGTTTTCTAGCAAGAATTCAGTTAGCTTTTCAGCCATCATTTGCTCAACAGCCCCTTTCACTTCACTAGAAACGAGCTTATCTTTTGTCTGTGAAGAGAACTTAGGATCAGGAACTTTAACACTAACAACAGCAGTCAAACCTTCACGGGCATCGTCACCCGTAGCACTGGTTTTATACTTTTTATTAAAGCCTTCTTTTTCCATGTAGGTGTTAAGCGTACGCGTAAGTGCTGCACGGAAACCCGCTAAGTGAGTACCACCATCGCGTTGAGGAATGTTATTTGTAAAACAGTAGATGTTTTCTTGGAAACCATCATTCCATTGCATAGAAACTTCTACGCTAATGCCATCATCACGCTCAGTCGAAAAGTGGAAAACACTTTGATGAACTGGTGTCTTCTTACGATTTAGATACGCAACGAATGCTTGAATACCGCCTTCGTACTTGAAGTGATCTTGTTTATTCTCTTCGCGCTCATCATTCAAAATGATGCTTACACCAGAGTTAAGGAAAGATAATTCACGTAGGCGCTTAGCTAGAATATCGTAATGGAAATTTGTATCTGAGAACGTTTCAGCACTTGGCCAGAATCTCAATTCTGTACCAGTAGATTCCGCTTCACCGATAACACCTAACGGCGCATCTGGAACACCCATAGTGTATTTTTGCTGATGCACTTTGCCATCACGGCGGATTGTTAATTGTAGTTTTTCAGAAAGTGCATTTACAACAGAAACACCTACACCGTGCAAACCGCCAGATACTTTATATGAGTTATCATCAAATTTACCACCGGCATGTAGTACAGTCATGATAACTTCTGCCGCAGAAACCCCTTCTTCTTCGTGAATTGAAGTTGGGATACCACGACCATTATCTCGAACAGATACAGAGCCATCGGTATGAATTGTTACGAAAATATCGTCACAATATCCTGCTAGTGCTTCGTCGATTGAGTTATCAACGACCTCAAACACCATGTGATGTAAACCAGTACCATCGTCTGTGTCACCGATATACATTCCCGGACGCTTTCTTACAGCATCCAATCCTTTAAGTACTTTAATACTCGACGAATCGTAATTTTCCGACATGGTTTCTTCCAATTATTTTGTTATTAAGCTGCCATGTTCCACGTGGAACATTTTAATTTCACGTTCCATTGGTTCAATAACGGCGGCAATACTTTCTGGAGTAATAGCAGTGATAAACAGCTGTGACTGACATTGCGCCAACAGACGCGATACCGCCACCTTAGTATCTTCACTAAGCTCCGAAGGTAAATCATCAATAAGCAGAATTGACTGCTTATTACTCTCTTGGTCAATCAAACTGTTTTGCATTACTTTAAGTGCATACAGTAATAGCTTGAGTTGACCACGAGAAAAAATATGTTCTACGCTGTTTCCTTGAGTATAAAAGTTAAAGTCAGCCTTATGCGGCCCTTTACTTGTATAGCCAAGTTTTACATCTCGCTCAAACTGATTTGTTAATACCTCAGCTAGTTCCCCCTTCCAGCCCGCTTGAAAGCGAATTTCAAGGCCTTTAAAAATAGGGCTTATATCCCCTATCTTATCAAAAAAATGCGTCTGAAACCTACCTATATAAGCCTCTCTAAACATATTTATTTGCTCAGCAAGGCGTACAAACTCCTTATCCCAATAACTTAGCTGGGATTGGAGATCTCTCGGTTTAGATTTCAATAAAGCGTTACGTTGCTTGAGCACCTGATTGAACATTTTCCATGTGGAATAAAACTGATGTTCCACGTGGAACACACCTAAATCAAGAAACTTACGACGCTCTTTTGGACCACCAAAAAACAGCTCATAGCTTTCAGGCGTAATAACTTGAACAGGTAAAACCTGCGCTAATTCTGCCACTTTCCGGCTTGCCTGCCCCTGAATTCGAAGCTTAGTTTCACCACTGGTATATTTACTAATGCCAAGCGGTATAGACAAGTTATGTAGTTGTTTTTTAGCATGAACAACGCAATGAGAAGCCTCATGCTTGATCATTAATTTTTGCAGATTGGTACGGAAAGATTTACCACTGGAGAGAAAGTAAATGGCTTCGAGCAGACTGGTTTTACCGCTACCATTTTCACCGAGAATGACATTAACGCCATTGCTAGGTGAAAGCGCCATCGCCTCAATGTTTCGAAATGCATTGAGGCTAAGGTGAGTTAAACTCATAACTCTATAAACGCATCGGCATAACTACATACATTGCATGTTCGTCACCAGCGGCTTCAATAAGCGCACTGCTGTTCGCATCAGAAAGCGTAAATTGTACATCTTCAGACTTTATTGTATTTAACACGTCTAATAAGTAAGAAACGTTAAAACCAACTTCAAGATCATCTCCTTTGTAACCCACCTCAACAATTTCTTCAGCTTGCTCCTGCTCTGGGTTATTGGCACTAATTTTTAATTGTCCATTACTGAGATTCAATCGCACGCCACGAAACTTCTCGTTAGAAAGAATAGACACACGCTGAAATGCACTACGTAGCCATTCGCGATTTGCGGTAACCAACTTGTCCCCGCCACGAGGTAATACGCGACGATAATCAGGGAATCGCCCATCCACCAGCTTACTCGTGAAAGTAAATTCGCTGTCGATGATGCGCACATGATTAGCGCCAAATTGAATGGTGATAGTTTCATCATCCGCAGGCAGTAAGCGCATGATCTCTTGCACGCCCTTACGAGGAATGATCAATTGACGTTGTGTTTGCAATGACTCAGGTAATTTTTGCTGCGCAATTGCCAAACGGTGACCGTCAGTGGCTACCGTTTTAATTTCATTATTATCTACTTCGAAAGACATACCATTTAAATAGTAACGTACGTCTTGGTTAGCCATAGAGAAATGCGTTGCTTCTAGCAATTTTCTCAGCTCTAAACGCGTTATGGCAAACTCAACCTCACCGTCCCACTCTTCAAGATTAGGGAAGTCTTCAGCGGCTAAGGTTGTCAAAGAAAAGCGACTTTGACCGCTAGTCAGTAGCAATTGATGCTCTTGGCTACTCAGCACTAAATCCGAGTTATCAGGCAAGCTCTTACAAATATCTAGGAGCTTTTTTGCCGGTAAAGTGATCTTGGCGTCTGGCACATTGGTTTCAAGGGCAACAGATGCAACAAGCTCTATCTCTAAATCTGTACCTGTCATATGTAACGCGCCATTTTTCACTTCTAGCAATACATTAGACAAAATAGGCAGTGTATGTTTGCGCTCAATGGCACCCGACACCTGTACCAGTGGCTTTAAAAATAGTTCTCTTGGAATCGTTATTTGCATCATTTAACCCTTAAGAAGACAGCGTTCTAATTAAGTTTTGATAATCTTCTTTTACCTCATGACTTTCATCACGAAGTGCTTTTACTTTTCTACACGCATGTAACACGGTGGTATGGTCGCGGCCACCAAATGCATCACCTATTTCTGGTAAGCTGTGGTTTGTCAGTTCTTTAGACAATGCCATGGCAACTTGTCTTGGTCTTGCAACTGAACGGCTACGACGTTTTGACAATAAGTCAGAAACACGAATTCGATAATATTCCGCCACGGTGCGCTGGATATTATCGATGGTAACGAGTTTGTCTTGTAGCGCTAATAAATCGCGTAGCGCTTCTTTAACAAAATCGATAGAAATTGGACGACCAGTGAAGTTGGCATTAGCTATCACGCGGTTTAACGCACCTTCTAACTCTCGCACATTAGAGCGTAATTTCTTCGCAATAAAAAAGGCAACTTCGTGTGGCAAGTTAATATTACTTTGCTGCGCTTTCTTCATTAAGATAGCAACGCGAGTCTCTAATTCTGGTGGCTCAATAGCAATAGTTAACCCCCAACCAAAACGCGACTTCAGTCGGTCCTCAACCCCTTCTATTTCTTTAGGGTAACGGTCAGAAGTTAGAATAATTTGTTGGTTGCCTTCAAGCAGCGCATTAAAAGTATGGAAGAACTCTTCTTGCGAACGCTCTTTGTTTGCAAAGAATTGGATATCATCAATCATCAATGCATCAACGCTACGGTAGTAACGCTTGAATTCTTCAATGGCATTATTTTGTAGTGCTTTAACCATGTCCTGAACAAAACGCTCTGAATGCATATAAACAATTTTTGCATCCGGTTTTTGTTCAAGAATACCATTGCCCACGGCATGTAATAAGTGTGTCTTACCTAAACCAGTTCCACCATAGATAAATACGGGATTGAATGCAGAACCTGGATTATCTGCAACTTGCGTTGCAGCGGCTTTTGCCAGCTGGTTAGATTTACCTTCTACAAAGTTATCAAAGGTGTAATTCTCTTTAATATTAGCCTTGTGCGAAGATTTAGGAGCGGGCTCAACTTTTTCTACCATCTTTGGCTGAGTGCCCTGCAACATCGACGTGTTATCGGTCGCATGACCTACACTTGTGGCTTTTTCGTTAGATACACTTGGTTGTGCAGCTAACACAGGTTTGCTGCCTACATCAAAGTGCAACTCTGGTGCTTCATCACCACAGATCTCAATCAGTAGTTCATTGATGCGGTGGAGATACTTTTCTCGTACCCAATCCAATACAAAACGATTCGGCGCATAGATAGTTAGCGTATCATCAGTACTTTCTGCCTGTAGTGGTCTTACCCACATGCTAAATTGCTGAGATGGCAATTCATCTTGCAAAACATATAAACAACTTTGCCAAACCGACAGATACACTCTGAACTCCAATAGGTTTTGATTCCCGGGAATAAAAAATAGAGCATTCAGATCTAAATAGTCAGATCTAAATGAAAGGATCGCCGGAAATACTTAGTTTTTATTACAAAATCACTGGTGGAAGCGGGGTATTATGAAGTGATCTTATCCACAAGTTCAATATTGACATTTAGAAAAAGCAAGATCTCACCCTAGCAAAAAAATAAACACATGAAATTTAAAGGTTTTTATTTTTTACCCACAAGTAAGATCATAGCAAAAAACTCTCCCGATCTCACCCCAAAATTAAGATCAAATTTAGTTTTCCAGAGCTTTTCCTATTCTTACTAAATGCTATAATGCCGCCCATCGGATCAGATCTATGCAGATCGATTTCGTATTGATCCTACTTTATGTAGATCGTCTATGTTTGCTCGATAGCTTTGCCAAGTTTTGTCTATATATAAGGATAAAGAAATTCTACTGTGGATTATTTAGCCACAGAGAACAGATTTTGATTGACTTTAGACGCGCTCAGCTTTAATATCTCGCGCTCGCAATGGCACCTGTGCCAGGATCGCGACCTGCATAGGATG
The DNA here is from genome assembly GCF_024124685.1 of Pseudoalteromonas sp. OANN1. Taxonomy (NCBI): domain Bacteria; kingdom Pseudomonadati; phylum Pseudomonadota; class Gammaproteobacteria; order Alteromonadales; family Pseudoalteromonadaceae; genus Pseudoalteromonas; species Pseudoalteromonas sp. OANN1. The sequence goes on from NZ_JAMXSE010000017.1 coordinate 45,428, forward strand.
TTTTAACTTTTAACCGATCGGATGGAATTGTTATGAAAAGAACTTTTCAACCTAGCGTACTTAAGCGCAAGCGCACTCACGGTTTCCGTGCTCGCATGGCGACTAAGAACGGTCGTAAAGTATTAGCACGTCGTCGTGCTAAAGGCCGTAAAGTACTTTCTGCTTAATATTTAGTGGAAGACTTTAGCTTTAGCAGGGAGTTACGTCTGTTAACTCCCTCGCATTACTCCCGCATATTTCAAGAGCCAGCTCGCGCTGCTACGCCTTATTTTACTCTACTTGCAAAACCAAATGATGTTGGTCATCCAAGACTCGGTTTAACTGTAGCAAAAAAACGCTGCAAAAAAGCATGTCAACGAAACCGTATCAAACGACTTGCCAGAGAAAGCTTTCGATTAAATCGTCATAAACTTGATAACATCGATATTGTGTTGATGGTCAAAACCGGTGTTGACGAGCAATCTAATGAAGAGCTAACTAAACAGCTCACTAAGATGTGGCGCAAAATAAATGAACGTTGTAAGCCTGGTGCACCTAAACCACCTTTTAAGCCAAAGCCTCAACACAAGCGTTCAAAAAATCCTCAAGCTAACGCGAAAAAGCAATAATCTGCTTTAGCCTTTCCTTTTTACGGCGCATTTACCCTTGCTAGCATAGTAATTTTACGCCAATTAAGGTAAGGTTAGCTCACCTTTTAATCAGCTATATCAATGGAAAAATAGTCTGTTTTTGCCTACTTGGGTTTAAGCAGTAAATTGAGGAAATTGGTATCTACAAAGCCATGAATTCAACTTCAGGGCGTAGCAAGATCAGAGATCAGTTCAAAGCAGTTTGTTCGCTTCCCAAGCGCCTGCTTATATTGCTGATCCGCGGTTATCAACAATGGATTAGCCCCCTACTCGGGCCTCATTGTCGCTTTAACCCGACCTGTTCTAGTTATGCAATTCAAGCAATTAATTTACATGGAATTGCAAAAGGGAGTTGGTTAGCGGTTAAACGCATATTAAAATGTCACCCTTTGAGCGCAGGTGGAGATGATCCTGTACCTGTGAAGTCGACTAAAGTTAAACAACACGAGAAATAAGAGCTGTTATGGAATCGCAACGCACGTTTTTATTTATCGGTTTGTTGCTGGTTTCGTTCCTACTGTTCCAAGAGTGGACACAAGAACAAAACCAACCGCAAGCTGATACCAGTGCCGTCACACAACAAGTGGCGAACTCAACCCCAACAGAAGAGCAAGCTGATGTACCAGCATCAAGCCAATCCGATGTCCCAGTTGTAGCAACTCAGGCAACGCGTTCTGTCATTAGTATCACTACCGATGTACTTTCGGTAAAAATTGATACTAAAGGCGGTGACATCATTGAAGCTAATTTACTACAACACGCAGAAACCCATGGCAGCGACACGCCTTTCATGTTACTTGGTGAATTTGAAGGCAAACAGTATGTTTCACAGAGTGGTTTAATTGGTTTAAACGGCCCTGACGCGAACAAGGCTGGTCGCCCAGTCTATGAGTCTGCACAACAGCAATATGAGCTTAATGGCGATACATTACGTGTACCACTGACTTTTACTGATGAGAAAGGCGTACAGTACACAAAAACTTACGTATTTAAAGCAGGTAAATATGACGTTGACTTAGAATACCAAGTTAACAACACCACCTCATCACCTGTTCAAGTACAACTGTACACACAAATCAAACGTACACGCCAAGATAAAGGCAGCATGGTTGATCAGACCTACTTAGGTGCAGCCTATGGTACCGCTGAAGAACCTTATGAGAAATACAGCTTCTCTGATATGGCGGATGCGAACCTGAATAAAAATACCCAAGGCGGCTATGTTGCTTTCCTACAGCACTACTTCGTCAGTGCATGGGTGCCAGATCAGCAAACCAATAATACGATTTATACCGCGCTTAGAAATGGTAATGGTATTGTTGGTATGAAGAGCGAGCCAACTAATGTTCAAGCAAACAGCACGGCAACCATCCATGCGGTGTACTACATGGGTCCAAAAGACACAGAAGCGCTTGAAGCAATTCAAGAAGACCTAGATCTCACTGTAGACTACGGCTGGTTATGGTTTATTTCACAACCGTTACTGACTCTGCTTAAGTTCCTTTACGGTATTTTAGGTAACTGGGGTCTGGCGATTATTGCTATCACTTTGATTGTGAAAACGGCGCTATACCCACTTACTAAAGCGCAATACACCTCAATGGCTAAAATGCGCATGCTACAGCCTAAGATGCAGGCACTAAAAGAGCGTTATGGTGATGACCGCCAGAAGTTCGGCCAAGCGATGATGGAAATGTACCGTAAGGAAAAAGTGAACCCAATGGGTGGCTGTTTCCCACTACTACTACAAATGCCAATCTTCCTAGCCTTGTTCTACGTATTCCTTGAATCAACGGAACTACGTCATGCTGAGTTTATGTTGTGGCTAACGGATCTATCATCAATGGACCCGTACTACGTACTACCAGTGCTATTTGGCGCAAGTATGTTCCTAACCCAAAAACTACAGCCAATGACAGTTACAGACCCAATGCAACAAAAGATGATGACTTACATGCCAGTCGTGTTCTCAATCTTCTTTATTTGGTTCCCATCAGGTCTGGTACTTTACTGGTTGGTTTCAAACCTTATCTCTATCGCTCAGATGCTTATCATCTACCGTGGCATGGAGAAAAAAGGCATGAAAGTACGCGGTTAACGCTCGTACACCTTGAATAAAAAACGCCAGCTTCACAGCTGGCGTTTTTTATTTGCGTATCATATAAAGTTGTCGTTACTGATCAATCCACTGGAGCTCACCATTTGGACCGCCGTCAACACAGACTTTCCATTTGTTATTTTGCTTTTCTACCGCTCCCTTAGAATATGCCTGATCAGCATAATAACAATACTTTGTAGGGTCGTAGTCTGGTTTTACATTCTCACCGCTTAGTGCAGAACCAGATACCGCAAATGCTGCAGATACAACCGCTAGTGTTAGTCTATTCATAATATCTCCCTTTAACGTATAAATTTACCTAAACTAGGTAACTTACCTTATCTTATGAACACATCAAGCAAAAGCACTTTTTCTTTTAAACTCATAACAATTAAAATATAAAATCAAATACTTGATAAAATTTGATAGCGATTTTATAACGATTTGATAGGTCAAACTTGTGCTACCCGTCATGCTCTTTTGCAGTTAAAAAATGCAAAGAGAAGACGATGCTTGAATCTACATTACTACAGGCACTCTCCAGTGCCGAAACTGATTGGTGGTTAGTGCCTATTGCACTCTTAGTAGGTGTACTCACCAGCTTTACGCCCTGCGTATATCCCATACTTCCCATAACAGTTGCAACCCTTAGCCAACAACGCCATATTCGCCTTGCTCCAATCTGGTATGCACTAGGCTTTGCAGCGGTGTACGCCGCACTTGGATTTATTGCAGCATTAACCGGTAGCTTCTTTGGCCAGGTAGCAACAAACCCTTGGGTGCTGCTTATTTTTGCCAATCTATTACTCTACTTTGCTGCGGTATCAAAAGGCTTAATCTCTCTGCCACGCTTGCCAAATGCTATTTCAACAAGCTCACCAGCACCTCTTCTAATGGGCATGGCCAGCGCTCTTGTTGCGGCTCCTTGTACATCTCCAATACTAGGTGGCTTATTGCTCTTCGTTGCTAATGCCCAGCAACCTCTTTTAGGAGGCGCGTTGCTGTTTAGTTTTGCGCTCGGTATGAGCACCTTATTACTGCTAGCAGGGCTAAGCACACGCTTTTTGCATACATTACCAAGATCTGGAGCTTGGTTAAATCACATCACTACAGCAACCGCACTTATCTTAGTCGCGATGGCGCAATATTTTCTTATTCAAGCTGGCAAAAGTTGGCTATAAAAGGCAAAGGAACCACCATGAAAAAAATCATTTTTTATTCACTCTTTATGTTACTCAGCACAATGTCTGCAGCAAAGGACTATCCCGTACTTACCGCCAATACGCTTGCAAACAATACCGTAACCAGTCAAGGCAAAGTCACTTACTTGAAGTTTTGGGCAACGTGGTGCACCTACTGTGTGGAAGAAATGCCACTGCTTGAGCAAAGCTTTCAGCAAGCCAATAACCACTATCAGGTTATCGCCATCAATATTGGCTTCAATCAGTCGAAAAAAGGCGTGCAAGCTTACCTTGATAAACATAATTACCAGTTTCCAACGGTATTTGATGGTAATGGCAAGATAACTCAGCAGTTTCAAGTGTTAGGCACGCCACAACATATCCTCATTGATGAAAACGGCAAAGAAATCTATCGCAGCGCATTGTTTACAGATGAGCTGCAACAACATCTGAGCACACTCCAAGGAGCAAACTAATGTCATCAATTAAAGCCCTACTTATGTTCGCCGCTGTGTGTCTCAGCTTGTTTGCGCACGCCAACACGCAAGAGTATGTGTTTATTAATATTTGGGATGAGTATGTACAGCCCACGACTCTACCAACGCCACTAGCACCAAGGAAATTGCTACAGCCCGATATTAATATTGATGAGGCAAGCTTAGCGCAATTTAAAAAGGCCTATCCAAGCTATGCTGAGTTAGCCATTGATAAGCAAAACCAGTTGCTGCAACGCTTTGCAATAAGGCAAACGCCTGTTCGTGTTATCGTTAAAGACGACAAAGTTATCAAACAAGAGTTGTTGACGACTAACAATGCACCAAGCACAGAGAAAGAAACACGGATCCCATTGCAAACACTCACAGGTACGCCATTTTCGATAGCGACTATAAACAGTCAATACAGAGTGTTATTTTTCAGCGATAGCTTGTGTCCATTTCAACATATTCCTGCCTGTGAAATGAGAATAAAGCAAAACAATCAACTCGCTGCCTCGAGTGCGTATCCGGTCGTTACTGTGATTAAGCCCTTTTATGTGGAAGAACAAAGTGCTCGAGACTACCAACAACGTTTTGAGATCAAACACGATATTGTGTTCGATCACCACAACGAAGTATTTAGCCAGTTTGAGATTAGAGAGCTACCTTACTGGGTGGTACAAGATAAACACGGTGAAATCGTTTATCGCGGTAATCAGCCACCCAACTTAGACTAGGGCCTAATTTATCGTCCATTTACTCTGACAATAGACGCTGTAAGGGGCATCGATAAGCTCAGCAATAAAATGCTTATCGATGCTGCTTTGCTGGCGTATTTGCAGCAACTGTTGCTGTAGTAATTGGCTGTTTTCGAGTCCAGCTAATTTATCTGAAAAGCGCTTTTGCAGCGCTTCTTCATTTAACATATCAGCCGCAACAACACCGTAAAGCAATAAAAGATGTGAATTGGTATGTTGATGTGCTGTAATGATCTCAAGCGCTTGTTGAGGCTCGTTTCTCAAAAGGTGGATATACATTTGCGTATAGAGCGCATAGGTCTCAACTTCTTGTAGCTGTAACATTTGATAATCGTGCATTGCATCAATCGTCAACTGCTCTGCAAATTCGAGCTTGCCCGCTTTGATCCAGGTCCAACCCAGTAACAATTTAACGTTGGCACGCGTCACCGAAGAAATATAATCGCTTTCTAACAGCATTCGATATTGCGTAATTGCACTTTGCATTGCATCCGCATCACCCGTTTGCAATGCGATATCCATATGCGCCATGCCAATCAGTAATTGCTGTTGCTCATAACTTGGAATAAAACGCGGCTCGCCGTTAATCTCATTTAAATACCGTAGCGCCTTTTCTCCCTGATGTAGCTGAATATAGTAGAATCCTAGGTAAGTGAGTATTTGCTTTTCTAAATAGTGATAACCATTTTTCTGAGCTAAAGCGAGGGCTTTTAATAAACTAGGCTCACTTTCAACCACTGGCACTAAGTAATTTTGACCATAAGCAAACAAAGCTTTTATTAGATTCATGGTCTGCTCTGTTTGCTCATAATAGGCAATGGCTTGCGCGAGCACAGGTTTACTCTTCTCTAAGTTTAGTAACGTTTTCTCAGCGGGACCAGCAGCTGGTGGATTGGCAAGATAGAAACTCCGCTGTGCTTCGCTATAGGCAAACGAGCGACTGCCTATCAAAACATGCGCTGAGCTCATCGCTTGCTGGTATTCATCCCAACGTTGTAACACCCAAAAAGCATCCGCTTTGAGTTGATATGCCATCGCAATCAATTCAACTTGCTGGCTTTGCTCAGCAGCATCGAGGGCAAGCTGAGCTTGCTGCAACGCTTGCTGATGTAAGCCTCGTGCCTTGAAAAACTCTCCGTAATAGAGGTGGTAGCGAGCACGAGTTGCGGTTGAAGCTGAACTTAGTGAAATCTGTTCGAATCGACGTGTGGCAGAATCAATATCACCGAGCTGCCAACAAATTTGCGCAAGCTCCAACTGACTTTCTAGATGTTCTGGCATTTGTGCCACAGCCGCCTCAAAATATGCCTTTGCCAGTTGAGGTCCCTGTTCATTTAATGCTTGTACACCGCGGTAATAGTCATTCATTGCTAGATTTAAGGATGATTTTTTGGCGGTTTTAGTGTCAACACCTAGCGCTAACTGCGCAATAACCTCTGTTGCAATCGCTTCAAAGCTCTCATCTAACTGTTCAACAATTATCTCGCTTTGCGTATCTCCATAAGTAACACTGAGTAAAAAACGCTGTTGTATCGGCTTTAGTGAAAGCGTGAGCTGTTTAATCGCACTATTCTCTGCAAGCTCAGGATATTGGCTTCGCGGTACTAATTGATAATGAGACTGTAAATGTTGTCTCAATGCCGCTTCAAGCGCATAACCCCACCACGCATTGGCTTGCACACCCGTCTCATTCACCATAGGCACAATGATTAACGAGTCTTGTTCAGCTTTAACACGAGTGACAACGGGTGCTGAGCTAGAAACGAGGTAAACACTCGCGGCTACTCCACTTAACGCGACAGCGCCAACGACAAACATCGCTTTCATTGTTGTAGTGAGTTTGAATGTGCTAAATGTGCGGCTCTCAACAGGACAAATCCACTGATAACCTTGCTGCGGTATGGTTTTAATAAATGTGGGTTGCTGGGCGTTATCTTTGAGGGCTTGTCTTAGCTCAGTGATACTTTGTGTTAGTGCAGCTTCTCTAAACTCACCGTGTTGCCACAATGTGCTGAGCAATGTTTCACGTGTAACAATTTGATTTGGATGGGCTAAAAAATAAGCCAACAGCTGCGCGACTCTCGGCCTAAGTGGCACTTGCTCAGCATCACGATATAAACACGAGACATTTGGATCGAAGCGGTATTGAAGAAAGTGCAGCACAGCGTTAGTTTCCCTTATACAACCTTTGCTAGTAAGAACAGTAAAAACTGTGACCATAATTATACCTGACAAAAGCGCATAACCGTATCATTAAGGTCATCAACCACCCAAAACGCAATGAGCAGACTTAGATATTACCCACCAGCTATACCTGAGATATATCAATTGCTGTACAATTATGGCTATTAACCAGACAGTCTAAAGAGTCATCATGATCGCACAAGACACCATAGCAGCACAGGCTACCGCACCGGGTCGCGGTGGCGTTGGTATCATTCGAGTTTCAGGCAGTAAAGCCCGAGAGGTCGCAGAGCTAATCTTAGGTAAATGCCCAAAAACTCGCTATGCCGAATACCTGCCATTTAATACCCTAGCAGGTGAACAGCTAGATCAAGGTATCGCATTGTTCTTCCAAGGGCCAAACTCATTCACTGGTGAAGATGTCCTTGAGTTACAAGGCCACGGTGGCCCCGTGGTACTTGATATGCTGTTAAAGGAAATCAGCCAAATTGAACAAGTGCGCTTGGCAAAGCCTGGGGAGTTCTCAGAACGTGCTTTTATGAACGACAAGCTAGACTTAACGCAAGCAGAAGCTATCGCAGACTTGATCAACGCCACCAGCGAGCAAGCTGCAAAAAGTGCGCTACATTCACTACAAGGTGACTTTTCTAAACATATCAATACTTTGGTTGAGAAAGTAATTCATCTGCGCATGTACGTAGAAGCCGCAATAGATTTCCCCGATGAAGAAATCGACTTTCTTTCCGATGGTAAAGTCTCGGGTGACCTAGAAGCCATTATTCAGCAACTCGCAGAAGTGCGTAAACAAGCCAAACAAGGCAGCATCATGCGTGAAGGCATGCGCGTGGTGATTGCTGGCCGCCCTAACGCAGGTAAATCGTCGCTACTTAACGCCTTAGCAGGCCGTGAAGCCGCGATTGTTACAGACATCGCAGGTACGACACGAGACGTACTACGTGAGCATATTCATATTGATGGCATGCCGCTTCATATTATCGACACGGCAGGACTTCGTGATAGTCCAGACAAAGTAGAACAAATAGGTATTGAGCGTGCTTGGGAAGAGATCCGTGGCGCCGATCACGTACTATTTATGGTGGATGGCACCGAAACCAACGAAACCGATCCTGCGAAGATCTGGCCTGATTTTATCGAGCAATTGCCACAAGGCATGGAAATTACCGTGATCCGCAATAAAGTCGATTTAAGCGGTGAAGCCGTTGGCGCAACAACGAGTGATGGCCATACCCTTATCCGTCTAAGTGCTAAAGACATTCAAGGCATTGATTTATTGAGGGAACACCTAAAAGCCTGTATTGGATTTACTGGTGCAACTGAAGGTGGCTTTATGGCTCGCCGTCGTCACTTAGACGCCCTAGAGCACGCTGCTGAGCACCTAGAAATAGGTCAAACTCAGCTAGAAATGCATATTGCCGGTGAAATTTTGGCAGAAGAGCTACGCCTTACCCAGCAATACCTCAATGAGATCACCGGTGAATTCACCTCCGACGACTTGCTTGGCAAAATCTTTAGCTCATTTTGTATCGGTAAATAACCCAAATATCTGAGTAGTCATACGCCCTTTTTTGGGCGTATGACTACACACTAACCAGCGTATTGGTTTACCGCTTCTTTTACCTTGCGAGATTTGTCTTTTCTTAATGGGGCTAGCAATGCTTCAGCGTCTGCTGCTTGGCTGAATATTTCGGGAAGTTCAGCGCGGCGATCAGCATATAAATAGCTCAAACTCTGTTTAAAACAGCCATATTGGCCACGGGCATGTGCCACGATAAATTCACGACATACGTCAAAGTGACTGCGCTTAATACAAAACAGCACCAAATGTTCGGGTTTAACGCCGATATCAAATAACCAGGTGAGCAAAAATGCCATCCCGGTTTCGGACGCTTCGCCTTCATATTCCCCACTTTTTGATAGGTAAGTTTCAAAATCTATCTCATTGTGTGCCAGTTGATGTAACAGCCAAGGTTGTTCCATTTGCGCTTCAATTAATTTAAAGCCCCGATAGTCATGATTAAGAAGCAGACGTACCAATTTGTTGCGACGCTTAGCATCTAACATCCACACAAACTGACGGAGACTATACATTTGATATTCATCGGTATCGATACGCATAAACTCGGTGGAGATTTGCCCTTTAAACAGCGCAGCCATGACATCAAACTCGACTTCGTTATGTAGATAAGCCATCGTTTGCTCAACAATCGCTTTAATGCGATTGGATTGCACTTGCAGTTCAGCCACGCGTTTTATAATAGCCGCACGCTCAAGCTGTTCTGAAAATATCAGTAATGGCCCCGATGGCAGCCTTTCTTCATACCAAGCAAACGACACCTCATGATCGGCCATCACAATAACGTAATTGTCTCCTTGCTGTTGTAATACAGTGCACGCTTCCCAACTTCGACCATCAACATGGCAAGGCTTATCGTGTATTGAGAGGCTATCCGCTACAATGGCTTTATGCAGCTTCTTTGGTAACTTTTCACCTTCACCGAAATATAGACAATCCCTACCTAATTCCTGTGCTAACGCATGCTCCCAAGAGTGCAGGTTTAATTGCACAAAAATATCAATCGCGCGCTGCAAATCATGGCTGAAATCAAGCTCAACTTCCGGGTGTTTAAGCGATACATGATGTAAAAACTCAACTTTCGTGCGCTCATTGATATACGCGAGTCCCTGCTCCATAGCTTTGGCTTTGTTACGTCCCATGCTGCCAAACATGCTGTTATCATCACTAGCTATTTCGCTGTAAATCTCTATCCAATTCAAGTAGCGTTCGGAGTTATAACGTTGGTTGCTCATTTCATAGGCATTTAGTACACCGCCATCTATTCCAGCTTTACTTAACTGTTCGTAGACCTCAATTTCATCGAGTATAGTGTCAAATTCTATGCTCCAATGATCATCCGAATGAGCACGAAGCACGTTGCGTGCAGCCCTAACTGGCGCAAGTGCAATAATAAATTGCCACAAACGATCTGCTTTATTTTGCTGGGGGAAAGGTAGCTGTCGCAACCAAAATGCCGTTAGGGTAAAGCGTTGGAAATCATCATCATGATCTTTAAAAAGCTGATAGCTCGGTTGCTTTTCACTAAACTTGTTTAGGTAAAGATCGCCGCGACAACATTCATCTCGATATAACTGCGGCTGCACTAATGCCAATAAACTGCTTAAATCTTCTTGCGGCGTGTCTGCAGTAAAGTAATCACAGATCCGAGTTATTTGTGCCTCGGACAATCCTAAATTATCAGGGTTATAATGGTCGGACTTTTTATGACATTTCTGAATTATGTGTTGGGCAGCGAGTTGCCAAATATGATTGTCGTTAAGATAATTTGCTAGTGCCTCAGTAATATCGTCGCCAATATGCTGATTATAATCACTGTGCAGGTGATAGCTGGCCAGTGTAATTAATCCCATATCCAATTGCGGCCATTGCTCTGGGTGGCATAGCGCACGCGATGAGCGAAAGTGCTCATCTACCAACTTAAGATGCTTGCGACAAAGTAATTCATCTGGGTTAGTAAAGTGACGAAATATCGACTGGATATTTTTGGCGTTGGCACTTTCAGCCGCGCTCTTGATATCAGACACGGAGAGTTGAGTGTAGCGCTGATAGTAGGCTTCTCTGGAGAGTAGTGCTTCATCCCCTTCGGTAAGTGATGCCATCATATATTTGCTAAACTCACGCTTGCCTAGGGCATGGTAAAATACATCAATCACGCGAAGGTACTGCTCAGCACGAGCTTGTAGTAAGTTGTTTTCTGCATCTTTGCGTACCGCAAGCGTCAACATCATGCCATTGGGTTGTGTATATTCAGCTTCTTCACTGAAATGATCAGTAAGTAGGTCGCCTCGCACAAGGCTGAGCACCGACTCCAGCTCCCCAGATATGCCTTGATTATTACGCTCAAAACTATTCAATTGATCAATAAGGTGCTCAGCCATGTCACTGGCATGCAGTTTCGCTAATTCAAGCACATCTACTTCACAGACTGTTTCTAATACGGTTTGTGGTTCCCCAGTTTCAATATAGCGCCATAATAATTGGCCCTGGGGCATAGCCAGCACTAAAGGTTTCAACAAATTAGTACCATAGTTAAGCTCATATTTACGCTCATCTCTAGCAAGATAAGCGCGATAGCTTGCACGAGCAGCAATGGCACTCTGTGCAATTTTAACTAATGGGCCTGCAACCTCTGATTGGACTTTTTGCTGTAAATCATATGCTTCATTTTCGAGAGTACTGCCAAAAAATGACATTGCCATAAAGCTGTCTTTGGCCTCTTCATCGTCATAAAAACAGCTATGGGGGAATAGCGATTGATACAAAGAGATCACAGGCTGATGACCACTAAGGTCTTCTTCTTCATCCTCATCACACATGGTATCGACATGGGCAAGTAATACCGGTTCAGCTTGAAAACGTGCAATGACTAATGCTTTAAACTGCTCATAACTCTCAGGATTTTCGCGTAAATATTCCCCAAGCGGCTGGTAGTCACATTCTTCACTGTATTGATCATTTTTGAACATGCCAGATCTAAAGTTATCGTTGTCACACCAGATAAACGCTTTGATCATTTCACGATGCCAACCATGCTCGTGTAGCAACGAACTTAAATAGCTTTCATAGCCGCAGGCATGTTCATCATCCCAATAAGGCACAAAGTATTGTGCTAGCAAATAGGCGCACTGTATATCCGTCTTTGCAAGCATATACAAAGCTTCAACGCCAAATACCCGTATATCATCAAGCCACATTTCATCGGTGTCATTTTGGCGTCGACTATAGGCCACTATTGCCTTGGCTGTTTCTACAACGGCTTGTTTGATCTCAGGGTATTGCAGCGCTGCTGCAAATAAAATGACCTCAGAAATATAGCTTTCGGTGTCATCAAGTATGATGTGGTCATAGTGGTGAGCACCGCCTTCTTGGCCTAAATCTAATGCAGATTGAAGCAACTTTAGGTTGTTGCCACTATCTTGCGGTTGCAAACGGCGTATCCCCTCTTCGTCAAGTTGCTTAAACTCAACATCAAACTGGCTATTAAAACAGGCCTTATCGCTGTCCAACAAAGCCTTATACTGAGCTAATGCTAATTCTATTTGTTGCGGGTTTTGGATATCCAGCGTGATTATCTGGTTTTTATCGAATTGGTTCATGTCGTTATTTCTAATTGAATTTGACGTATAGCCGCACCAATCGGGCTATAGAGTAGAAAAAGATAATGAAGCGCAGCTTTGAGAACTGCGGCAATTTCAAGTAAATGCTAAACACAGCGAGTGGCAGCTACGCGTTAGCATCCTCAGCTTGCAGCTCCTTTAACCTGTCGATATCTATTTGAGAGTCCTGCTTTGCTTTTTTCTGTTGATCGGGTGTCATATCATCCCAATGAATATAACCACCGTGTGCGTATGGCGCATTGTATAAATAGTTGGCGAATTTTTTGTTGGCAGTACCAGAGACTAGCCCTCTTACTGAACCCTGTTTATCAGCAGCCCACAGTGCAACGCGTTTAAATTCCAACTCTCCAGATGCATTAATACGAAATGAGTACCAATTTTCAGCAGCACTAATGTGCAGATCCTTATCCATGTTTTACCTTTTGTAGTTCCTTAATATCGACACTATTATTTCGAATCCATGTAACTAGGTCAATATCAAACTCATCGTTAAGCTTTTGATAAATATTAATAAAAAGTAAATATTAGCAAGCCTACAAGCAGGATCTGAGCGATAACCACAAATCTACCCATTCACGTTAAGTGCTAAATCTGGCCAGTCCAACATCCCTACACTGCGTATCCTAAGCACTTCAACTTAGGAGAAATAAAATGGCTCTATCTACAACTTTCAATGCACTACACCAACAATCAGCCCCGCTTTTTCTAGCTAACTGCTGGGATCCATCATCAGCGCTTATCATCGAACAGGCTGGTGGTCAGGCCGTTGCGACAACAAGCTGGGGTATGTCTAATCATCAGGGCTACAAAGATGGAGAACAACTCACATTTGACCGTGTACTACAAACAGTAAGTGCCATCCTTAAGGTGATCACTATTCCATTAAGTGTTGATATTGAGGCAGGCTACAGCGCGGATCAAAATCAGATCATCAAACATATTATCCAATTGGCCGACCTTGGCGTTGCAGGTATCAATATTGAAGACAAACCCAGTCACCAGAGCAGCTTACGCGATATAAAGGCACACCAAGCATTATTGCAGGCAATCAAACAAGCTTTACGTCATGGCGGTTTCGATCATTTCTTTATTAATGCCCGTTGTGATCTTTGCTTACAACCACAATGGACGGAAGCGGCGCTGCATGAGCGTGCACTCGCCTATCAAGCAGCTGGTTGCGATGGCTTTTTTATTCCTGCTTTAACCGACACCACCATGATAAAACGCCTAACAGCCCTGCTTTCAATTCCAGTCAATGTAATGCTGTTGCCCGGATTTAGTGATAAACAGGCGTTAGCAGAGTTAGGAGTCAAACGTATCTCATCGGGTAACGCTCTCAGCGATCATGTGATAGCACTACAAGAATCAGCCACCAGAAGGCTGCTCGAAGAACATACTGTAGACTTCTTATTTGAGCAATCAGTCCGCACAACTTGGCTGTCAAACTAAATAATTCACAAGATCTGACCGTTTTTTTAGATTCTTTTATTATATGGAACTAACTATATAGATCTAAAAGACTGGATCGACTTCCAGCTTTTAGATCGTTATCCACAACACCTCATCCACAACCTCAAAATCTGTTCAAAAACAGCGAAGTTCTTACCGTTTCAAGCATGCGCCTTGGCTTAAAAAAGTATTTTTAGGCTCAGCTATCCCATAGATTATCCACAAATAAATCACTGAGTTAAGCTTAGGAATATTTTATTTTTCCCTTTTATTTCATGTGGATAAATAAAAAAATTAAAAATCACACACTATTTGTGCAAATATTTTTATCCAATTACTTCAAAGCCCTCTTTACATATTCACGTTAAACGCTAAGATGGCGCGCAATACGACTTAGGTAAGGGTAACAATGCAAACTTTAGATCTTATTGTAGGCAGCCAAATGGGATCAGCAGAATACGTTGCTGAACAGCTAATGGAATCGCTTGAATCTCAAGGTTATATCGTGAATTTGCATGAAAAACCCGAGCTTGAAGCTTGTCAGCAAGCACTTTGGCTGGTGGTGACATCAACCTATGGGGCCGGTGACTATCCAGAAAACTTATTACCTTTTATATCAGCACTAAAAGCGAGCTCGGATCTAAGCCAGTTACGCTTTGCGGTAGTGGGAATTGGTGATTCAAGTTACGACACCTTTAATCATGCAGCTATTAATCTTGCTGATCTACTTAAAGAAAAAGGTGCGACGCAGTTGTTAGACATTGAAAAGATCGATGTTTTACACCCAGATCTACCAGAAGATACCGCTATTGCTTGGTTACCTAAGTTTGTTGAATGTGTCGCTTAACGCTGCAACATTGAAATACACAGAAGTTATTCACAAATTCAGTCTATTTTAGATCGTATTGTGGATAACCTATGATCTAACTGCTGATCTACGCTTACTTATCCATTGGATAAAATAATTCAGATCTAGCCCTGTGAATAAAGTGCCAAGTTGATCAAAGGTTTTAAGCCCATTGATCCGATCTAATTCACACCAATTGATCTTAGTTAAGCAGTTGGATCTAAACAGGAATACAAAACTATTCACAGATCAAAGGATCAGTAGTAGTAAGATCAATAAAGATCTTTAAAAAGATCCTTATATATTTTAAGTGATCTCTTTTTTGCGTTGTGCAAAATTTAACCATTTCACTTCTGGTTAATTCTAGGTAGAATACGCATCCTTTCTAAATTTGCTCGGTTGTTTTAAGTAGGATCCCGTAAATGATTTATCATGAACATTTTGATGTCATCGTTGTTGGTGGTGGACACGCAGGCACTGAAGCTGCACTTGCAGCTGCACGTATGGGTATGAATACCTTATTGTTAACACACAATATGGATACCTTAGGCCAAATGTCGTGTAACCCAGCTATTGGTGGGATTGGTAAAGGTCATTTGGTTAAAGAGATCGATGCGCTTGGTGGTGCAATGGCCAAAGCAATCGACAAAGGTGGGATCCAATTTAGAACCCTTAATTCATCGAAAGGCCCAGCGGTACGAGCGACTCGTGCTCAGGCAGATCGCGCATTGTATAAAGCGGCGATCCAAGACATTTTGCAACACCAAGAAAACTTAAAGATCTTCCAACAATCTTGTGATGATCTGATTGTTGAAGGCGATCAGGTCAAAGGTGTCGTAACTCAAATGGGTTTACGCTTTAGTGCTTCTTCAGTGGTGCTAACGGTTGGTACTTTCTTGGGTGGCCAAATCCATATTGGTTTAGAAAACTTCAAAGGCGGTCGTGCTGGCGATCCTCCTTCTATCGCTTTGGCTGAGCGTTTACGTGAAATGCCTTTTAGAGTTGATCGTCTAAAAACAGGTACTCCACCACGTATCGATGCAAGAACGGTTGATTTTTCAGTGATGCAAGAGCAACCAGGCGATACCCCTACTCCGGTTTTCTCGTTTATGGGCAAAGTGTCTGATCATCCAAAACAGATCCCTTGTTATATCACCTATACCAATGAAAAAACCCACGATGTGATCCGCAATAACTTACATCGTTCGCCGATGTATGCTGGCGTGATTGAGGGGATTGGTCCGCGTTACTGCCCTTCCATCGAAGATAAGATTGTGCGTTTTGCTGATAAAGAAAAACATCAGATCTTCGTAGAGCCTGAAGGCTTAACGTCATACGAGCTGTATCCAAATGGTATCTCCACCAGCTTACCATTTGATATCCAACTGGAGATCGTGCGTTCTATTAAAGGCTTTGAGAATGCGCATATTTGTCGTCCAGGTTATGCAATTGAGTACGACTTCTTCGATCCCCGTGACCTTAAACAATCATTAGAGACTAAGTTTATCAATGGCTTATTCTTTGCAGGTCAAATAAACGGTACAACCGGTTATGAAGAAGCTGGTGCCCAAGGGTTGATTGCGGGTATGAACGCAGCCCTTCAAGTTCAAGGCCGTGAAGCATGGACACCGCGCCGTGATGAAGCTTATGCCGGTGTGTTGATTGACGACTTAGCAACGCTTGGTACAAAAGAACCTTATCGTATGTTTACCTCGCGTGCTGAATACCGTTTGTTACTGCGTGAGGACAATGCGGATTTACGTCTAACGGAAAAAGGTCGCGAATTAGGTTTAGTTGACGATGAACGCTGGGCTGCATACAACGACAAGCTTGAAGTTATGGAACAAGAAGCACAGCGTCTACGCAATACTTGGATCCATAAAGATCACCCTGCACTTGAAGCGGTAAATGGATTATTGAAAAAACCACTGGTACGCGAAGCCAGTCTTGAAGATCTGATCCGCCGTCCAGAGGTTAATTATCACGACCTGATGGCAATCGAAGGATTAGGATCTGAGTTTGATAATATTCCAGCCCTTGAACAGGTTGAGATCCAAACTAAGTACGCCGGTTACATTGCGCGTCAACAAGATGAGATTAATAAACAGCTTCGTCATGAAGAGACATTACTGCCTGCTGAGTTTGATTATGGCCAGGTAAGCGGCCTGTCAAATGAGGTTGTGGCAAAGCTGAGTGATGCTCGTCCACAAACGATTGGCCAAGCTTCACGTATTTCTGGTATCACCCCTGCTGCTATTTCGCTATTATTAGTGTATCTGAAAAAGCAAGGGCTATTACGTAAGTCGGCGTAATAGCAGTGGAACACTGTGTTACTAGAACAATTGAATGAATTACTCGCTGATACCTCAATCGAGCTCAGCGAACAACAAAAGCGGCAGTTGGTCGAATATGTCCAGCTGCTGGATAAATGGAACAAAGCCTACAACCTCACTTCCGTTCGTGACCCAAAAGAAATGATGGTAAAACACATCATGGATTCTTTGGTTGTTGCGCCACACTTAACGGGCAGTAACTATATTGATGTTGGCACCGGACCGGGTTTACCGGGTATGGTTTTAGCGATAGCTAGACCGGACATCAATTTTGTTCTTCTTGATAGCCTTGGTAAAAGAGTTCGATTTTTAATGCAGGTAAAACATGGGCTTGGCATCGAGAATGTTACCCCAGTGCAGTCTCGAGTTGAAGAATATCAGCCAAGTGTTAAATTAGACGGTGTACTCAGCCGTGCTTTTGCATCACTACAAGATATGATCCAGTGGTGTTCACATTTAATCGATAACCAAGGTGTATTCTTAGCACTAAAGGGTCAATACCCTGCGGATGAGCTAGAACAATTACCAAACGGCGTGAGTTTATCGCAAGATATTAGTTTAGTGGTGCCCAAGCTTGAAGGTGAGCGCCATTTAATCATTCTTTCTAAAGATTAATTGTCGAGGACAATGTGGCAAGAGTCATTGCAATAGCAAACCAAAAAGGTGGTGTTGGTAAAACAACCACTGCGGTGAATTTAGCCGCGTCCATGGCGGCGACTAAACGTAAAGTTCTGTTGATCGATCTCGATCCCCAAGGCAATGCAACCATGGGCAGTGGCGTTGATAAATACGCCGATGTCGCTACGGTTTATGATCTGTTGATCGAAGAAGCGCCAATGGATCAAGTGATCACCACAGAAACCAGTGGTGAGTATCATTTGATCGCAGCCAACGGGGATGTAACCGCGGCAGAAGTCAAACTGATGGAGTTGTTTGCGCGCGAAGTGAGACTACGCAACGCCCTTGAGACAATAAAAGATAAATATGAGTATATATTCATCGACTGTCCACCTTCATTAAATATGCTAACGGTAAATGCCATGGCTGCCGCCGATGCGGTTTTAGTTCCGATGCAGTGTGAATATTATGCACTGGAGGGATTAACAGCTTTAATGGACACCATTACCCAACTCGGCAAGTTGGTGAATCCAGGATTGCAAATTGAAGGCATTTTGCGCACTATGTACGACCCGCGTAATCGTCTAGCTAACGACGTATCTGAGCAGTTAAAACAACACTTTGGTGATAAAGTGTACCGGACTGTGATCCCTCGTAATGTGCGATTAGCGGAGGCGCCAAGTTTTGGAGCGCCTGCGATGTATTATGATAGAGCATCAAGCGGTGCGAAAGCTTATCTAGCGCTAGCGGGTGAAATGCTAAGACGCAAAGAAAAGCAAGCGGCTGCGGTTGCCTAAGAGGATAAAAAGAACATGTCGGTTAAAAAACGTGGTTTAGGCCGAGGGTTGGATGCCCTACTCAGCTCAGCTAAACCTAATCCAAGTGCTGCGGCACCTGTGCCTAATCAACAAGAAGCGGTTGCGACAGTCAGTGAAGCACCTGCCGAATCGGCGGTTGAACAAGAGTTACAACGATTACCTATTGAGTGGCTAAAGCCGGGTAAATATCAACCGCGTAAAGATATGTCTGAACAGGCACTAGAGGAACTGGCGAGTTCGATCCGTTCACAGGGGATTTTACAGCCTATTGTGGTGCGTAAAGTTACCACGCAAAGCTTTGAAATTATTGCCGGTGAAAGACGTTGGCGTGCGGCACAGCTAGCAAAGCAAGATACCGTTCCTTGTTTAATCAAAGATGTGCCGGATGAAGCGGCTGTTGCGATTGCGCTTATTGAAAACATTCAGCGTGAAGACCTCAATGCGATGGAAGAAGCAATTGCTTTAGATCGATTGCTTAATGAATTTGAACTCACGCATCAGCAAGTTGCCGATGCGGTCGGTAAATCGCGTACGACGGTCACCAATTTACTTCGTCTCAACAATCTCAACGATGATGTAAAAATCTTGTTGGAACATGGCGATATAGAAATGGGCCATGCTCGTTGTTTACTTGCCCTAACTGGTGAAGCGCAATCTGAAGCAGCAAGAACTGCTGTGGCCAAAGGATTAACCGTAAGAGAAACCGAAAAACTGGTTCGCACCATTTTAGAGCCTGTTGAGAAAAAAGAAGCGAAGCAAAAAGATCCTGATGTGAAGCTGCTTGAACAGCAATTACAGGAAAACTTAGGCGCAAAAGTTGAGATCAACTACAACCAAAAAGGTAAAGGTAAACTGGTTATTTCCTATGCTAGTTTGGATGAGCTTGATGGTATTTTGGGGCGTATTAACCCTGAAATGAATGAAGCTGACTAACGGTAAACTTAACCAATTGACTAATCCGTGAATGCGGTGCTTTATTTTGCGCCGCTATTTCCTCACCGATATGCTGCAATATTGCGAGAATACTAAGAACTTTGATGGAAAAATAGCCACTCGTGTACAGGCTTTAATTTAAGCCTTCCTCCCTAACAAATTTTGACCTATTTGGCGTCCAAAAAACGTCACATTTCGCCTCGTCAAGTTGCAAATTAAGCAGAAACAAGTATAATTTCGCCAGTTTTCATACCCTGATAAAATTTAACGTCATTAAGGTTAATATAAAGTGACTCATTCGTTAGCCCGCCCATACAGGCGAGCCGCATTACAAGGTGTTTTGATTCAGGGTATCGTAGCATTAGTCGCTGCAGTAATCGTTTTTATAGGTTGGGGAGTACAAGCCGGAGTTTCAGCATTAGCTGGCGGCGCTGTGTTGGTACTCCCTAATTTTGTATTTGCTGCTTACGCCTTTCGATTTATGGGTGCAAGCAAAGCAAATCAAGTATATTCCTCGATAAAACGAGGAAATGGATTAAAATTTTTGCTAACTGTTGTGCTCTTTGCACTGATTTTTAAGCATTTTTCAGTAATGATGCTGCCTTTCTTTGGCGCGTATATGCTCGTGATGCTGACACAATGGTTGGTCCTGATTTTTTTTAATCATTAACTTTTGGGATAAAACATGGCTGCAGAAGAAGTTACTATATCGAGCCATATTCAGCACCACTTGACCAATGCCAAGATGTGCTCGACCGATGCCGGTCTTGCCTTCAATAAAGCATGTGCGGACAGTGGTTTCTGGGCATGGAATATAGATACCCTCGCATGGTCAATCGGTTTAGGTCTTATTTTCTTATGGATCTTCCGAAGTGCCGCTAAAAAATCCACTATAGGCGTTCCTGGTAAGTTCCAGTGCTTTATTGAGATGATCGTTGAATTCGTTGGTAACAACGTACGTGATACGTATCATGGCAAAAGCGCACTGATCGCTCCTTTAGCCCTAACTATCTTTGTTTGGGTGTTCTTAATGAACTTAATGGACTTAATTCCTGTTGATTTCTTACCTGCTTTTGCCGGCTTTGTTGGTGAGCAAGCGTTTGGTATGGATTCACACGATGTGTACATGAAAATTGTACCAACCACTGACGTGAACATGACCGCAGCGCTAGCTATCGGTGTGTTTATTTTGATGATCGGTTATTCAATCAAAATCAAAGGTATCGGTGGCTTTATTGCTGAGCTAACACTTCATCCGTTTAGTACTAAGAACAAGATTGGTATGTTGTTCTTGATTCCGTGTAACTTGTTACTTGAAACCATTGCTCTTGTTGCAAAGCCATTCTCATTGGCACTGCGTTTGTTCGGTAACTTATACGCGGGTGAATTGATTTTCATCTTGATCGGTACGATTGGTTTAATGCAGTTACCACTGCACTTTATTTGGGCGGTATTCCATATTTTGGTCATCGTATTGCAAGCGTTCGTATTTATGATGCTGACAATCGTATACCTAAGCATGGCAAGCTCAGACAACCACTAACAGATTTTTTAAAAAATTAACTTTAACTTTAATTTACAATTGAAACTTTGGAGAAAAAAATGGAACTAGTATTAGGCCTTAAGTTTATCGCTGTTGCTCTACTAATCGGCTTTGGTGCAATCGGTACAGCTATCGGTTTCGGTAACATGGGTGGTAAATTCCTTGAAGCTTGTGCTCGTCAACCTGAGCTTGCGCCTTCACTACAGGTTAAAATGTTCATCCTTGCTGGTCTAATCGATGCTGTAGCAATGATCGGTGTTGGTATCGCAATGGTAATCCTGTTCGTACTTTAATTCTAATTTTTGAACAGTTTACTATTTTAAGGAGGAGTGGTTGTGGATATTAACCTCACTCTAATCGGTGAATTAATTGCGTTTACGGTATTCGTACTTTTCTGTATGAAATATGTATGGCCACCGCTAAATGATGCAATTGAAGCTCGCCAGAAGAAAATTGAAGATGGTTTAGCGGCATCTGATGAAGCTGAGAAAGAACTTGGGCGCGTACGTGCACAAGGTGCTGAACAGTTGAAAGAAGCGAAAGCACAAGCGGCTGAAATCATCGAACAAGCTAAGAAGCGTGCTGCGCTAATTGTTGACGAAGAGACTACTCGTGGTCAGCAAGAGCGTGAAAAAATCATTGCTCAGGGACACTCTGAAATTGAGTCTGAGCGCAACCGTGTGAAAGAAGAGCTGCGTTCACAAGTCGCTGCTCTTTCTATCGCAGGTGCTGAGAAGATTTTAGAGCGTGAAATCAATCAAGCCACACACAGTGACATCGTTGAAAAACTTGTCGCTGAGCTTTAAGTAGGAGGGTATGAGCATGTCTGAATTGACTACTATCGCTCGCCCATACGCTAAAGCAGCTTTTGAACTTGCCGTTGAAAAAGGCACAGTTGAAGCTTGGAATGAAATGCTGTTCTTCGCTGGTCAAGTTACCAGCGACGAACAGGTTCAGGCGCTACTTGGTAGCATCGCTACTGAATCACAGCAGTCTGAAATCATTATCAAGTTATGTGCTGAGCAACTCAACGAACAAGGTCAAAATCTTATCAAGCTGATGGCCGAAAATGAGCGTTTAGCCGCCATCCCAGCTGTTGCAGAATTGTTTGCAGAATTAAAAGCAGACTATGACAAAGAAATCGAAGTAGATGTGGTTTCAGCAACAGTGCTTGCAGATGATACGCAAGCAAAATTGGTCGCGGCACTTGAGAAACGTTTCGCACGCAAAGTTAAGCTGAATTGTAGCATCGACGAAGCCATTGTAAGTGGCCTAGTGATTAAAGCCGGTGACACCGTAATCGACGGTTCTGTTCGCGGCAAGTTAGATCGTCTTGCGACGTCGCTACAATCGTAATTGGGAAAAAGAGCATGCAACTTAATTCCACAGAAATTTCTGCACTGATCAAGCAACGCATTGAGCAGTTTGAAGTTGTAAGTGAAGCGCGTAACGAAGGTACTATCGTATCTGTTACCGACGGTATCATCCGTATCCACGGTCTTGCTGACTGTATGCAGGGTGAGATGATCGAGCTTCCTGGCAACCGTTATGCTATCGCACTAAACCTTGAGCGTGACTCAGTAGGTGCTGTAGTAATGGGTCCATACGCTGACCTTAAAGAAGGCGTAAAAGTTAAATCAACTGGTCGTATCCTTGAAGTACCAGTAGGCCGTGGTCTACTAGGTCGTGTTGTTAACACGCTAGGTGAGCCAATCGACGGTAAAGGCGCTGTTGATAACGATGGTTTTGAACCAGTTGAAAAAATCGCACCTGGCGTAATCGAGCGTCAATCAGTAGATGAGCCAGTACAAACTGGTTATAAGTCTATCGATGCGATGATCCCAGTTGGTCGTGGTCAGCGTGAGCTTGTGATCGGTGACCGTCAGACTGGTAAAACAGCACTAGCAATCGATGCTATCATCAACCAAAAAGACACAGGCGTTAAGTGTGTGTACGTAGCGGTTGGTCAAAAAGCGTCAACAATTGCTAACGTAGTACGTAAACTAGAAGAGCACGGTGCGCTTGCAAACACTATCGTAGTAGTTGCTTCTGCATCAGAATCTGCAGCGCTACAATTCCTAGCGCCGTTCTCTGGTTGTACTATGGGTGAATACTTCCGTGACCGCGGTGAAGATGCACTAATCGTATATGATGATTTGTCTAAGCAAGCTGTTGCTTACCGTCAAATCTCACTACTACTTAAGCGTCCACCAGGCCGTGAAGCATACCCTGGTGACGTTTTCTATCTTCACTCACGTCTTCTAGAGCGTGCGTCTCGTGTAAACGCTGACTACGTTGAGAAGTTCACAAATGGTGAAGTGAAAGGTAAAACAGGTTCATTGACGGCATTGCCAATCATTGAAACTCAAGGTGGTGACGTTTCTGCATTCGTACCTACCAACGTTATCTCAATCACTGACGGTCAGATCTTCTTAGAAACTGACTTGTTCAACGCAGGTATCCGTCCAGCGGTTAACGCTGGTATCTCGGTATCTCGTGTAGGTGGTGCAGCTCAAACTAAGATTGTTAAGAAACTAGGTGGTGGTATCCGTCTAGCGCTAGCTCAGTACCGTGAACTAGCGGCGTTCTCTCAGTTCGCTTCTGACCTTGATGATGCAACACGTGCACAGCTTGAACACGGTGAGCGTGTAACAGAGCTAATGAAGCAGAAACAGTACGCACCGATGTCTGTTGCTGATATGTCATTATCGCTATTTGCAGTAGAGAAAGGCTTCCTAAAAGATATCGAAATCAACAAAATCCTTGATTTCGAAGCAAGCCTAATCGCATTTGCTAAGAGCGAGTACGCAGAGCTAATGGCTCAAATCAATGAAACTGGTAACTACAACGCCGAGATCGAAGCGCAGCTTAAAGAGCTTCTTGAGAAGTTCAAGTCTACGCAAACTTGGTAATGTGTTATTAAGGTGAGTAGGTAACTACTCACCGAGATTCGGAGAGAGAGTCATGGCCAGCGGAAAAGAGATAAAAAGCAAGATCGGGAGTATCAAGAATACTCAAAAGATCACCAGCGCAATGGAGATGGTTGCCGCTTCTAAAATGAAGAAGGCACAAGAACGCGTAGCGTCTAGTCGTCCATACGCTGAAAACTTACGCAAAGTGATCGGTCGTGTTGCTCAGGCTAATCTTGATTTCCATCACCCGTTCCTAGAAGAACGTGATGTGAAACGAGTTGGTTATATCGTTATCTCTACAGACCGTGGTCTTTGTGGTGGCTTAAACTCAAACGAGTTTAAGCGTGTAGCGAAAGACGTGAAAGCGTGGAAAGAAAAGGGTGTTGAGGCGTCGTTCGCAACACTAGGTAGCAAAGCTGCTGGTTTCTTTAAACGTTTTGGTGGTTCGCTTGAAGCCAAAAAGGCAGGGCTGGGAGATACACCTTCAATACAGGACGTAATTGGTCCTGTAAAAGTAATGCTAGATGCATACGAAGAAGGCAAAATTGACCGCTTATTCGTTGTGTACAACAAGTTTGTCAACACAATGAAACAAGAGCCTGTTATCGATCAGTTATTACCTTTGCCAAAAGCTGAAGAAGAAGTATCAGCTCACGCTTGGGATTACTTATATGAGCCAAGCCCAGAGGCGATTTTAGAGACACTAATTGTGCGCTTTATTGAGTCTCAGGTTTACCAAGGCGTAGTTGAGAATGCTGCCTCTGAGCAAGCTGCCCGTATGGTTGCGATGAAAGCCGCAACTGATAACGCAGGTGGCCTGATTGATGAGCTACAGCTGGTATACAACAAGGCACGTCAAGCCGCAATCACACAAGAAATCAGTGAGATTGTGAGCGGTTCGGCTGCCGTGTAACGCTTCGGCAAAGTTTAATAAGAGGAATAGACATGAGTTTAGGTAAGGTCGTCCAAATTATCGGCGCCGTTGTGGACATCGAGTTTCCACAAGACAACGTGCCAGCCGTATATGACGCACTAAAAGTTACAGAAGGCGACTTAGCTGGTTTGACACTAGAAGTGCAACAGCAGCTAGGTGGCGGTGTGGTACGTGGTATCGCACTAGGTAGTACTGACGGTCTACGTCGTGGTACTCCAGTACAAGGTACAGCTGAGCCAATCAAGGTTCCAGTTGGTACAGCAACACTAGGTCGTATCATGAACGTACTTGGTGACGCGATTGACGAAGCGGGTCCTATCGGTGAAGAAGAGCGTTGGTCTATTCACCGTGCAGCACCATCATACGAAGATCAGAGCAACTCTGTTGAACTTCTAGAGACTGGTATCAAGGTTATCGACCTTGTATGTCCATTCGCTAAAGGTGGTAAAGTTGGTCTATTCGGTGGTGCGGGTGTAGGTAAAACCGTAAACATGATGGAACTTATCCGTAACATCGCAATCGAGCACAGTGGTTACTCAGTATTCGCAGGTGTTGGTGAGCGTACTCGTGAGGGTAATGACTTCTACCATGAGATGAACGACTCAAACGTACTAGACAAAGTATCTCTAGTATATGGTCAGATGAACGAGCCACCGGGTAACCGTCTACGTGTTGCACTAACTGGTCTAACAATGGCTGAGAAGTTCCGTGACGAAGGTCGTGACGTACTATTCTTCGTAGATAACATCTACCGTTATACACTAGCAGGTACTGAAGTATCAGCACTTCTAGGTCGTATGCCTTCAGCAGTAGGTTACCAGCCTACACTAGCTGAAGAAATGGGTGTTCTACAGGAGCGTATCGCATCAACTAAGACAGGTTCAATCACTTCAATCCAAGCGGTATACGTACCTGCGGATGACTTGACTGACCCATCTCCAGCAACAACGTTTGCTCACTTAGATGCGACAGTAGTACTTTCTCGTGATATCGCGTCTCTAGGTATCTACCCTGCGGTAGACCCTCTAGATTCAACTTCACGTCAGCTTGACCCACAAGTTATCGGTCAAGAGCACTACGACACAGCACGTGGCGTTCAGACAGTTCTTCAGCGTTATAAAGAGCTGAAAGACATCATCGCAATTCTAGGTATGGACGAGCTATCTGACGAAGATAAGCAAGTTGTATCTCGTGCACGTAAGATCCAGCGTTTCCTATCTCAGCCATTCTTCGTTGCTGAGGTATTTACAGGTGCACCTGGTAAATACGTATCTCTTAAAGACACAATCTCTGGCTTTAAGGGCATCCTAAACGGTGATTACGATGATATGCCTGAGCAGGCATTCTACATGGTTGGCTCAATCGACGAAGCGATCGATAAAGCTAAAAACATGTAATTAGGAGGTTGTTATGGCAATGACAGTACACCTTGATGTAGTAAGTGCAGAGCAGAGCTTGTTCTCTGGCGCTGTGACTACTATCCAAGTGACAGGTAGTGAAGGTGAGCTTGGTATTCATCCAGGTCACGCGCCACTACTGACTGGCCTAAAACCTGGTATGGTACGTTTGGTTAAAGCAGATAGCTCAGAAGAAGTTATCTACGTTGCAGGCGGTACGCTTGAAGTTCAACCACAAACAGTAACTGTTCTAGCGGACGTTGCTATTCGTGCGGAAGAGCTTGATGAGCAAGCTGCTGAAGAAGCTAAACGTGAAGCGCAAGCGCAAATGGCTTCTGGTACTACTGGTGAGTTGGATTACCAACAAGCTGCAGTACAACTAGAAGAAGCCCTTGCTCAACTACGCGTTATTCGCCAGCTGCGCAAATAAGCAACCACCTATCTGGTTATCAAAAACCCACGCATCGCGTGGGTTTTTTTATACTTCACTGTAAACCTATGAAATTAACTTAAATTTAAATTATCGTTTGTTTTGTTTACTAATGGTTCTATTTCTAGTTCTTTTTTATTGGTTTTATTTTGTATTTTGGTATTAAAGTACTTGGTTGTTATTTGTCCAATTTGTAAAGTTGATGTTTTTTTTGTTCTTTTTTTATCTGTTTGTAATAAGTAGTTGTTTTCAATGTGTCATTATATAAAATTAAGGAATTAATAATAATTACATTGCGCTCATCATGAATGAAGTAAATTTTCCCAGAAAGGTAAAAGAAGTGAAGTTTGGCGAGTGGACACTAGATCCGCGACGTCAATGCATATCCGATGGGGAAGTCGAGCGTGAATTAGAACCTCTTTTATTCAACATCCTTTGTTACTTGGCAATTAACTGCGATCAGATCATCACTCGGCAGGATTTAATTGATGATGTTTGGAGACAGAATTACGTTGACGATAATGCTATTAACAGAGCAATGTCTGAGCTTCGTAAAGTACTCAAGTCAGATAGGCAAAAAGGAACTATAGTTAAAACTCACTATCGTAAGGGTTACAGCTTCTTTGTTGAGCCCATTGTTATTTATCATGAAGAAAGTGATGTTTATGAGGCATCAGCTACTAAGACCGAAGTTCCATTAGTTATAGAAACTGATCCGCTTAAGCCTAAAAACTCAAAGTTTGCTTTCGCATCGATTTTTAGTTTTGTCTTGATCTGCCTTGTGGGGTTCGGATATTTTTATTCAGCATCAGAAGAGAATAAGCAACAGGCCATACCTGAGTTTAACAATAAGCACTATGAAGAACAGGCTTTATCCTGGATGGATGGTCAGTACAATATTTTACTTTTATCTCCAGATAAAAATTATGCAGCGTTTTCTTTTATTCCTGAAGGACAAGATAAAAGTTACTTGGTTGTTAAAGATTTAAGAGATGGTAAAGAGCAGCGCGTTGGAGAAGCGAAGTTTCATTACTTTCCAATGGGATGGGCATCAGATAGCTCTTCCTTGTTTTATCGAGTAATCGATGTTGCCAATAAAAGTTGTAAAGTATGGAGAATAAGTCGAGATTTTAGTTCAAGTAATAGTCCGTTATTTGATTGCGAATTGCGTATTACATTCGGTACAGGTGTTGGAGAAAACTCATTTATTTACACAAAAAGCAACTATCGAAATAGGGACGAGCTATCGGCATTGGTAAACCGAAATTTACTCACCGGCGAAGAATTTCAAATAACTTCTCCAAATATCAATTCACATGGTGACCATTTTTTACATTACTCTGAGGCACTCGATAGCGTATTTTTTGAACGTCGTCAATTAGGGTACTCTGAATTGTATATGACAGGCGCCGAAGGTGGAAACCTTGTAAAGCTGTATGAATCAAAGAGCCGAATTTGGTCTGCAAATTATGATAGTTCCAGAAATACATTAATTTGGATGCAGCCTTTTGAAAAGAAGATTTATGAATACTCTTTGACCTCGAAACAGCTGGTTAATACGATCCAAGTTTTAGGGGAAAGTCGCTACTCCAGCTATCAATCTATTGACTGGAAAAATATGCTTGTGGTGGGTTATCCATATTTACACCAATTAAACGAACTTGATATTGAAAGCTTAACTTTTACGGAGCTGAAAAAAGAAATAGCCTACCACAGATCTTCTTCACCGAAAGAAAATGGATATTTCGCTGTTGCTGTGGAGAATGGTAAGTCAACATTGTTTGAGTTGGATCTTGAAGGCGCAGTTGTTGCGAGCCGCCTTTCTGTCGAAGAGCCATTTGATGTGGAAACTCGAAAAGGCTTTGATGAAATATTGTTGAAGTTTCAAGATCGCCTAGAAGTCTATAATACTCAAAGTTGGAAGTTAGAAGAAAGTATTCAAACTTCAGGGAGAGTTATATCGGCGGAATTTTTACATAATGGTGATATTGCGTATGTAACGGAGAATAAGTCAAAAAATAAAGCGTTTATTTACTCAAAGGCAAGCGACCTCGTTTCGACATTGCCCGTTCAAGATGCTTTATGGTTATCATCTATTAGCAAAGATCTATATGTTTCTTTATCAACTAAAGACAAAGTGGAAGTTTTTGATCGTAATCTTGGTGAGTCAATTGCTAAAATCCCGCTATCAAAGGCATTTAGTAAACACAAATTAACCGTTGCGGGGAATATGATATATCACACAGATGGATACAATATTTACCAAATCGATTACCAGTCCAAACAAAGTACCAAATTGATATTTACCTTGCCAAGCCAAGGCACGATTAAAGGAATAGAGTTTCATGAAGGGAAGCTGCTCGTTGACGTAATTAAACCGATCAATAACCACTTATTTCAACTTAAATATGAAGAGCCTGCAGAGCACTAGTGGCAATAATCTTGATTAATTAAGCGGGTATTGGCAATTCAGTAAAATACCTTTATGTGCATAGTATGCGGGATGTTGCCATTAATAAAATTTAGCCCTCTAGAACTTTTATCGGTTGTAGCCTAATAAAGCTGAAGTTTGGATAAGGGGTTAACTAACCCATTGTTTTAAAAACTTCTTTGGATAGCCAGAGAGTGTTGGGGATATATCCACGCTCGAGCTCTGTCACCATTCTACTACCTACTCTCTCATAGATAAGGCGAATCTACGCACCAATCTCTGGCTATTATTGGGAGTGAATTCAACGCAATTAGCACTGAAACTGGTCGCTTGAAAGGTATTAATATCTGAAGCTCAGGTTACCTAATACCATAAGCATAATATATATAGCTTCAGTTAAACCTATACTTTTCTCCGTTAAGCCCATCAGTTGTAAATAACTTCACGCTCTCTTCTACTTTCTCTGAAAGGAAGTATTTACTTCTTGTCGGAATGGCGAATTTTTGTACTTAATGACGAGCGATTAGAAACGGCTTTAACATCGTTAGCATGTGAGGAATCCGTCACCAAAGCTCAGTCTACTTCCACATTTACAATGAGCGGAGCTAACTAATCTGCTGGACTTCAGATCAAATAGCTAAATAGGCAGCAATTTTTATAGGTTTTGGCTCCACTTTTAGGTCATTTTATCAATTAACCGCGGTTTTAAACATTACCAGTATGATATCTGTTCCGAATGTTTTTTAAAACCTTTAAATTCAAAGTATTACAGAGGAATCTTATGTCAAAAATAAGCTTTGATAATTACTAATTTTCATGCCTCTTAGCTATTGTAATTAGGCACCCAGATGATTCAGTCATTACAGGTGTAAACATAAAAACTAAAAAATAAATACAACAAGAAGCTAAGGAAAATGACGATGCTGTTAACACTAAAAAAGAAACAACTTAAAAAGCTTTCAAATACCAAAGGTATTGAACTTCTTCACACTCGTAAGATTGCAGGCGGGGCTGAACTTTATCCACCCCAGGAAAATAACGGTGCTGAAGAAGGCACGAATGAAGCTATTACCCATGATTATACAAGCTACACAACAGGCTGATAATCGAGCAACAGAATAAAAAGTATAAAAACATAATAACAAAATAAAACGCAGGAATAACATCATGTTGCTAACACTAAAAAAGAAACAACTAAAAAAGCTTTCAAATACCAAAGGTATTGAACTTCTTCACACTCGTAAGATTGCAGGCGGGGCTGAACTTTATCCACCCCAGGAAAATAACGGTGCTGAAGAAGGCACGAATGAAGCAATTACCCATGATTATACAAGCTACACAACAGGCTGATAATCGAGCAACAGAATAAAAAGTATAAAAACATAATAACGAAATAAAACGCAGGAATAACATCATGTTGCTAACACTAAAAAAGAAACAACTAAAAAAGCTTTCAAATGCCAAAGGTATTGAACTTCTTCACACCCGTAAGATTGCAGGTGGGGCTGAACTTTATCCACCTCAGGAAAATAACGGTGCTGAAGAAGGCACGAATGAAGCAATTACCCATGATTATACAAGCTACACAACAGGCTGATAATCGAGCAACAGAATAAAAAGTATAAAAACATAATAACGAAATAAAACGCAGGAATAACATCATGTTGCTAACACTAAAAAAGAAACAACTAAAAAAGCTTTCAAATGCCAAAGGTATTGAACTTCTTCACACCCGTAAGATTGCAGGTGGGGCTGAACTTTATCCACCTCAGGAAAATAACGGTGCTGAAGAAGGCACGAATGAAGCAATTACACATGATTTTACAAGCTACACAACAGGTTAACCATCAGTTATTCAGCAACACAAAGGAACTGGAACCTGAACAGGTAGGAAAAGTAAGTCACTATTTTATCTTAACATCAAGGAGAACGTATTGAGTTCCATTAGTTTGGCACCGCTATTGATGCTTACAGCATCACATTTGATAGGGAATATTCAAGTCACAAAACCAGCGGAGGTATTTTATTACTTTCAAGAAGACGCTTTAGTTGTTGAGTTTCCTGTGAAGCCAGGAGAGCGTGTGGAAGAGGGGCAAACATTATTAAAATATCAATCAGGTCATGGAGCGCAAACTAAGGATGTGAGAGCGCAAGAAGATGGGTTTGTAAAATTTATCATGGGGAATGATGAATTGAATAAAGAGGTAAAAGTAGGATCTTTGGTTTCAATTATCTCTAGTTCTAAAGTATTGGCAGTCGTCGATCTTCATATGGCACAGTATGATCAAACACAGATTGATGGATCATTTTGGCTTTGCTTGAATAATGAAGAAGTTGAACTCACTGTGACTAAGTTTACAGGAGAGCATTTGCTCACGACATTTGAACTGCCCTCTTATAATAGCCAGTTGCTTGGGCTCGATCCTCAGCAAGAAGTTAATTTTTATTTTGATAAAGCGGATTGCATAAAATCTCGTGGAATCAATATTGCGGAACGTAAGTGAATTTACAGTAATCTATAAAGTTACTTGTTAGGTGCAGTAGGTGTCAACCATGTTTTTACATTGTTATGAGCACATCGCTTACAATTTGAAACGACAAAATGGAGGCAAAAAAGTGACGATTGAACTTGAGAATTTAGGTCGGAAGTTTCAATCTGGATTGCTTGAAACAACGGCGCTACACGAGGTGAGCTTACACATCAATCAAGGAGAGTTTCTAGCCATAATGGGGCCATCTGGATGCGGCAAATCAACCCTATTGTCTATTTTGGGGATGCTTGATAAACCAACTTCTGGGAAGATACGCTTCTTTGGCCATAATATCATTGAATACAATGAAAGGCAGTTAGCTGAATTAAGAAGAGGTTCTGTTGGTTTTATTTTCCAGAGTTTCAATTTGATTGACGAGTTAAGCGTATATGAAAATGTAGAACTGCCGCTACTTTATCAAAACACTCCTGTTGCACTAAGAAAAGAAAAAGTTGAAGCAGTACTAAAGCGTGTTGGTATGAACCATCGAGCTGGGCATTTACCTACCCAGTTATCCGGTGGACAACAACAAAGGGTTGCGATTGCAAGGGCACTAGTTACTGAACCTAAAGTGATCTTAGCCGATGAGCCCACAGGGAATTTAGATTCTAACAATAGCACAGAAATTTTGCAGATGTTGCAAGCATGCAATCGTGCAGGTGCAACTATTATCATGGTCACTCATTCTGAAAGTGAAAGTGATTTTGCTAGTCGGAAAATACGATTGCTCGATGGCCAAGTTATGTTAGATATCAATAATGTAAATACATTACCAGGAGTCGCATAACACGTAGTTTGTGTTTCGTTCTTCGATAAACACATTTTTCATGGCACAAGGAACCGTTGTCAATGCTCAGGAAAGCAAAGAATTATGCCTTAACTTAAGCATGGCAATAGGAAGCAGTAAGTTGGAAAGTGCATCGATCACCTCACGTATCTTCAAGCCGTTTACGATTGGCTATTTTATATTTAACTTCGTATGTCTCGTTATGGGCTTTACAGTAATTACACTTTCAATTTTGATTACTCAGTCTACAGAAGTTTTTATATTTCAACTATTAGGCGTAGGCTTCAGTGGTGTAGTATTGATAGTTATATTGTTAAACTCTCTCTGTACAAATTTGGTGTACGTTAAGTCAAGAGCTAGAGAAATGACCATCCGAAAAATCTTGGGAGCGAGTCAAGTAGATTTCATTAGCTTGCTTTTACTTGAGAGCGTGCCTTTCACATTTCTTGCTGGTTTAGTTTCTTTGGTGTTCATTGAATGCTTTGCTTTGTACTTTAGCGTCTTTACATTAGGTCTGACCATTCAAACTTACTCCGTTTCAACGATATGTTGTTTACTATTTATCATGTTTTCAGTTGTTTTTATATCTAACACTTATCCAGCTATCCTTGCTGCGTCTGTTGATTACTCTCGTGTACTTGCTACCAAGTATTCATATCCCGTGCTGCAAAACCGCATAGCTAACATTGTATTTCTAATACAAAGTGTGACCGTGAGTTGCATAGCGGTAATAATGGTCTACGGTTGGGAATATATAGCTAAAGATGTCCAACTAAAGACTTTTGAGCACTTAATAAAGCAGAGTATATTATTGTTAATGGTGATAGCTTATGCTTCTATTTTGAATATGTTACTAAGCTTAATCGCTCATAAAAAGGTTGAGGTAGCTGCACATAAGTTGGCTGGGGCTTCGTGCCAAAAAATTGTAAACTTGACAGTAAGAAACTTTTTTAAAACTTGCCATCCCCGTTGGGGAATATACTTCCTAATTATATGCTGGTTACTGATAACATTACTATTCGGGCTGGATCTACATTATGGTCGCTGGTTACTCTTTAGTATTTTTGCAATACTAAGCTTCATTGCATTAGCTTGGCTCTGTATTGTTGCCTTTTGTTGCTATGGTTACTACCAAAAGCGAGAGTTTTGAAGGCTCGTACAATCCTTATCAAGCCTTACTTCACTGGGCGTATTACTTACTCTTTTATCTCTCGTGAATTTATACACTTAATTAATTGCGTGATGGCATCATTGACACTTTGGCTGTCTTGCCAGTTCAATTGTTCCCAATCTATCTGGGTATCTAGTGTCGAAACATCAGTGAACAATAGGGCTTTAAGCACATCTGGAGAAGAAATTCCTTTAATGTTGAACGCTTTTGGTTTGGTTGAACTCGGTTTCTGCCCCGTGAGCTTTTGTTTTATTACTTCACCGATATTCTTTCTATCTGTGAGATTTAATTGGGTTTTTTGGTGTTTTTCTTTGTAATCATTTTCGATGCTTAGTACGGTTTTCTTTGTACTGACGAAAGAGTGAGATAAGCCTTTTTCGTAAGCATTGATAACTTCAGGGTATCTTGTAAGAACATTGTAATTATCAAAAGCACCCATCGAGATACCCAAGTTTTTAGCTTTGTCTCTTACTGTTAGCTTCTTTTCACCTACTTTCAGCCGTGCTTGATCAAGTGTATCTATTTCCATCATCGCAGATAGAAATGCCTGAAGCTTCCCATATTGAGGCAGATCTTCTCGGCTGGCATTTTCTTGAAACTGTTTTACCTTGGCTAGTAGGGGTTTCCTCTCGTAGACTTTAAATTGTGCAACATGGCCAAAACCATATGCGAAAACAAGAGCAAAGAATCGCCGGTGGCCTGTTAGAATTTGGTATCTGCCGTCTGCTACTGGATATACAGTGGGCGCCTGGATCATTTCTGATACTGCGATGTTTTCACCTAACTCTACAATTGATTCTATAGTTGAGTTCGCTTTCTTCCATTCTGGACTACCATATTTTAGGCAGTTAATGATGCAGGATTTTCCTATCAAGACATGATCTTCAGCTTGATATATCTTACTTAGTTGATTTTTAGATATATTACGTGTCACAAACTGTTTGGCGTGTTCATCCTCCAAAAAAATACATGGCAGAAATCTAGCATTTGACGCATCAGGGGTGATTGAACTGAGAAATAACGATTGATATTCGTATGTCTCTGAGTGAAACAGCTCTTTATTGTTCACGTTGGATAAAATAAGTTGTTCTAGTTTTTCAGACATTGAAATTATGCTCAATTAAGTAATTAAAAGTGGAATACAACAGGCCTGGTAGCGATAGACTGAGCGCATAAAAGACAACTGCAAGACCAAGCTTGGTATGCATTGCGTATTACGTATCTGCTTTGGACCTAAGAATGAGGACTCCAATATTTTGATTCATTGTAGCAAAGCCGATTTAGTTAGGCTACTACCTAAATTTATTCACTGGTGTAAAGCATCTTTTTTTAGTTTCCATTATTATTTTTTTTTGAAAATTGAAAGCAAAAATTGGCTAGATATTTTGCTTGGGTGCTTGTGATAAGAATTGCTTTCCCAATAAGTATTAAGTCTAAGTGTTTGAATTTTATTGATATGTTTTTATTTCTTTTGGTTTTTTGAACTATGACTACTCACTATTTTTTGGTGCTTATAAATACGCCTAATATTGAATAAATTATCATAGTTCAGCGTAAAGTCGCGCTATTCGTGGCTTTGGACAGGTTTTTAGTACAAAAGCTAGCACTTTTACAGCAATTATTATTTCATTAGATTCTTAGAAAACAAAAAATATCTATAATATTCAAAATCTTATGTTTTTTCTTCGACGAGATTTAATAACATTTCATAATTACCAAAAGTGCTGAATTAGCTGTAATGTTTGTGTTGTCGAAACGGTGAGGCATTTCAATTAACAGCTTCACTATATTTGTGTAATGAAGCAGAGGTGTAGCTGAAATGTTCGATAAAGCAGAAGAAAAACAATACGTAAAACTCTACAACAAAACTAAGGGGCGCAGCATGCCAATTGCGAAATCGTTATCAAGCAAAGAATTACAACTTATTAAATGGGCATATGAGCAAGGTTATTCTCGCGGCAAAGTTGATGGTTTAGATGGCGTCTTTTTACAATCTCAAGCTGTGAGCCTTCAACTGGAGATGGATTTAGAGCAATTGAGTCAGCAACTTAATTAAATGCTTAAGGTGTTTCTAGGGAGTATATAGATGAATAAGTGGTATGTAACACCAAGTCCAAGACCCAAGGCTACTGTTAAACTAATATGTTTTCCTTACGCAGGAGGAAGCGCTGGTTCGTTTAGTTCCTGGCCCAAATTATTGCCGGATCATGTTGAAGTGCATATTATTCAACTACCAGGAAGAGGAGCGCACTTTGATAAGGCTCCAATAGACAATATGGATGAGTTGATTGATGGGCTTGTTCCAAACATTAGCCATCTGTTATCTAATGATTATGTGATTTTTGGTCATAGTTTGGGGAGTCGTATCGGTTTCGAAGTTGCACGAAGAGCATTAGCGCTTGGGTTGAGAGCGCCACAACATTTTTTTGCATCAGGTAGTGCAGGTCCTCAGCGACAGTGTTTCAAAGATAGAGTTTATGAATATGCAGATCCAGAGTTTATGTTGGAGCTAGAGAAAATGAATGGTACACCCAAGGAAATATTGGAGCATCGTGAACTTATGGAACTATATTTACCCATGCTTCGTGCCGATTTTAAAGTAGCTGGGCAGTACTCATATCAAGGCAAAACCACGGTTCCCTCTGCGGTTACAGTGTTTTATGGGAAAAAGGATGCGGTATCAACGAAAGAAATTGAAATGTGGGCCGATTTATTCCTTGAGTTTGATTGTCATGCTTTTGAAGGGGGGCACTTTTTTATCGATACTCACTCAACGCAAGTTATCGATAAGCTAAATACATTTTTCGAGGAAACCTTTATCTCTCGAAAAGTTGAGGCTGTGTGTTAATTCCAATGTAGCCAATCAGGCTATTACTGAGTAGTTAACCATCATTTTGAATTCAAAATAATGTCTCACTCGTGAGATGTAAGGTGTTTTTGGAGGTTTCGTTGAAACTTAAAATAATATGTCTATGTACTGCTTTTTCTTTGTGTAGTGAGGCACATGCAGATTTGTTGCTCGATCTCTATCAAAAAGGAGCTGAAAAAAATTTAGCTGTGAATGCTGAACAATCAGCTTACCTTGCGGGGATCGAGGGGGAAAAGCAATCTTTTGCGCAGTTTCTACCTAATTTAAAACTAACAGCTAATGTAAGATACACAGATCAAGAGAGTTGGTCTTCAAGTGATAATTTGCTACGTTATCAAGCAGAGCAAAAATCGACAACGGATAGTCGACAAGTAGAGCTAAGTGTCGACCAGTTATTATTCGATCTATCTACGTATCATAACTTCGAAGCAAGTAAGCTCAATACGATACAAGCAAAAGTTCGGTTCCAAAAAGCCGTATCTAACTACACAAATGATTATTTGGTTGCTTATTTTGAAGTTGTAAAAGCACGAGAAAAGCTATTGTTTATTCAGGAAACGTTAGGTGCTTACGCGGATCAGAATAACATTATAAACAGTCGATATGCTTTTGGACTGGTTAAGATCAGCGAAGTGAAAGAGTCTGAATCTCAACAGTTAAAAGTTAAAGCGCAGGAAGCACTGGCACAGAATGACTTAAGTATTGCCTTTGAGAAATTGTCACTATTAACCCAAACTGAAGTAAGTGCCATACAAGTGCTAACAGCTGAAGTGCCCGTTTTACATCAGCCTCAACAAAAATTAGCTTCTTTACAAAATAAGTACGAGAAAAACCTTGATTATAAGTTAGCTGTGTTGGATCAAAGTGTCGCAGCTCGAAAGTTGAAAGCGCAACAGTCAAAGCATTTACCGACGGTAACGGGGCGTCTGAGCTACACTGACAATGATGATGACAATACGTATAACTATAAAGCTACAGATTCACTTGAGAGACGTGGCTGGAACGCAGGTGTTTATCTAGAAATGCCACTTTATAGTGGAGGTGCAACAAGTTCTGCGAGTGAGGCTGCGAAATTGTCAGTTGAGCAAAGACGTTACTTAAAGCAGCTTAAGGGTCATGAAGTGAAGCAGCAAATAATTGCAAGCTTTAGTACGTTAAATGCTATGCATAGTTCAATTATGGCAAATGGTGAAGCTGTTAAAGCTGCTGAACTTGCTTTGAAAAGTGCTGAAGATGAGTACTTTACTGGAGTTGGGCCGTTCTCGCGAGTGTTAGATAACCGAGCAAAGCTGTTATCAGAAAACTTAAGTTTAATTCAAGATAAATATGACTATATGGCACGATTTGTCGCTTTGAAGGAGCTTGTTGGTGAATTAACTATTGAGGAAGTTAGTTACTTTAGCAATTTATTCGGCGGTGAGATCGCACATAAAAGCAATATCAAGTAATCACGGAATAAATAAGCTGCAACTTTGCAGTAAATAACTAGGAGAATCGCTACAATGAAATACATCTGGCTAACGTGTGCGCTGGCAACATTATTAGGTTGCTCAGATGAGCACTATGATGAGCAGCAAGTCGCGCAACAGAAAAAAGAAATCAGCTTGCAAAATGAACTAGATCTTGTTGGGGCATGGGAGAGTGAGAATCTCAAAATAGAGTTTCATGGGAGTCACTATAACCGTGTATTTCCAAATCAACTGGTTCAACAATCACAGCTAAAAACTGGTATGTATGTGTCTGAAGGCTATAGTCAAAAGTTTCATTGGAGCTTAGACGACAGTGGTATCATTACTATTAACATTATAGATGGTAGTTGTACCATTGTACCTTTGGAGTACTGTACTACAACGGCGCGCAAATCAATTGCGCTAACGGGAGAGCTGCTTGGCGCTGCGCAATGGGAAATAAAGTCAGATAATGATTTGGATGGTGTTGTTGATGAAGTGGTTAAAACTTCCCTGATTAGAACAGTCTTCGGTGATTTGGCTGCATTAGGGAACAAACTCTTTTTTAAACAATCAGGAAATTTTGATAACCCTTTAATTACAACATTGAGTGAAAATCAAATTATCGTGACCTTACCAATTAGTGCGCAATCGAGCCATCGCTACGGTAAGTTTATTGGCGACCTCTCAACCGAAGGGCACGTACTTTCTTTACAAGTAATGGATCAAGATACTATCACTCAAGCTCAGTGGTTCAAAATTCCCGGAGAGTCGGACAGATTGTTAGATGTGAAAACCACCATTAGTGATGTGAAATTGAGAAAAGGGGTTAACGCTGGTTATATTATTGATTACCTTGTGCAGCGCGAGTTGAACCTACCTACTGATTTAACAGAAGCTCAGGTCGATTTATCCGAATTTATTACAGGGCAACGCCACACTATGTTGTTTACAGAAGCGGTTTCACTTCGAGATGATATTGACATTAACTTTGGTCAAACTTATTACTCGAAGCTACCTGCTGGTTTTGCGCACTCAGCGGATGGTGCGGGAAGTGAGGTGATCTTTAATAGCGATAACACAGGAGTAATTGCTTTTACGGATCCAAGTGGTATGACGCTGAATAATGAGCAACCTTTTACTTGGAATCATAAGAATGATGAAGAAATGGAGGTTAAGTTAGACTCTGGAGCAGTGTGGAGTATGGGCTTTACTGGTTCTGTACTCGGTGGGTCGAGTGTAATTTTTTACAATGAGAAAAATGAAGCATATGGTCATGATTTTTTGACAAGCAGCTATGTCGAGCCGAGTTCATTGGTGCCGGGACGCTTTAAGCTAGAAAATACAGACGGCTTGTCACTCGTTGATGTTGATTTTAAAGATAACGGTGAAATTGATATTAAAGCCGGACCAATTAGCTTTAGTGGATTCTGGGTTATTACCAATGAAGGTGATGTGGTTAGCTTTGAATGTGATAAGAAAGATGGCGCTGTAGTGACTGAGCTAGATAGCTGTTTGGATCATATGTCACGAATTGGCACGAGCGAGAACGAACTAAAATTTGGCCATATCCGAAAGTTTACCTTCTTACACAGCGACAACAGTGAGCTTGTTTCAACCTATAACGCAACTGCTTGGGGAGAACCTTTCACAACGGGTGAGGAACCAGTGCATTTTAACTGGGTATACCGCTGGAAGCGCTTAGGGGATAACCACCACTAGGCAACAAATAACATTAACCCTTGTTAAAGTGATCTACCACTTCAGCAAGATACTCAACAAAGAAAATCAAAACTCACGTTAGTTTAACTGGCAGCTAGTTATACGCCGGTATGTGTGAAAAAGGAAAATAACAATGAAATACATATTAGACCATACGACTCGTATTGATCATCTTGCTATCGCAGTCCGAGACCTAGATCAAGCCGTTGACTTCTATTGTGGGATACTCGGTTTCGAATTGCTAAAACGTCGCGAAGTAGAAGGTAAGTTTTCTGGCATGTTAGCTGCTGAGCTGTGTGGCAACGGTTTCAATATAGTCTTAGTGCAAGGAACTAGTGAGGCCTCACAGGTATCACGCTTTGTGAATGAATACGGCCCAGGTGTGCAACATGTTGCTATCGAAGTGGAAAATCTGGAAGAAACTCGATATCGCCTGCTTGATGCCGGGCTGGCATTTTCTACCGATGTTATCTTTGGCGACCAACTAAAACAGATCTTTACACTAAGAGATAAGAACTCTGGAACTATGTTTGAATTTATCGAGAAGAAACAGCAAACGTCACAATTTGAAAAAACCAGTATTCAGAACTTATTTGAACAGTTAGAGCGCGCCGGGGCGTATTAAGAGGTTGTCATGAAGTATACGATTATTGATTTTTTAGAAAAAAATAGCCAAACCAAACCAAACGAAGTTGCATTTCGTTTTTTGAATGATAAAGATCTATCTCCGGTTAGTTTGACACACTCTCAGCTTTGGCATGCTGTGCAGGTGAGAGCGGAACAAGTGCGTCAACAGGCAACACCTGGTGAGTGTGTACTGCTACTTTTCCCATCAGGTTTAGACTATGTTGTGACATTTTACGCTTGTTTGGCAGCTGGGGTGATTGCGGTACCGCTATACCAGCCAAGCAAAAGCAGCAAAGTAGATCGAATTACAAAAGTTGCTCAGAGTTGCAACGCAAAAGTTGCGCTTACTATTGCCTCTGAAATTGATAAGATCAATGAATGCTTTGCTCATGATGTCACATTGCAAGCGCAGGTTAAGGCTGTCGCTGTGGATGCTCTGCCTGAGACTGGGTTATACGTAAATCGTGAACTAGAGTTTGAACAGGTTGCTTTTTTGCAATACACATCCGGTTCAACGGGTGCACCAAAAGGTGTGATGATTTCACATAAAAATATTATCGGTAATGTGACTCACTTAACGGAGACATCCGTTGCAACGGATAACGATGTATTTGTAAATTGGTTACCTCTGTTTCATGACTTAGGGCTTATTACAGCCATCTTATGGCCTGTTTATCTTGGCACGAGCTCGACTTTGATGTCGCCTGCAACATTCGTTAGGGAGCCTATTAATTGGCTGCAAGCGATACATGATTATAAAGGTACGATGTGTGGTGCTCCTAACTTCGCTTATAACCTTTGCACGAAAAAAGTGTCTGATGAGGCAATTAGTAAGTTAGATCTGTCTTCATGGAAGGTTGCATATAATGCTGCTGAGCCAGTAAATGCTGATACGCTTTATGCTTTCTCTAAGAGGTTTGCAGCGTGTGGCTTTGAGCATAATAGCTTTTATCCCGGCTATGGTATGGCGGAAGCAACCGTATTTATTACTGGCGTTACCCGGGATGAAGCGCCGAATATTATTATCTGTGACAAAGTTGCACTAGGGGAGTTTAAACTACAGCAAACTGATGCTGAAAAAGACGGCCTAACCAGCAAATTAGTCAGTTGTGGTTTTGCTGAACGAGATCACCATGTATGTATCGTTGATCCAAACACAAAGCGAGAACTTGAAGATGGCTTTGTTGGGGAAGTTTGGTTTGCAGGGCCCAGTGTTGCCAGTGGCTACTGGGGATTAGATGAGATTTCTTCAGAGGTTTTTGCACAAAGTTATCAAAAATTAAATGGAGAGCAAAGTGAGCCTCTTTATCTAAGGACGGGCGATTTAGGCTTACTAAAAGACGACCAAATTTACATTACTGGCCGTCATAAAGATTTAGTGATCTTCCAAGGGAAAAATCATTATCCACAAGATATTGAGCTAGCAGCAAGTCAAGCACATCCTGCCGTTCGTAGCGGGTACAATGCAGCCTTTTCTGTGGAAGAGAATGGTGAAGAGGCGCTGGTATTAGTAACAGAGCTCACTCGAGAGGCTTTTCGCAAAGCGGATTATCAAGAAGTGAGTGATAGTATTCGTGCGCATGTTTATCGTGAATGCGAAGCGAAGGTAACAGAGGTTGTATTGCTAAAACCATATTCTATCCCAATGACCTCTAGCGGTAAGATCCAAAGAAAGCAAGCAAAGGCAAATTGGCAACAGGGTGTATTGTCACCGCTTTTCAGTGCTCAGCTAAATGCTTTCGAAGATCTCCACATCGCGCCTGAAAATGAAATCGAAGAACAAATCCACGCAATTTGGTGCAATCACCTAGAAGCTGAACAGGTTTCAGTTGAAGCCAAGTTTTATCAAGTAGGTGGTGATTCTATCTCTGCAATTGAAATTGCCGCAGAGGTGAAAAAAGCATTTGTTGAACTAGAGCTAGAAGAACGGGATTTACTTGAAAAAGATAGCGTGAGAGCGATGGCTGATTACGTAACATTAATGCGTAACTTTGTTGCGCCAACAGCTAAAACTACGGATGAAGGAGTGCTTGTGCTATGAGGTTAGCTGAGCTATTTGATTTACTTGCAAGTAAAGGTGTCGTACTGAGCTGTCAAAATGGTCAGCTGTTATTAGAAGGTAACGTAAGCGCGTTATCAGAATCTGAAATCGCATTGTTGAGAGCGCGAAAACAAGAAATCATTGCCTTAAGTGGTGCGAAAAATAGTGTTTTTGATATTAACACCATTGCGCGAGGAGAGACTTATACGGCTTCGATGTCGAGTCACCAAAAAAGCATGTACTTGTTGGAGTCATTAGCTCAGCAGTCTTATTACAACTTGCCTGTGGCATACAAAATTGTGGGCAAGTTGAATATTCATCAATTACAGCATGCATTTTCGACACTAGTTGAACAGCATCATGTATTGAGAACCGTATACGTTGAAGCGAATAACACACAGCAAGTTCAGCATATGAGTGATTTTGTATTATCACATACTAAATTAGACTGTGAATCTGAGCTGCAGCATGCTCTGCAGGTTGAAGCGAATTATCGTTTCGATTTAACGGCCGAGTGGCCTATTAGAGCGCATGTTTTTGAGTTGTCGGACTACAGTGTGCTGAGTATCAATGTCCACCATATTGCTGCGGATGGTTTTTCGGCCAAAATAA
Organism: Pseudoalteromonas sp. OANN1; assembly: GCF_024124685.1. Taxonomy (NCBI): domain Bacteria; kingdom Pseudomonadati; phylum Pseudomonadota; class Gammaproteobacteria; order Alteromonadales; family Pseudoalteromonadaceae; genus Pseudoalteromonas; species Pseudoalteromonas sp. OANN1. Next base: position 88,421 of record NZ_JAMXSE010000017.1, read on the forward strand.
TACTTCAAACACTTTCCGATGCTTATGCAAAAGGAGATGTGCAGCATTACCCTGTCCAAGCCCAATATGCTGATTTTAGTGAGTGGCAGCAGCAATATCTGAACTCAGAAGCCGGTAAGGAAGGTGTTGCGTATTGGCGGACACTATTACAAGGAGCGCCAAGTTGCCATAATTTCCCACTGCAAAATCAAAGACCAGCAGGGATGACGGTAAAAGGTAAGCGAACCGAACAACTGCTTAGTCCTGAATTATCTAGCGCTATAAAAGTGGCTGCTAAACAACATGGAGTGTCTAGATTTTCTATGTTGCAATCGTTATTTGCTTGTTTTCTATCACGAATGAGTGATAGTCAAGATGTTGTGTTTGGCTCCGTCTACGCTAATCGCGGTTGTGATAATGTAGGGCACACTGTCGGTATGTTCGCAAATACCTTGCCGTTTCGTTTTCAATTTTCAGCAGAAGACGGCCTAGCGGATGCGTTACAGCAATGTAAAGGACTAGTTCAGCAAGCAAAGCAACATCAATACATTCCGTTTGATGAAATAGTTAAGTGCGCAGAGGTTGAATATCAATCAAATCATTTGCCTCTGGTGCAAATTATGCTGGTTGCACAAGACAATGCGCTTGAACAGTTCGAGCTAGAGGATTGTCAGGTTGAGTTTATTAAGAATGAACAGGAGGTCTCAAAGTTTGACTTTTCTATCCATGTATTTACGAAAGGCAAGCAATTAGCTTTTGTTTGGGAGTATAACACCGAGCTGTTTAGTCGAAAGTGGATCGTCCAACTAGGAAAGTATTTTGAGCAGTTTATTGCGACGTTAATTTCAGCACCGGAACGGGCTTTTGCAAAAGTTGACTTTGTCGCGACTGACGATATGACACTCGCGACAGTGCAAGATTTTCCTTGTTTTAAGAGTCTTCCTGAATTGATTGCTGAACAAGCGCAAACAAGCAGAGAATGTATAGCTGTTCGTCACCATGATGACGTATTAACCTACGAGAGTCTCGAAGACTGTGTTAGCCGTTCTGCAGGCGCGTTATTGCAACGAGGCTATGCACCAGGTTGTCGTGTAGGTGTATGTATGGACAAGTCGATTGAGATGGTGATTTCTATGCTCGCAATTATGCGTGCAGGGTTGACTTATGTACCTATCGATCCGAGTTATCCGCAAGCGCGTATTGCTCAGATTTGTAGTAACGCTGAACTGAGTTGTATTGTTACTGCACATGGAGAATTTGATGTTGTATTGGAGGATTGGCAACCAGAGATCGTAGCCATTTCTCAGCTATTACAAGGGAGCAAGCCTACAAAGCTACCGGTACTAGCAGCGGATGATATTGCCTACGTGTTATATACATCTGGTTCAACTGGGGTGCCGAAAGGAGTGGCTGTTCCGCATGGAAGTATCTTTTACTCTATCGAAGCAAATCGCAATGTTTTCGGCTTTTCGGCAAGCGACAGCATGCCTACGATAGGTTCTCAGGCTTTTGGTGTATCACTGCTAGAAATCCTTGTGCCGCTGCTTAGCGGAGGAGGAGTAGAAATTGTTTCCAGAGAAGATGTGTCGCTAATACCAAATCTCGTAGATCGCACTCAAAATGTCTCTGTACTCCATGCTGTACCAAGTTTGATGTCTCCTTGGATTGATGAAGTACTGCATCGAGGTGACAGTTGTTATCCAGCACTAAGATTGCTGTTGGTTGGTGGAGAGCCGGTGCCAGAAGCATTGCTTAAGAAGCTGAGAGATTGGAGACCCGACGTCGAGATTCGAGTGCTGTATGGAATGACCGAATCGTCAGTGGTCAGCAGTAGCTATGATGCCAGAAGAGTAGAGTCATTGGGCTATTGTATCGGCCAACCACATCCAAACGTCAATTACTATGTGATGAACCCATACGGAGCTCGACAGCCTGATGGCGTCAGTGGTGAGTTATGTGTTGCCGGTCTATCGCTTGCTGCTGGCTATGTTAACAATGTAGAACAGAGCAATAAGCATTTTGTTTTTGAGCAGAAATTAGCACAACGTATCTACAAGACCGGTGATAGAGCCAAGCGAAATTCGGATGGTTATTACGAGTTTTATGGCCGCTTAGACAATCAAATCAGTTTACGAGGTGTGCGTATTGAGTTAGGGGACATTGAAAGCTGTGTTAATTTAGTCCACGCAGTAAAAAGCTGTGTGGTTCACCCGCAAACAATAAATGATACAGAAACGGTTCTTGTGCTCTATTTCTGTCTCCGAGATGAAGCGGATGAAAAGCAAGTACTAGCGCAAATTAAAGAGCTGATGGATGAGCAACTTCCAGCTTCAATGAGACCAACACTATTTAGTTGTTTGGATGCTTTACCGTTAAACGCCAACGGAAAAGTAGATCGTAAGTCACTACCCATACCACAATTACAAAGTGATTATGTGGAACCTGAAACTGCAACGGAAGTCGCGCTTCAAGGTTTATGGAGTGAACTATTTGAGATGCCAGAGATTTCTGTGGAAGGTAACTTTTTTGAGCTCGGAGGTCACTCTCTACTAGCTAGTAAGTTAGTCGCAAAGTCAAATGCTCTATTTTCTATCGACCTCTCAATAGCATCGTTTATGACGTCACCGACGATACGTTTGTGTGCGAAGCAAATCGACCTTGAGCTGGATAAGCAAAAGATGCAGCAACTCAACGCCGCTGTGGTTGATCAAACAAATAATGAAGAATTAGTATTTTAAAAGGCTTAAAACAATGAATAAAAATAGAAAGCTAACCTCACTGAGTAGGCTCCTTTTTAATTACTCGCCGAAACAACTTGTTTTTGCTGTCGTGCTTGGGATGCTGTCAGGTGCCCTATATAGCTTAATTATTCCATTTATTTTGAGTGGGCTGGAGGATGATTCTCTTACTGTATCGGATTATGTATTGTTAGAAGACGGTGGTGCTGGTTTTTTCATCTTTGTCACTGCTATTTTATTGACTAAAGTTGCTTCTGTAATTTTTGTCAACAATATCGCGAAATCAGCCTCTGCTGATTTAAAGTTAAGTGTTGCAAAACGCATCCAAGCTTTAGGTGTTGATACGGTTGAACGCATAGGCTTTTCTAAGATTCTGAATATCGTCGTTGATGATGTGAATAAAATAACGAATGCTGCCGTTGCTATACCAATGATGATCGTATCTTTAGTGACCGTATTGGGAATGTTGACTTACCTGGCTTATTTAGACTTACAAGTGTTTGCCTTTATTTGTGTTGCAATTGTCATCGGAGTTTTACTTTTTCAACTTCCCGTATTGTTTGCTAAAGGGCTGTATACCCGCTCTCGAAACGATAAAGATGCATTACAAGAAGGGATCCGAGGGCTGATCTTCGGTGCTTATGAAATGAAGCTGAGTCATGAGAAAGGAAAGCAATTTTTAGCTGAAGAAATTGCCATGCCGCTAGCGAGCTCAACATCGCAAGAAAAGCGTGGTGATGCGATCATTCACTTGGCGGGTAACGCCAGTGAGATGATTTGCTTCTTCGTAATTGGCGCAGTGGTCTTTTTGTTACCAACTGGGTATTTAAGCTCAGGTACAAGTGCTTTTGGTGTGGTGATGGCATTGCTCTACATCACAGGACCAATCGCGAGTATTTTATCAATGATGCAAACTCTTAAGATTGCTCAGGTGTCATTAGAGCGAGTGCACCAACTACAATTGCTAGAGCCTGAGGTTTACAGTACTAGCAAAAATACGGTTGAAAACACCGAGTGGACTAAACTGTCGTTGTCAGAGGTTCAATATCAATACACATCTGATGAAGTAGATGAAGCGTTTGCGCTCAAGCCGGTGAGCCTCAATTTCGAAAAGGGAAAAATATACTTCATCGTGGGTGGTAATGGTTCTGGTAAGTCAACATTAAGTAAGCTGATTTCCTTCCACTACCGTCCAACCAAAGGCTGCGTTCAGTTTGATGATACGGTTGTTACAGAAAACAATTTAATGCAAATGCGAGAAAAAGTAGGTGTTATTTTCTCAAACTATCATTTGTTTAAGAAGCTCTATATTCCAACGGAAAAAATCGACAGGGAAAAAGTTCAGCAATATATGGAAACGTTCAAATTGACGGGGAAGACTGAGCTTGTCGGCAATATTTTCACTACAACTAAACTTTCTGATGGTCAACGAAGACGCTTAGCATTACTAGTTGCTTTAATGGAAGATAAAGATATCTACATCTTTGATGAGTGGGCTGCAGATCAAGATCCAGAGTTTAAAGACTTCTTTTATACCCAGGTGCTGCCAGAGCTAAAAGCTCAGGGTAAGTTAGTGGTCGCGATCACACACGATGATAGATATTTCAACTGTGCAGACTCAGTTATCAAAATGGAATCTGGCGCGGTAAAAAGCATGATGAACACCGCAGCAATTAGTTTGGCAAAACCTGCGATGCCAAGTATGGCTCAAGCATAAAATAAGAAGAATCGCGTTATGAATATTAGTACCTTTTTAGACTATTGTGTCACCAATCATGTTGCTTTGAGTGTGGACAATGAGCAACTGAAAGTTAATGCCCCGCAAGGCGTGCTACAACAAGCGCAGATTAGCTTTATTAAAGAGAATAAACAGCAGCTTATAGACATCATTAAGACGCTAGATCTGAAAAAAGAAAAATCAGCAATTTTTGATAAAGCGCTTGATGATACGGGTGTTATCTCGACAGGACAGCGCCAGATGTGGTTACTGGAGCAACTGACTTCCGGACAGCCTTATAATTTCTTTCGTATCCTGCGCTTACACGGAACATTAAATACCGATGTACTGGAGCAAGCGTTGCGTGTACTGGTTATGAGGCATAAACAGTTACGTATGACGTATCACGATAACAATGGTGTACCAACCACAACTTGCCAATCTCAGCCGGCATTTTCGCTGCCTGTGTATTCGGCAGGTGAAGGAGATCAAGGGCAATTGCTTGATACGATTATCAGTGAGTTCCAACAACATGAATTCGCGTTGGATAAAGATGTTTTGCTAAAAGCTTCTGTAGTGAGCCAGTCTGAAGAGGTACATTATCTTCTTATTAAATGCCATCACATAGCGACGGATGGGTGGTCTCTTGAACTTATCAACAGAGAGTTGAATTCTGTTTACACTGCACTGGTGAATGGTAAAGAATTCGAGTTACCAACACTTACCCATGAATATGGACATTTTAGCCTATGGCAGGATTTTTATCTCAGCCACGAAAATGCGGAAATTGACAGAGAGTTTTGGTCAACTTATCTCAGTGGGGAGTGTGAGTCACTAAATCTTGCGCAGTTTAGTCACACCAATAATTCACCGTTGGTAGCCGAGACTGTGACAGTACCTGTTGCTTCTCACCTGGGTAAGACACTCAAACAGCTGTGTAACAAATACAACACAACTATGTATACCCTATTCCAGTTTGCATTTACGTTGCTACTAACCAAATACAGCCAGCAAAAAGATGTAGTTATAGGTACACCTGTTGCTAATAGAGACGAAGCGGAACTGCAACCATTAGTTGGGTATTTTGTTAACACGCTTCCAATCCGCTTTGAATGTGCGCAATCAGAAACGCTAGCGCTTGCATTACCTAGATATCAGGACATGTTAAATCAGGTCATGACTCACAAAGCTTTGCCTTTGAATGAGATCCTTAAAGTATCTTCTCTGGATAATGAATTGCTAACTCAAGTGATGTTTACTTACTCAGCATTTGAGTCCAGCGTGCAGCAACTTGGCGGTATGGATATTGAAATACTAGATCCTGAGCAAAAGCTTACAGACCTTCAGCTACATTTAAATTGTGTTGAAAGCAAAGGTGAGATTTCTTGTCAGTGGCATTTTGCAACTAAGTTATTTGAACAATCGTTTATTAGCTCAATGGCAACTCATTTTATTGCCGTGTTAGAGCAACTTGTTGCAGCTGATCATGATGATTGTGCGCTTTCACAAATTGATCTGCTGAGTGACAATGAAACCCACTTTTTGGTTGAGGAGTTGAATAAAACTGCGACTGAATTTTCAAAATCTGCTTGTATTCACGAACTAATTGAGCATCAAGCTGAGTTACATCCAGAGAAGGTAGCGGTGGTATTTGGTCGTGAGCAGCTGACCTACCAAGCATTAAATGAAAAAGCGAATGAGCTGGCTCACTATTTGATTGAGGAACACGGTGTTTGTGCCGAGATGCCTGTTGGACTATGTGTTGGTCGTTCTTTAGAAATGGTTGTAGGCATTTTGGCTATTCTGAAAGCTGGTGGCGCCTATGTACCATTAGATCCAAGCTATCCAAAAGAGCGTCTAACGTATATGTGCGAGGATACTGGCATTAGTCTGATTTTAAGCCAGGCGCATCTTTGCTCTGCTTTGACACACTTTAATGGAGCGATACTTGCCCTTGATGAAATTGTGGCAAATACGGAAGCTGTGCTTAGTAACAAATACAGCCGAAAGAATCCGAATGTAGATATTGCTACAGATAGCTTAGCGTACTTGATATATACCTCTGGCTCTACAGGTCAGCCAAAAGGAGTGATGGTTGAACATCACGGGGTAGTCGCATTTGTTTCCTCACCTACGTATGCCGAAGTAGGTTTATCAACAAAAGTGGCGAGTTTATCCTCACATGCTTTTGATGCGTTTGTGTATGACTTGTTTTTTAGTCTGACTAATGGTTCTTCTTTGTATATCTATCCGCAAGATATTGCGCTTGATGCACAGCAATTTCATACTCAAATCTCGCGTGATGGGATCACCAACCTATTTACAACCACGGCATTGTTTAATGTATTAGTGGAAAATAATGCTTTTGCTAATACAAAGATAGAGCAAGTATTATTTGGCGGGGAGCGTTGTGATGTTAAAAACGTAGAGCGTTTCAAAGAAGCCTATCCAAATGTTAGCCTGATGCATGTATATGGGCCAACAGAAGCTGTTGTATACGCAACTGCTTGCGAACTATCGGCGGTTGAGCATGGTGCGCCAATAGGTCGTCCTATCAATAACAATACTGCATATATTCTTGATGAGGAGCAAAACTTAGTTCCTTTTGGTTGCATCGGGGAGTTGTATGTTGGTGGTGCTAGTTTAGCTAGAGGTTATTTCAAGCGGGAGGAACTAACGGCTGAGCGCTTCATAAAGAACCCTTTTTATGATCAATCTAGTTCAAACAGTTCAGTACACCTATATCGTACAGGAGACCTTGTTCGTTACTTGGCAGATGGCAACATCGAATTTGTTGGACGAGCTGATGATCAAGTTAAAATCCGTGGTTTTAGAATTGAATTAGGGGAAATCGAGTCTAGACTCAGTGACCTCAAAGCTGTCGATTCCGCGCTAGTAATGGCTTTAGACATAGCTGGTAGCCAACAATTGGTGGGCTATGTTAAGTCTTCGAGATCTTTAGATAATAGAGACTTAGTGGCTACAGGCTCTGAGATAAGAAATCAGTTAGCTGCAATGCTTCCAGATTACATGGTGCCCAGTGTAATTACAGTGGTCAACGAGTGGCCACTTACCGTAAACGGTAAAATTGATAAGAAAGCATTGCCAAAACCTGACATTGCATCTAGCTATGGTAACTATGTCGCGCCATGTACTATGTATGAAAAGGCGATAGTTGATGTTTACGCTGAGGTGCTTCAACAAGAATATGACGTTATTAGTACTACGAGTAGCTTTTATGAATTAGGTGGCCATTCGCTATTGGCTCTTAATGTGCAAGCACAGCTTAAGTTACAAGGGTTGTTTGTAACTATCACGGATATTCTGCAGCCAATTTCAATCCAGCAGTTAGCGAAAAAGGTAACACAGCTTGATAGCGAGAATAGCGAGTTTGTGGCACCAATAAACCCGATAATAGCTCCGAAAGATGTCACGGTTGAAAAACTAAACATGGTGTCTTTAAATAATGTCGAGCTGTCTAGCCTTATTGGCAAAGTCCCTGGTGGCAAGGAAAACATCGCGGATATATACCCTTTAAGCCCGTTACAAGAGGGGATGCTTTTTCACCATATAATGGACAAAACGGAAGACTTATACTTAACCTCCTTTACTTTAAAGCTTGCTAATGCAGAGTTGGTAGAGCAATTAATTACGGCGCTACAGAGTTTAGTTGCGCGTCATGACACGTTAAGAACCGTATTTTTCTGGGAGGGGTTACCTGAGCCTGTACAGGTTGTACTGAATCAGGGCGAGCTTTGTGTCGAACATGTCGTGTTAGAAAACTACGACACGACAGCGGAAGGTCGTGCGCTACTAGAGCAGCATAAATCTACTCGAATTTCGTTACACCAAGGGCCGCTGCTACAGTTGAAAGTAGGCAAGAGCAACGGGTCAGATGAATACCTTGTGCTGGTAGAGCATCATCATCTCATCATTGATCATATTGGTTTAGATATTCTTGTTGAAGAGCTCAGCGCAGTAATGTCGGGCAATGATGAGCATTTACTGACACCGACACCATATAGAAATATGGTTGCCTATGCGAAGATGAAAAATAGTGATGATCAAGGAATCGGGTATTTCCAGGAACTACTAGGTGACTTGGAAAATAAAACTACATTATTTTCAGGCTCCACAGCGGCACCTGAGGATACCTACAGCGGCCGTATTGATATGGCACTCGGGGAGCAACTTCGTAAAACCTCAAAACATCTTGGTCATAGTATCTCTGCTATTTTCCATACGGTTTGGGCACAAGTTGCAGCACAATGTACGGGAGAGCCGGAAGTGGTATTCGGTACAGTGTTATCGGGTCGATTGAATAATTTTGCGAGTACGCAAAGAACAATGGGCATGGCAATAAACACCCTACCACTCAAAGTACAGATCGCAAAGACCAATGTACGTTCTATGATTGGAGATGTCGCCAGTGGGTTACAAGCGCTAATTGATGTTGAGCAAACACCACTCTCTTCAGTACTTAATTTAACGCCATTTGGTGGTGACCTATTTAACTCGGTTCTGAACTATCGCCATTCATTGGAAATGGAAGGCGAAGGTGAATTTATTGACGGTTGGGAGGTATTAGGCGCTCACGAAAGAAACAACTACTCAATCTTTGTAAATGTTGATGATTACGACCTTTCGGGCGCTTTTAATGTGACGGTGCAAACAGCCAATGGCGTTTGCGCAAAGAGATTGCACAGCTACTTTATCGAGGCGTTGACTAACATTCTCACCAGTATTGAAAAGAGTGTAGAGTTAAAGCAAGTATCGGTTATTCCAAAGGCTGAGCTTAACACTTTATTAGATGATTTTAATCATACGAAAGTCGAGTACGATGACACCTGCTGTATTCACGAGTTATTCGAAATACAGGCAGAGCAATATCCAGAGCGGATAGCAATTCAGTATCAACAGTCACAGTTGACATACAAGCAGCTAAATGACAAAGCCAACAAACTTGCTCGCTATTTAGTCGAAAGCTGTAAAGTGGTACCAGATACCTTGGTCGGACTCAGTGTTGAAAGATCGCCAGAGATGATAATTGCTATCTTAGCGATTTTGAAAGCGGGTGGCGCTTATGTACCACTTGATCCAAGTTACCCTAGGGATCGCTTAGAGTTTATGGTTAATGACGCGGAGTTAACTTTGATCTTGACGCAAAGTCGATTCCAATCTGTATTCGAAAATGACGCATGTACGCTACTTACGCTTGATACATTATTAGATGAAAAGCATGAGAGCTATAGTCTGATTAGACACCTATCGGATCATAATCTAGATAAGAAAATGATTGAGCTAACTCCTCAGCATCTGGCCTACGTCATCTATACATCGGGCTCTACAGGCAAGCCTAAAGGCGTATTAGTAGAACACCATGGAGTAGTGAATTATCTCACATATGGACTGCATTACTTACAGCCTCATCATAAAGGTGCTGTAATGAGTACGCCGCTGAACTTTGATGCAACAGTCACCAGCTTATTTGTTCCGCTTATATCAGGTAAACAATTAGTCGTACTCGCTGAAGATTTGCTTAGCATGTTCGAGCAATTAGCGTGGTATTTGTTTGAACAAGGAGATAGCTGGTTATTTAAGCTAACACCGACTCATCTAGATGGTTTATTCCCTTTATTTGAAGATAGCTCACCTTGTCAGCAAGCTCATAGCCTAGTGATTGGTGGTGAACAATTAACGACAAATGTTGTGGCAAAGTGGCAGCGGCATTGCCTGCCCAACGCGTCATATATTAATGAGTATGGACCAACAGAAACGGTGGTGGGATGTACGACCTTCACTATTAGTAATGAGGCTTCGCTACAGACTTGTGGTAGCAGTGTGCTTATTGGACGACCAATTAGTAATACTAAACACTTTGTGCTGAACGGCGATATGCCTGCGCCGATGGGGGCTGTTGGGGAGCTATGTATTGCTGGGGTTGGTGTCACCCGAGGTTATCTGAACAGACCGGAACTTAATGAGCAAAAATTCACTACATTTACCTCGCCGTTCGGCAAAGTTGAACGTATTTATCGCAGCGGTGACTTAGTGCGCTATTTAAACGATGGCAACTTAGAGTATATCGGTCGCGTTGATGACCAAGTGAAAATCCGCGGATTTAGGATTGAAACAGGTGAAGTTGAAGCGCATTTGACGAAACAGAACGGTGTCGACTCGGCTGCAGTGCTGGTGAGAGAAGTTGATTCTCAACAAGTGCTTATTGGATATGTGAAGCCAAGTGAGGCTATTGATTCCGATAACCACAGCGACTTTATTATTCAGCTTAGATCTCTGTTGGGAGCATATTTACCTGACTACATGGTACCAAGTGCTTTGGTTGTGGTACCTAGTTGGCCACTGACACCTAATGGAAAAATAGATAAGCGCGCATTACCAGAACTAGAAAATAATGCTGTCATTGGCGAGTACACCGCGCCTGAGTCTGAAACTGAGCATGCCCTTGTTGCTATTTGGGCTGAACTATTGAATCAGGAAGTGGGCTCGATCAGTACGACTGCCAACTTCTTTGAAATTGGTGGCCATTCATTGCTGATGGTGCGTTTATTTAGCCATATCCAAAGGGAGTTTGATATTACTTTGGAGCTGCAAGCACTATATGAGAGCCCTTATATCCGTGAACTGGCGCAACTTTGCGACGTAATTATAACGAAAAAAGAATTACAACAACGATTAACTCAACGTGTTGACTGTGAAATTGAAGAGGTCGAGTTTTAATATGAATGCGAAAACAATACTAAATACATTAGCTAAATCAGATATCGATCTTTATCTAGACGAAAGCAATCAGCTTAAAGCAAAAGCGCCAAAAGGTGCGATCACAGAAGAATTTCGAACGCTAATCAAAGAGCACAAAGCGAGTTTGGTTGCTTATCTTGAACAATTAGATGCGATTTATACTAAGCGTGATAATAATAAGAAAATTGAGGCTGCAAAGCGGGTAGATGGGAAAGCTGATATTTCTTTTGCCCAGCAACGCTTGTGGTTTATTGATAATCTCCAGAGTGGTTCGCCAGAATACAATATGCCCATGGCATTTGATACTAAAGGTGAGCTGAATCTACAAGTGCTCCATCAAGTATTTGCTACAATCCTAGAGCGCCATGAAGTACTCCGCTCAGTATATGTTGAACATGAAGGTCGTATCGTTCAGCAGATCCGAACTATGGACGAAGTTAACTTTACAATTCAAGTCGAAGATTTGAGTCATCTGAGTGGTAATGCGTTAACTGATGCTGTGACACAAAGAATGGATGCGGATATAACCACGTCTTTCAATCTTGAGTCTGACTTAATGTTGCGAGTTAGTTTCTTGAAGAAAACGGTGGATACCGGTGTGCTGCTATTTAACATGCATCATATAGCATCTGATGGCTGGTCCGTGGAAGTGCTGACTAAAGAATTTGTTACGCTCTACCATGCATACCATGCGCAGCTACCTAATCCGTTGCCGCCACTTGATGTGCAGTATGCAGACTATGCTCAGTGGCAAAAAGACTATCTGGAAGGTGACGTACTTGAAAAGCAGCTGAGTTATTGGCAAACCCAGTTAGATGAAGCGCCTGCGGTACACTCGTTACCGCTAGACAAAACACGGCCAGTTACTAAGCAGCAACAGGCGGATGTTGTGCGGGGCTCGCTACCTGAGGATATCGCACAGAAATTGTTAGCGGTTGCCAAGGCTTATGAATTGACTCCATTTATGCTTCTTCACGGAGCCTTAGCATTGTTGCTATCTCGCCATAGTAATAGTAATGACATCGTTATTGGTACACCTGTTGCGAACCGTAAGCAAAGTGAGCTTGAATCACTTATAGGCTTTTTCGTAAATACATTGGTATTGCGTACAAATACAGCACATAAAACATTGGCAGACTATCTTAGCCATATTAAAACAGTGCATCTAGGTGCACAAACTAATCAAGATGTTCCGTTCGAACAACTCATTGATAATCTGAAGGTGCCGCGTAGCAAAGCCTACAACCCTTTATTTCAAATTATGATGACGACGAGTACGAGTTATGGCATTGATGATGGTGGAATGGATGCTTTTTCTCTACCAAGTGTTGAGTTACAGGCGAATGCCTCTGATTTAATCCAAGTGAAATTTGATTTGGATATTGACCTAAATATAAGTGAGCAAGGTGTTGGACTTCGCTGGACTTACGATCTGAACCTGTTCTCAGCGCATCATATTGAGCAACTAAATGCACATTTATGCCGCTTGTTAACCGAGATCTCTACATTGCAAAGTGACCGTGGCGTTGCTTTGTCGGAAATTGCGATGTTAAGTGACTCAGAGACACACCAATTGGTACATAGTATCAATGACTCTGAACTTACTCGCTCAACAGATCATTGTATTCATGAGCTATTTGAACAACAGGCGGAGTTGCACCCAAATAATATTGCTGTGGTCATTGATGAGCAAGCTCTGACATATCAGCAGCTTAATGAAAAAGCGAATCAGGTGGCGCGTTACCTGCGTGCAAACCATGATATTCGCCCTGATACTTTTGTCGGTTTGTGTGTAGAGCGTTCACTAGAAATGGTGATTGGTATTGTGGGAATCCTAAAGGCGGGAGCTGCGTATGTCCCTCTAGATCCTGATTACCCTCAATCACGTTTGAGCTACATGTTTGATGATGCTTCATTAGAGGTAGTACTTAGCCAATCGCATCTTGATTCGGTATTAAGTGATTTTAAAGGTACTATAGTGTCCCTTGATCACGTGGCGGAAACCAACCAGGGTACTACACATTTATTCTCACAGTATGACAGCCACAACCTTTCCTCCGCGGAAACTGGCTTAACCTCAAATAATCTTGCTTATGTAATTTATACGTCAGGATCCACTGGGCAACCGAAAGGTGTGATGATTGAGCATCAATCATTGGTGTATTCAACGGTATGTCGATTTGATATTTATGAAGAGTTCTCTAGCTTTTTACTGATTTCTTCAATGTCGTTTGATAGTTCCATTGCGGGAATATTCTCTTCTCTAACTAGTGGCGCAAAACTATGTTTGCTTAGTGCTCATAAGAAAGCTGACACTAATTATATTGTGAGTCAGCTTAAACGCCATGAAATTAGTCACTTGCTTATGGTCCCAAGTTTTTATGACTTGATCCTAAATGAGGTCGACAGTACCGCACTGCCAGCCTTGCGCGGTGCGATTGTCGCAGGAGAAAGTTGTTCGAAAAATGTCGTTGAAAAGCACTATCAGAAGTTTGCACTAACCGGAGTCAAGTTATTCAACGAGTATGGACCAACGGAAGCTTCGGTATGGAGCAGTGTGGCGCTATTGAAATGCGATGAAACGGTTAGCATTGGTAAAGCGTTACCGGGAAAGTCACTGTTTATCATGCATAACGATATGCTTGTTCCTTATGGCAGTGTAGGAGAGCTTTACATTGGAGGCCAAGGGCTTGCGCGTGGGTATTTAAATCGCTCAGACTTAACAGCGCAGCGATTCGTTGCTAATCCATTCTATCAAGCTGGCAATCAGAATAGTTCTAAGCGCTTGTACAAAACAGGTGATCTCGTGCGATATTTGCCAGACGGGAATTTGGAGTTTATTGGCCGTGCGGACGATCAAGTAAAAGTTCGTGGATTTAGGATCGAACTAGGTGAAATTGAAGCGCAACTGGAGAAGTTGGACTGTGTTAACTCAGCACTGGTGACTACCTATGAGATTGGCGGTGCTAACCAGCTCGTTGGCTACGTGAAAGCGAGCGATGGTATGACAGATGAGCTGCCTGAGCACTTTACTAATAAGGTCAGAGTTCTGCTTGGGAAGCGTGTACCAGAGCATATGATCCCAAGTATGATCATCCCGATGACGGAATGGCCTTTAACTGCCAATGGTAAAATGGATCGCAAAGCACTACCAAACCCATCTGAAATGGCGTCGAAAGATAACTTTATTGCAGCTGTCAATGATACTGAACAAGCGCTAGTGAAAGTGTGGTGTGATGTATTGCAGCTCGACAAGGTATCGGTGAATAGTAACTTCTTCGAGATCGGAGGGAATTCACTGCTTAGTATTAAGCTACAGAAGGCAATTCAACAACACATGGAAGTAGACGTTGAGCTAACAGATCTATTTGAATATCCGACCATAGGGGCACTTGCCAAGTTTCTATCTGGTGAACACGATGATGGGGTTGAGCATGGTGCAACGTTAATGACTAGAAGCCTCACACAAGAGTGTACAGATATAGCGGTTATCGGTATGGCTGGTCGGTTCCCTGATGCCACTAATGTTGACCAATTCTGGCAAAATATTAGTGCTGGAAAAGAATCTATCACCTTCTTTACCGATGAGGAGTTGGTGGCTGCTGGTGTCGCGCCTGCAATGCTGAAAGATCCTCGTTATATCAAATCAATGGATGTCCTAAGTGGCGTGGCTGACTTCGATGCAAAGCGCTTTGATTACACTCCTAGAGAAGCTGAGTTGTTAGACCCACAACACCGTCTTATGCTAGAAGTGTCCTCCGATGCATTAGAACACTCAGGGTATGGAGATCACTCAAAACCACAAAATGTGGGTGTCTTCGTTGGTGTAACGGATAGTGCTTATTTGATTGAAAACTTGTTGCGCAATCCAGATGTTGTCAGTAGTGCATCTCAGAGTTTGGTGGCAAGCACCAGTGCATCATTTTTGGCGACCAAACTGTCTTATAAATTAAATCTAACAGGGCCAAGTGTAAACGTACTGACAGCTTGTTCATCTTCATTGGTGAATGTGCACCAAGCATGTAATAGCTTATTGTTAAATGAGTGTGAGATGGCACTTGCTGGTGGTGCTCGTATCGCTTCATTGAAGGCTGATGGTTACCTTTACCAAGAAGGGGGGGTGAACTCTGCAGATGGTCATTGTCGACCTTTTGACATTGAGGCAACAGGAACACGTGGTGGCAGTGGTGGCTGTGTTCTTTTACTGAAACGCTTAGATAAAGCGCTTGCAGATAAAGATACCATCCATGCTGTAATTAAAGGCACTGCAGTGAATAATGATGCGGCAGAAAAAGTGGGTTATATGGCGCCGAGTATTTCGGGCCAAGCTGCAGTAATTAAACAAGCGTTGAAAAACGCTAATGTCGAAGCGAATTCTATTCAGTACCTCGAGGCACATGGCACAGGTACTAAAATTGGTGATCCAATAGAAGTTAAAGCACTCAAAAATGCCTTTGCGACCGAACAAAAGGGTTATTGTGCATTGGGTTCCGTCAAAGCGAATATCGGCCATTTAGATGTTGCGGCTGGTGCTGCTGGTATGATCAAAGTCATTGAGGCGATGAAGCATCGACAGCTACCACCGACAATTAATTACACACAGAGTAATACCCAGATTAACTTCGAACAATCTCCATTCTATGTAAATACCGAAAGTAAATATTGGGATTGTGACACTGATCAAAGCAGGCGTGCCGGTGTGAGCTCATTTGGGATCGGAGGAACTAATGCTCATGTGATATTAGAGCAAGCTCCTGAGGTCGAACCCAGTTCATCACCACGTAAGACTTGGCTGTTGCCGATTTCAGCAAAATCCAGTAGCGCGGTCAAAGCGGCATGTGAGAACTTACGTTCCTACTTGGCGACGAAAGCAGACGACCAGGTGAACTTGCATGATATTGCTTATACTCTGCAAGTGGGTCGTACACAGTACGAATACAGTACTCATATTTCTTGTTCATCGCTGGAAGATGCAATTACGCAGCTGGACAGCCATCCAAAAGTGGTTCGTAATGAAGCAGATGATCGCTCGGTGGTATTTATGTTCCCGGGCCAAGGTGCGCAATATATTGAAATGGCGCAGCAGCTCTATCTTAATGAGCCGCAGTTTAAATCGGTATTTGATCAATGTGCCGATACGATAAGTGAGCAGATCAATGTAGATTTAAGAGCGGTTCTTTATCCTCAACTTACCGGGCAGTTAACGCCTGAAGCCGCACAGTCTTTATTGGCGCAAACTCGTGTAACACAGCCTGCGTTATTTGCCATTGAATATAGCTTAGCAACATTGATGCAGTCTTGGGGTATCAAGCCTGACGTCATGATTGGACACAGTATCGGTGAGTATGTTGCTGCCTGCTTGGCTGAGGTATTCACGGTAGAAGATGCTTTAAAGCTGGTATGTGCTAGAGGTTCCTTAATGCAGCAGGCTCAACCCGGCGGTATGTTATCTATTGCGATGCCAGTTGAGCATCTTCGCCCGTTGTTGCAGCTAAGTGATACTTGCCTAGCAGCGGTGAACTCTGCTAACAACTGTGTTGCAGCTGGCTCTGAACAAGCGCTTATGCAGTTACAAGCGCTATTAATAGAACGTGGCATCGATTATCGTCCGCTGCATACATCCCATGCTTTCCATTCAAAAATGATGGATGGGATTTTAGATGAATTCTCGAAGGTATTTGAACGAGTGGAGTTGAATGCGCCGAAAATTCGCTATGTATCGAATGTTTCAGGGAAGTTCATTACTAATGAGCAAGCACAAAACCCAGAGTATTGGCTCGCACACCTAAGAGGCACAGTGTTATTTGCTGATGGTATTGAGACAGTCCTATCTGATACAAATTCTCTTGCTGATCAAAAGATATTTGTAGAAGTGGGGCCTGGTAGAAGTTTAACAACACTCGTGAAGAAAAACCGTGATGCGCAGCAACAAGTGGTGCTATCGGTTACGCGCCATGCGAACGAAGCTATCTGTGATCAACAAAAATTGTTAAGTGCGGTAGGTTCTCTTTGGAGTCATGGTGTGGATATAGATTGGCTCGCGCTCAACTTAGCGCAGGTTGGTCGTCGTGTGCCATTGCCGACCTATCCATTTGAACGAGTTCGTTACTGGGTGGATGCCAAAACAGACTCGTTGACGAGCGTATCCTCTCATGGTGCTAAGTTAGCTGCTGATAAATGGTGGTCGGTGCCTATATGGAAGCAAAGTACCGCAATGAAAAAAGCCAAGGCGCAACTTAACACAGATAAGCAACATTGGTTGTTAATTATGGACGGTCATGGTGTCGCGGAAGAGTTAGCCTCTCAGCTTATGTTGAACGGTCACACTGTATATCGAGCATATTCAGGAGAGGGCTTCAACCGTCTAGATGATCAGAGTTTCAATATTGATATTGGCAATAGTCAAGATTATGAAACGCTTCTAGAAGTCATCAATAAAGAGGTACAGTTGGATCGCGTTGTACACCTGTTAGGTGTTGCGCTTACACCAACTGAGAATATGCTAAGTATGACACAATTTAATCAAGCACAACGGTATGGCGCGTATAGTGCTCTATATACTGTTCAAGCAATTGTTAAAGCGGGTCTAGATGATAAATTGAGTATTGATTTCATAACCAATGATGTTGAGCGAGTCACTGGTGATGAAACTCTTAACATAGGTAAGTCAACGATTAAAGGGGTATGTAAGGTCGCACCACAGGAATATCCTGAGCTGAGTTGCCATCATATTGACGTACATTTGAATCAAGCTACGTGTGATCATGCAATTGCTAAATTGTGCCAGCGTTTATCATTGGAGTTACATTCACAACAGCGAGCACCACTTGTTGCACTGCGTGGTAATCAACGTTGGGAACCTGATTATGAAACTGAGCTAATCGATACAGAGACGCCAGCTGCCCATCGTTTAGTAGATGGAGGTGTTTACTTTATTACTGGTGGCTTGGGTAACATTGGTCTTTTGCTTGCTAAATATATTAGTCAAGCCGTGGCAGCTCCTAAGCTGGTACTTGTGGGACGCTCTGAATTTCCCGAGCGCGCGACATGGCCAAGCTTACTGGAAGGTAAAGTTGACCCAGACCTTTGTAAGCAAATTGAGCAAATTACTCAAGTGGAAAAAAGTGGTGCAGAAGTAATAATTCTAAGTGCCGACTCAGCAAATTTACAACAAATGCAAGATGCTATGAATTTTGTAGAAAGTCAGTTTGGCGCGATTTCTGGGGTGATCCACGCAGCGGGCCAGCTACACGGTTCAATGACAGCACTCATTGAGACCACTGAAGATGACTTCGAAAAACAATATCGTGCCAAAGCGAATGGCGTCATAGTGTTAGAAACCTTGCTACAAAAGCGACAAGTTGATTTTTGTATATTGATGTCTTCATTATCTTCAGTACTTGGCGGCCTTGGATTCTCGGCATATGCCGCTGGTAACCAATTTATGGACGCATTTGTGCAAAGTAAGCATGAGCAAGGTGACGAGCGCTGGGTAAGTGTTAACTGGGATGGGTGGAGTTTTACAGAGGCCACCCAAGATGATTTCTCGATGACACCTGAAGAGGGAATAGAAGCGTTTGCAGCCATGATGTCAATCGCTTATTACCCACAATTAGTGAATTCAACTGGTGCATTGGAGAAGCGACTAAGCCAGTGGATAGACAAAAAGGTTGCTGAGTCGCAGCAAGCTTTATATGAGCGCCCTGACTTGGAGAGTGACTATATCGCACCTCGTAATGAGGTTGAAGAGAAGCTCGTTGCTATTTGGCAGCAGGTGCTAGGTATTGAGCAAATCGGGATTGAGGATAATTTCTTTGATTTAGGCGGGGATTCTTTAGTAGTAACCCGTGTCATTAGTGAAATAAGAAAAATATTCTCAGTAAATGAATCTGCATTATCTATTAAAGAGTTCTTTGAGAAGCCAATTATTAGCCAGTTATCAGAAAAAATAGCGGCTGAACTAGAAAATGCTGAAGTCGAAAGTAAGAAAGCGCAAATATTAGAAGCAGGTAAAGCTGTAGAAGAAGGAGTATTTTAATGAATTCACCACAACAAATTATCGCCCACGCAGAAGCTTGTAATATTGTGCTTTATTTAAAAGGTGAGCAGCTAGCCTATATCAGCGAGGAAGGCGGCTTTCCTGATGAACTGAAAACATTGATCCGTGAGAACAAAGATCAAATAAGTGCCTATCTACGAGAACAGGAACTGCTAAAGCAGAAAGCGGAGAATGAAACACTGATCACGCCAGTAGATAAGAGTAAAATATTGCCACTTACCTTTGCGCAGCAAGGTCTATGGTTTATTGACCAGCTAGAAGGGGGAAGTAATCAATATAATATACATGCAGCGTTTGGCCTCAAAGGAGAGCTAAATTTGGCGGCAGTACAGTGGGCTGTTAATAAATTAATTGAGCGCCATCAAGTATTGCGTACTGTATATATTGAGAAAGAAGGAGAAGTCTGCCAAGAAGTTCAGCCTCTTCAGTACATGGAGCTGCCGATTGTTGATTTAAAAGGCTTTTCGCCGCAAGAACAACAGGAAAGAATACTTCAGATCTCGAACCAAGAGATGAACCAAGTCTTTAACTTGCAATCTGATTTAATGTTGAAAGCAAAAGTAGTCGTACGAACAGAACACGATCATGTATTGTTTTTTACATTGCATCATATAGCCTCTGATGCTTGGTCACAGGCCATCATGATCCAAGAATTTGCGACACTTTACGAAAGTTATTGCAAACAGCAGCCAGATCCACTGCCTATGTTAGATATTCAGTATTGCGACTATGCTCACTGGCAACGCAACTACTATACCGAAACTCGCATATCTGAGCAGTTAGTGTATTGGGAAAAAATGCTCAAAGGTGCGCCTTATTCCCATGCACTACCGTTCGATAGGCCTCGAGGTGCACAGCAAAAGTTCGCTGGAAAGACACATTCTTGGTTTGTTGATAATGAACAGGTCCAGGGATTAAAAGCAAGAGCAAAAGAAAATCAAGCAACATTTTTTATGATGCTATATACCGCATTTTCAGTATTGATTGGGCGTTGGAGCCAGACAAGAGATGTAGTTATTGGAAGTCCTATTGCGGGTCGCACTCACCCTCAGGTGTCCCCTATGATCGGTTACTTCATTAACAGCATGACATATCGTAGCGAATGGACTGAAGGAGAAAGTTTCCGCTCCCTACTTGGTCGCAATAGAGAGAATACGTTATCTGCATTTGATCATCAGGATATACCTTTTGATTCGTTGGTTGATCGTTTGAAAATACCGAGAGAGCTGAGTCATAGCCCGCTATTTCAGGTGATGTTTACGCTACAAAACACAGAAAAGTCTGATTTTGAGTTGAACGGGTTGGAGACTTATCCTGTGATGGGCGAAAACTCACTAACTAAGTACGATTTGCAAATGGTTGCTGAAGAAGGTGAGGGTGGGCTTTGGTTAAATCTGACCTACTCAACAGATCTGTTTGACTTTGAAACGGTTCAATCAATGTCCAATAGTTTTGATATGATATTGCGTCAATTATCTGTGAATGTGGATATAGCGGTAGATAAGTTAGCATTGGCAAACACGACTGAAGCACTAACTCCGAAGTTGCTTCCATTGGAGTCATTTACGTCGGTCCACTCGTTGATTGAGAATATGGTTGAGACGAAAGGGGATGCGACGGCTATCGACAGTGGCGATTGTTCACTCACTTATAAGGAGTTAAATGAAAAGGCAAATCAACTGGCGAGATATTTAATTCAAAATGGGGTTATGCAGGGACAGCAAATACATCTGTGTGCAATCCAAGGGGTGTCCCGTTATGTTGCCAAGTTGGCTGTATTAAAAGCTGGGGCGATATATGAATGTCATGACATCTTTGAAAGTACAGACTGGTTCAACAACATCGTAGCTCAAGGTAGCGTCTTGCTATTTTCAGAGTGCACGGTAAGCCGCCTATCTGGTAACGCATTACGAGTGCCTTCAGATGATGAGCTTAAGGCATTTTCTTCAGCAAATATGCGACAGGATGAGGTCTCTATCAGGTCTTTTGACCGAGCGATAATGGATAGTCGACTGAATAATGGTAGAGTAAGCCATGCACTTTTGTTACAACAGGTGCTCAGGCAGCAGCAAACGATGCAGCTAAATAAGAATGCAAACTTGTTAATTCATCCGGAAACAGAGAAAACCAATCGTATAGATTGGATTACAGGACTCGCGTCAGGAGCTAAACTGGTGTTGTTAGAGGCTGCTCGAGACCTTGAAGATACTTTAATCACTAAAGAAGTGACACACTTGACGCTAACAGCTGCACTGCTTGCTGATGTGACTTTATGTAAGGATTATGCTATTCAGCAGCTTATCATTCATGCAGAGTCTGGTGCTGATTCATTACTGTGGCGATGGAGTGAGCTATACTCGGTAACATCTGTCTTGAGTCTTGGCCTACAAGGTTATATTTGTGCAGAGAAAGTGATTGCTGGTAAGGCTATCTCGTTGGGGAGAGCTTTTGACAAGCATCAAGCGAAAGTGATGTTTGACGATAAGAATCTTGCTCCCACAGGTGCTATTGGTTATCTCTATACCGTTGATGCAAATAATAACTTTGAAAATACTAATATGTTGGTGCGAGAAACTAATGCTGGAACTATCGAAGCTATTCACTATGGAGCTTTGAAAATGAGCCGTGATGATGTATTTCTAGAAAATATTATCTCAGCTCAGCCGCAAACGATTCAAGTTGCGGTGATAGAAAAAGTGGTTTACCTAAGATTGTCGGGTAGCAGTGCTGCACAGCAAGAGCAACTGAAAGCAGTTCAGCATAATTTAAAACAATTGGTACCTACATATCTATTACCAAAGTTATACGTAATAGTATCAAATATGCCGATTCGAAATGGAGGTACGGTCAATCGTGAAGCGCTGTGGCACCATACACAAAGTTGGCAAGACAACTTAGCTGCGTTACCTCAACCGGAATTATTGGAGGCTGACTTACAACTGCAAGGTTCCACAACAGAAACAGTTGATTTTTTCCTCGATAAAGAAGTATCATTTGCATTGCGAAATTTAGCGTGTCAGTATAATGTGACAATTGCAAAGGCCTTTTCTGCAATTTTTAATTTGGCCCTAGTGATTAACTCTGAAAGTGATTGTATCTTAAGTACGGTGTCTGGAGTATCTTCATCTACAGTCGGTAGTGGCGTTTTGTCTAGTTCATTTTGTAAAGATGCACGAGTTCAAGACAACCTGAAAATCATTCTAGATAATTTATCACAAGGTGTAGAATACGAATTTGTTGATAAAAATTGGATAACGCAACAATACAATCAAAAATGCGGCACCGATTGGAAGACTATTTTTGCCTATCAGTTAAAGTTTGTGTCGGATACTATGATGCAGCAAGAGCTTGTGACAGACAGCTCAGTGAGCTTATTGGTTTCAGACAGACTGAGCGCAGAAAAAATAGAGGGTCAATGGCGCTTGCAAAATAGTTGTTTTGATCAATCAACGTTGCGTCGATTGGAAAAAATAATAGCGATGTTGGCATCCCATGAGTTGCAGAGCAAAACGCTTGCGGAAGTGAAAACAATATTGAACGAAGATGCCCGCAGCAAGTTGCGTTCAGCGAAGCGAAAATTTAAATCAGTGAGAAATAAGAGTCAATTCTCAGTTGAAGGAAACGTAGCATGAGTTTTAATAAATGGCGTAATAAAAAAAGTGAAACTACAACGCCGATAAGTTCATTAGTTTCAAAGGTTTTTTTAGAAGAATCACCTACATTGCCTGTAGTGTATAAGTGCAATACGGCAAACGTTGATTTACCGACTTGGTATAATCAGAATGAGTCGGAAATAGCGCAAGAGCTTGCTAAATATGGCGCTGTGTTATTCCGCGGTTTTAACATACATAGCGAAGAGGATTTCCAGCAGTTTGTTGCCACTAGCATCAAACAGACCGCTAAGTATGTGGAAGGGGCAACGCCGAGGACAAAGCTATCAAAAGGGGTTTATACGGCCACAGAGTTTCCTTCTGATCAAGAAATTGCTTTGCATAACGAGTTATCGTATGTCACAGAGCCACCAAGTAAGTTAGCATTTTGCTGTTTGACTGCCCCTGAAAGTGGTGGTCAAACTCAACTGGTCGATGTACGTAAAGTGCTGAATCGAATTGACAGTGATATCGTATCCGAATTCGAAAAGCGAGAAGGCTGGTTATTACGTAGGAATTATGGCAATGGATATGGACCAACAGTGGCGAAAGCGTTCGGTATGACAGATATTGCAGACATAAAAGCTTATGGAGAAAAGGTTGATTTAAAAGTGACACCAATTTCGGATGAAAAAGTAGTCACTGAACAGGTTCGAAAGGCTGTGCATCAACATCCAATTAGTGGAGAAAGAGTCTGGTTTAACCATATCTCTTTTTGGCATACAAATAACCTATGCCCAGATGTGAGAGCAAAAATGCAAGAAGACTTAGCTCTTGAGGATTTTCCCTATTCAACGCGCTATGGTGATGGTAGCGACATTGATGACAAGACAGTCGAAGCACTGAGGCTGGCGTATACGAAAGAGGAAGTGAAGTTTGACTGGCGTGAAGGGGATGTATTACTGATAGATAATTGGTTGGTTGCACATGGCCGAAAACCATTTACTGGTGCTCGTAGAGTGCTTGTGGCCATGGGCTAAGTGAGCCTTGTCGAGATATATTATCGTCTCACGCATGAGATGATAATATATCGACCAAAGGAGCTTTGTTTGTAAATTAGTCATTTTTATACCTTTGTTAATTGACTCGGTGTAAAAATTTAAATATATTTAATAATCGAAACACTTTAATATTGAGCTAGCAATAGCCTGAATGGTAGAAGCGTGATGCGCATTCCTAAATGGCGTTGGTTTATACTAATACCTTGTTTTTGTTAGTTTGTGAAAATCTAAACTCATAGAGCTATTTGTTTTGCTTGGTGGGCTTGCCCACGACTATATCCAACGACCAAGGACATGCTTGGTTGGCACTACTTCTTTGAAAGTTGAAGTGGATGGGCGTAGAGATTACGTGTTATTGCTACACATACCATGGAACAGATCGACATTGAGTCAAAAATAAAGAATTTTACGATATAAAAAGGATCTATGTTTATGCTAAAACTAGATAAAGCTATCTCTGATGAGCTTTTACTTGGGCTTGTGCGCTCTACCATTCGAGGAATTGAAGCTAAGGATTGTTTTTACAACCAACTTCATTACGTTAATCGGAAGTTTGTTGAAGTTCATGCTAACGCGCTACTCGATATTGTCGTTGCAGCGTTACAGGATATTCATCCCGGTATTTGTCGAGATGACATTGCTTACGTCAATGATTTTGTTGCACCCGTTAATCTGAAGAACTCAGCAGTGAGGCCGGTCACTGAATTAAACAAAGCTAATAAATATCAGTGGCACGTAGACTCAATTGACCAATGGTTAGGGCCTTGCTATAACCTATGGATCCCGTTATATCGTCAATCTGCGCTTGAGAAGTTAAGTGAACAACCACTATTTGAAGTGATGACGTCAGAGCAGGTGCCAAGCCTCTATGGGAATAACAATATACCAAAGACTAACTTTCTCATTGATGGAGCGACTCAGGCACCTGACTATCTCGGTTTGGCTCAAGAGTTTACAGGCATAGAAATCGAAAAATTACGCGATAGCTACCTGTACCATGACGCAAAAGGGAAAATTAATATTTTGCCAAAAAGTGATATGCAGAGCACTACAGTTGTGAAACCGCAGTTAGGTGATGCTTACATTTTCAGAGCAAATCAGTTCCATTCATCAGGCCCCTCGGAGTTTGAGCGTATTGGTGTTGCTATGAAGTTCATTATTACCAACCCGAAATACGGCTTCAAAGAGCATGATGAATTTAGATTTCCACCACCATTTGCGGGATGGGAAGGTTTGTTTACCGGCTGTTATGCGCAATTTAAAGATTTTACCTCATTCAAAAAATATATTGACTTTAGCATCGTCGGGGAACAGCTAGAGCTTCGCAACAATCAAGATAAATTGAATAACATCTGTGTAGTATTAAGTGAAATAGAACAAGAGTTGGCACACTATATAGAGCATGGCAGCTTTCCTTCTCTCGCTCATCAAGCAGAGCAAGAAATGGAGGTCGGGTTTCTGTAGGGACGAGAACAAATATTTTTTGGTAGGTATTAATAATTAGTACATACCGTTTTAGAAATCGTATTGATGAAAGTAGTTTCTGGCTATTTTGCTTTACAACTTAAAGAACAAGCAAATAAAAGTGGGCATTATTAGTCGTTCGCTGCATTTTAAATAACTAAAAGTGAATAATGGTAAACCGTTTTTGCATGTATTCATGCAGAAAAAACAAGGAATAACCCAATGAATAAAAAAGTATTGGCGTCTCCAATTCAAAACGCGCATTGGATCCAGCTGAACAACAATATGGATAAGTCAATTCAGCTTGGCTCAATTAGTGTTTTACATACGGGTAGCTTAGATATTGAAGCTATCAGTGCATATTTGACCACTTTAGTAGAGCGTTTGGATATTATCCGCACGGCCTATGAGGTCGATGAATTTGGTGGGCTCTGGCAAAATATCAGAGATCTTGATCCGATTGAATTGGTGACAGAGGATTGGCGTGGTTATACAGACGCACAAATAGCACAGCGTAAGTTAGAAAACACTATAATCGGGGAAAAACAATCAAGCGACTTTACCACTCCTTGGTTACGATTAGTCATTGCGCAGCAAAGCAGTAGCTACTGGTGCTGCCTTGAAATGAGCGCTCTAAACACAGATAGTTTTACATTGGCTCATCTAATGCAGTTGATTCTTGCCGCTGGTAGCGAGTGTTCCAATGATGCACAGACTTGGCTGCAAAATGAAGTCATCCAGTATGAAGAGCTAGCACCTTGGTTAGCAGATTTCTTGTTAGATGAGGAATTAACAGAAGCTCGTCAATTTTGGGCGAGGGATAAAAGTGTTGCCGCGTTGGTTAATAAATGTACGTTGCAACGATATAAGCATGATGGAAAATCAGAGTACAAATTTGACTATATCAACCTTGGTGATATTCAAGGTGAAATCTCACGTTTTGCTGAACAACACCAAGCGACGAGCGCTGAAGTAGTATGTGCGAGTTTGCGTTTGGCGTTGAAGAAGTTTGCACCAAAGGCCGAACTTGCTAGAATGTTCGATAGCCGTTCTGACAGTGATTTAGCGGATGCTATCGGACCATTGAGTCGGGCTGTGCCTTTATTCCCAGAAGTTGCTGACAATTTTAATGACGCTATACAGAACGAACTTGAATGTAGTGAGCACGGTGTTGATTACGCTGAGTGTTTTGCTAAAAGTCATGATCATGAGTCCGCAGGTTTTAGCTTTATCTTTGATAGCGTAGTTAATTTAGATCTGCCGACACTGCAAATCGAGCAGGTAAAGCACTTAACTGAAGCGTGTAAGTTACAGTTTACTTATATTCAGCAAGAGAGTGAAAGTCGTTTACAACTAACGTATGATAGCGAATATGTTGACGCTCAAGCCGTCACTTATTTACTTAATCAGATAAAAGTGGCGTTAACTAATCATGTTGGTATTGTCACTCAGCATCTTGATGCTACATATCAAGGTTATGGTAAAGTGGTTACTACATCGGGAGTAACGGTATTAGATCACGTTAATAAGGTCGTCGCTGCAGGCAACGGTAGCGTGCTTGAGTTAAATGGTAAGGAAAAAACACTCGCAGATGTTGATTGTGCAGCAAACCAACTGGCGAATTATTTACAACATCAAGGAGTAGGTAAAGGTGATGTCGTTGCGCTATGTCTGGTCCGTTCAGTGGACTTCGTCATTGCGATGTTGGCGACGATGAAAGCGGGTGCAACATATGTTCCTATCGATATTGACCTGCCGCATCAGCGTATCACCGATATGCTTAAAGACGCGCAAGCAAGTACGGTGATAAGTGTTGGTGAGTATGAGGTCACTGGCTGTAAAAACATTGATTTAAATGAGCTCAAGCTCGAGCAGTACGCTGCTACAGCACCGGATATAATTATTCAAGAAACAGATTTAGCATATATTTTATTTACCTCTGGCTCTACAGGAAAGGCCAAGGGAGTAAGTATCAGTCACAAAGCTTTGCTCAATCATATGAACTGGATTAATGATGAATTTACATTTGCAAAAGACGATCGTTTCCTGCAACGAACATCAGCAAGTTTTGATGCATCAATTTGGGAGTTTTGGGCACCGTTGATGGTTGGCGCAACGATGGTTATTGCCCCAAGTGAAATCAATTATGATCTACCACTGTTCAAGCGTACGATGCATGACTATTCGATCACTCGACTACAGCTTGTGCCATCACTACTAGACTTGTTACTTGAACACATTGATGGTTCTGTATCGTTCGCGCTAAAAAGTGTATTTTGTGGCGGTGAGGCATTGAAGAGCTCAACCGCAGATAAAACTATGCAAGCTTTTAATTGTGAAGTTATTAATCTATATGGGCCATCTGAGTGCTGTATTGATGCTTTATTTTGGCGCTATGAGCGTGCGACAGCAACAGATTTTGTGCCTATCGGATACCCAATTGATAACTTACAGTGTCGGGTCATGAAAGAAGATGGTTGTCTTGCCGAAATAGGTGAAACCGGTGAGTTACAAATCGCAGGTGATTCCGTTTTCAATGGTTACTTTGGTCAAGACGCTTTAACGGCGAAAGCACTGATTCATTGTAATACTAGTCACTTGGATTTTTATAAAACCGGTGATCATGTCCAAGTGTTGTCAGACGGTAACTTAATGTACTTAGAGCGTCTTGATAATCAAGTAAAACTTAATGGCTTTAGAATAGAACCTGATGAAGTTTCTATGATTATTTTGAATGCAGGTCTTGCGGAGCAAGCAAAATGTGTTGTTGCTGGAGGTGGACTTTCTCTATTTATTATTGCTCCTACTGCCTCCGAAGCTGAGCTTACGCAATTGTTGGCCAATAAGTTACCTGAATATATGCAGCCAAAACAGCTGATAGAGCTAGAGGCATTCCCCTATTTATCCAACGGTAAGTTAGATACTAAAACTCTAATTGAAAGTGCGTTAAACCATACTAATTCAGACTATGTAAAGCCTGAAACGGAAGTCGAGGTACAGCTTGCTCATATTTGGCAAGAGCTCTTGAATACATCTATGTTGATTGGCACTACGCATGATTTCTTTGCTATCGGAGGACACTCTCTCTTGGCAATGAAAGTACTAAATCGCATTCAAGAAGAGTTCAAAATAAACATTAGTGTTCGAGTGTTATTTCAAAATAAAACAATTGCTGAACTTGCAGCGCACATCGAACCATTACTGCTGTTAAACAGTGCAAATAATGAAGAATTAGAATGTATGGAAGGTGGTTTACTATGAGCGTAGTTGAGTTGCTTAGAGAAGTTAAGAATAAGGGCATTATTTTATATCTTGAGAATGGTAGCTTGGCTTTTAAAGCACCGCCAGGAGCGATGGATAATGAAATAAAAGCACAAATTATAGCGAAGAAAAGTGAAATTGTTTCTTTGCTTCAACAACAGGAAAATACAGGTATTCCCACTATCATTAGCCGTCCAAAGCGGGATGATAAGCTTCAACCTGCTTCATTTGCGCAGCAAAGGTTATGGTTTATTGATAGCATGCAAAAAGGATCCGCTGAGTACAACATGCCTGTTGCTTTTGAGGTAAGTGGTACACTTGATCTTGCAACGCTGACCAAAGTATTTGCAGCAATTATTGAGCGTCACGAAATATTGCGCACAGTGTATTTATCAGATGCCGGTGAAGTACAGCAGGTCATTCGTGATATGACTGAAATTGACTTTAGCATCACTGTGGAGAATCTCGAGCATCTCACGGGTGAGATGCTCGAATCTGAAGTTCAAACTCTTATTTCATGTGATATGAATACCCCATTTAATTTAGCGCAAGATTTGATGCTAAGAGTAAGCTATATTCATAAAGCTGAAGGCTCAGGTGTACTGCTATTTAATATGCACCATATTGCATCCGATGGATGGTCGACTGAGATACTTATCAAAGAGTTTATTACATTATACCAAGCGTTCAGTGAGGGGGAGCAAAATCCGTTACCTGAGTTACCAGTGCAATACGCAGACTATAGCCATTGGCAGCGGGAATACGTAGCTGGTGAAGTCTTAGATGGTCAATTACGCTATTGGGAAAGTCAACTCAAAGATGTACCGATGATACACAGCTTACCCTGTGACTTTTCTCGCCAAAAAAGCAAACAGACCATGGGCAAGTTGGTACATGGTCAGCTCTCCGGTAAACTTGCTAAAACATTACTAGATACTGCGAAAAAGTTGCAGCTTACTCCATTTATGCTAGTTCACGCTGGATTCTCTCTTCTGTTGGCAAGACACAGTAATAGCAACGATATAGTTATCGGTACGCCAATAGCAAATCGAACTCAGGCAGAATTAGAGTCACTAATTGGGTTGTTTACAAATACATTAGTATTACGAGCTAATACTGAGCATAAATCGTTACATGAATACTTTGATCATATTCGCCAAGTGCATTTAGGGGCTCAATCTAACCAAGATGTACCATTTGAGCAACTTGTTGAGCGCTTGAATGTTCCACGTAGCTCAGAGTATAGTCCTTTGTTTCAGGTTATGCTGACAACGAGCAGCGACTTTGGGGTCAATGAGAATTCAAACAGCCAAACGTTAGCATTACCAAATGCAGAGTTGAAAGCATATCTCTCTGATCAAGTACAGGCTAAGTTTGATATTGAGCTCAATGTCAGTATTAGTGAGCTTGGTGCGAGCTTAGATTGGACCTTTGATGACGGATTGTTTGAAACTCAGCATATCGAACAATTAAACCAACACCTGTGTTCATTATTTGAAGCCATAGGCTCTGTTAATGACCCCAAACAGGTGGCACCATCTTCATTACCCATGATGTCGGAAATTGAAATTAATCGTTTAGTTCATGAATTAAATGGCGTCGAACAAAGTTATGATAGTGAAAAGTGCATTCATGAGCTTTTCGAACAGCAAGTAGCTAGCTCCCCAAAACAAACTGCAGTGGTGTTTGCAGACAAAGCGCTTACTTTTGCTGAGCTAAACCAGAAAGCAAATCAGGTTGCACACTGCTTAAGGGCTAAGCATGAGGTTACGCCAGATACTTTGATCGGCCTGTGTGTTGAGCGTTCATTGGAGATGGTAGTTTGTATTTTAGGGATTCTCAAAGCTGGGGCGGCATACGTTCCGTTAGACCCAAGTCACCCTAATAATCGACTGATGGATATCATCTCAGAAACAGAACCTAAAGTTGTTCTAACACAATCTGAGTTGCTCAATAAGTTTGAATTATCAGAATCAAAGGTGTTGATTGTTGACGATTTAATTGATGGAGATAATTCACCATTTATTGAGTATCCGACTGATAACTTAGATAAAAGCACGATTGGATTAACCACAAACCACCTTGCTTATGTAATGTATACCTCCGGGACCACTGGTAAGCCTAAAGGGATCATGGTTCAGCACTGCGGATTACTTGCGAGAAAAGCTGGCTGGGACCATATTTTTGAAATTGATAAGACACCGCTGACTGTTTTACAAATGGCAGGACTATCGGTTGATATTTTACTGGGTGATATAATCAAAGCGCTTTGTAGTAATGCTGGAAAGCTCATCGTTTGCCCGTACGAAACGTTAATTTCAGCACATGAACTTTGTAATTTGATAAACATACATCAAGTAACTTATGGTGATTTTGTCCCTAGTGTTGTAAGAGAATTGGGACATTACCTTGTGAATAATGAGCAGAAGTTGCATGGACTTAAGTTCATATCAATAGGCTGTGAAGCGTGGAAAGTTGATGATTTAGAATTACTAAATCAAGTCGTTGATAACAGTACTCGAATTTTCAATTTATATGGTCAAACGGAAACGGTTATTGATGCTAGTTACTTTGATACCAGTAAGTATGGAATTGAATACTTAAGGAGTGGGTCGATCCCATTGGGCACACCATTCCCAAATACTGCACTTTATGTGTTAGATGATAACCGTCAATTGGTACCAAATGGAGTAACTGGTACTTTATATGTTGCGGGCCATGGTTTAGCTAAAGGCTATTTTGGCAACTCTGAACTTACAGCTGAGAAGTTTGTGCGCAATGAAAGTTCAGATATAAAAGAACAGAGACTCTATTGCACAGGCGATCTTGTAAGACGCTTATCCGACGGTAGCTTAGAATTTGTTGGGCGAGTCGATGAGCAAGTTAAAATTAGAGGGTTCAGGATTGAGCTCAGTGAAATTGAAGCACAAATCTCAGCCTTAAGCGATGTAGACTCTGCTGTGGTGATGGCCAAAGAAGTGCAAGGTAGTCTGCAAATCGTCGCTTATGTAAAACCTTTGGATCTAGCAATGGTGACAAACACTGAGGAAAGTTCAGAAAGTCAGTTTAAAGCGGCGTTGAGGAGTGTACTCAAAGAGAAACTACCAGAGTACATGTTACCCACAATCGTTATGATTATAGAAAGCTGGCCATTGAATGCTAATGGAAAGGTCGATAAAAAGGCATTGCCAGAACCTGACCGGGCATCAATCGGACAAGAGTATGTTGCACCAAAAACAGAGGTTGAAGAGCATCTAGCTAAAGTGTGGTCTGAATTGCTTAACCTTGAGGTTCAACAGATTAGCACTACAGCTAATTTCTTTGAGCTGGGTGGGCACTCCTTGCTAATAAGTCGCTTAGTTGCTGCACTCAATGAGCAGTATGAGATTAGTCTAGCGCTAAAAGAAGTATTCGAACTGCCTACAATCAAAGGGATTGCAGCACTTGTGGAAGCGTCGAAAGCGGCAGCAGTTAAGCAAGTAGAAACAACGGTGTCGGAAAAGAAAAATTCGATAGTGATATAAAAAGTAAATCTTATTCTCGTCAGAGTTATGCGCAATCTACTACAGCATGGCTCTGGCCATCAAACGATATCAATGATTTGATGGCGCTAACTTTTCGGAGAAAAACATGGAACTATTAAAAGAGCTTAGCCCCGCTGAGTATCAACAAGAAGCGAAGTCTGATTGTGGAGGCTTGATCCTCACCTTATTGGATGATGAAAAAGAAAAAATAGAACAACTAGTCAGACAGCATAATACAGTTAACTCAAAAGATGGTGCAGATATCACTTTTAACTATCTAGAAACATGGAATAAATTTCCTCGTAGAGTTAAAAGAAAGCTGCTTGAGTTCAAGTTTAAAGGCGGTGACCATAGCTATCTATTGATAAAGAATTTGCCGCTACTACAGGGGCTTCGTGATACACCGCTCGCGAAAAATGAAATTAAGGGTAAGCAGCGAGATTATGCCGCGCTATTACAATCGATCATTTCCGTATCATTAGGGTATGTATATAACTTTAAAGATAAAATCACCACTGGGTTGGTAGACGATATCTATCCGATAAAGAAAGATTCTAACAAGCAAGTAGGCACCAACAGTGTATTTCTTGAATGGCATGTTGAAGATGGATTTCACGAAACGAAAGCTGATTTCGTTACACTGCTATGTTTAAGGGATGACCCTGAAGTAAAAACATATTTGATGCCGGCAAATCACCTGAATTTGTCAGATGCAGAGCGTGCACAACTGAGCCAATTAGACTATCTAATTTGGGAAGATCTCACATTTAACAACGAGGGTGATTTACGTAGTACCAAGGTAAAAGTGCTGGATGGTACTGAAGATCCTGAAATTATTTACGACCCAGCTTACATGGAAGCGTGCAGTAGCGCATCAGCCGAAGCTTTCTCGTCTCTTAAAGACTCTATCGTGAAAGGGTGTTTGACTTTAACCTTAGCTGAGGGCGAGATGCTGGTCTTTGACAATCGTAGAGTGGTTCATTCTCGTAATGCTTACAGTCCCAGATTTGATGGCAAAGATCGTTGGCTGTTGAGAACGCTTGTGGTGGAAAGCTGGTGGAAAGCAAAGAATAAAAAAGTAGAGTCGACTTTATATGTAAGTTAACGGGCAAGGTCGGATAGCTCGGATTTACCCTGTTATTTTAGGTCTCAATAGTTTGAGGATGAAGCAGCTAGTCGCTAGCTTCGGTTGAATACAAAGTTTTAGTACTCCAGTCATGGATTGGTAATTGGTCGTTTGCACTTAATAGCTCGTTGAGAAGTAAGGTGCGCTCTGTAGACCTTGCACTATGTAAAAAGGTAAAATTTCTGTGGAAAATATAAAAAAATTAATAGCCGATTGTGCCGAGGCACAGTTCTCATTTGAGCTGGCGGAGAATGACCAACTCAAAATCAACTTTGAGGAAGCCATCCCTGAGTTAATACAGCGAATTAAGGACAATAAAGAAGGGATCCTGTACTACCTCCGAAGTGATGGATATAAAAAAGTTGTAAAAGCAACTCAAACGGATCAAAAACATAACTTATCGTATGCACAGCAGCGCCTGTGGTTTATTGATAATTTAAAAGGCAGTACTCAAGAATATAATATGCCGATGGCTTTTGATGTAACGGGTGAACTCAATATTGCGGTGTTGAAAAAAGCATTCCATACCATCATAGCAAGGCATGAGGTATTACGTACTACTTACCATGAACACGATGGTTTGGCTGTACAGCAATTAAAGGGTATAGATGCTTTTGCTTTTGATATTCAAGAAGTTGATCTTACAAATCTCAGTGGTGATTCATTACAAACTGCATTAAAGGGCCACATCGATGAACTGATTGGCCAGCCATTCGATCTAAGTCAAGATCTAATGCTTCGCGTAAGCTACATCAAACGAACGAATGATTCTGGCGTTCTATTATTCAATATGCATCACATCGCGTCTGATGGTTGGTCAATGGAAGTCATTTTGAAGGAGTTATTTACCTTATATCATTCATATATAGCTGGTATGCCTAATCCACTTCCTGCCCTTTCTATTCAGTATTCAGATTATGCACATTGGCAAAAACAGTACTTGAGCAATGGGATTCTAGAGCAGCAATTAGCATACTGGGAAAAGCAACTAGATGATCTTCCTGTTGTTCACTCTTTACCTTTGGATAAGCCTCGCACTGAAGGGACGGCCAGCCGAGTCGGTATCGTACATGGCCAGCTTTCATCTGCATTGGCGAAAGAGCTTATCAATATCGCTAAGATGTATCAATTAACGCCATTTATGTTACTACATGGAATGCTTTCACTTTTGCTTGCTAAGCACAGTAATAGTAATGACATCGTTATTGGTACGCCTATAGCTAATCGCCTGCAGTCGGAACTGGAGCCGCTTATTGGTTTCTTTGCAAACACATTGGTACTTCGAGCTGACACCAGTTTTGCTTCTATGGATGAGTACTTTGCACATATTAGAGCACTACACCTTGATGCTCAGTCTAATCAGGATGTCCCTTTTGAACAGTTAGTTGAGCGCTTAAAAATACCGCGAAGTCAAAGTCATTCTCCTTTGTTTCAAGTATTGTTAACGACAAATAGTGACTATGCTTTAACGCCAGGTTCGGAGCAAGCATTCAAGTTACCAAATGTTGAACTCCAGACATATCAATCGGATTACATTCATGCCAAGTTTGATCTGGATATTGATATCAGCATTAGTGACTCAGGTGTTGCTTTAGTATGGGAGTATGATACTAGCATCTTCATGGAGCAGCGGATCCAAGTCTTAAACGATCATTTTTGTAAATTACTTAATGGGTTAGCTCGTATGGTTGCAGAGGGTAATGATGCCTTGCCTTCGTTGCCTATGCTGTCTCAGGAAGAAGCACATTACTTATTAAATGAAGTGAACGATACAGTAGTTCCTTATACTAAGGACATGTGCATTCATGAATTGATTGAAGAGCAAGCCTCGCTTCATCCTGAGCGGACCGCTGTGGTTTTTGATGACGAGGTTCTCAGCTATGCAGAGCTCAATAGGAGAGCAAATCAGGTAGCGCACTATTTACGTGAAGAGCACCATATTAAGCCTGATGATATTGTTGGCCTATGCGCTGAGCGTTCGGTTGAAATGGTCATCGGTATCGTTGCGATATTAAAAGCAGGAGGGGCATATCTTCCTCTTGACCCTAGCTACCCAGTGTTACGGCTGTCTTATATGGTAGAAGATGCTGCACTTAAAGTTGTGTTGACTCAAGGAAGTAATATTGAGATAGCAAAAAGCTTGGGAACACCGGCTGTTGCATTGGATCAGCACGCGCAATTTTCACCTTATGACATAACAAATGGACCTAAATCACAACTAGGTTTGACAGCGAACCATTTAGCTTATGTGATTTACACTTCTGGTTCTACAGGAAAACCAAAAGGAGTGATGGTTGAGCATCAAGCTCTGTTTAACCGGATTCATTGGATGCACAATAAGTATGGTATGACTCATCGTGATAACGTGCTACAAAAAACACCGTACAGTTTTGATGTTTCGGTTTGGGAGTTCGTTTGGACTCTAGCCTACGGGGCGAAACTGGTTGTTGCTCGTCCAGATGGGCATAAAGACCCAGAGTATCTATGCCGTCTAATCCAGCAGAGCCAAATTACTAAGCTACACTTTGTTCCTTCAATGCTGGGACTTATATTGGAAAATAAGCAGTTCTCACATTGTCATAGCTTAGAGCAAGTATTTTGTAGTGGCGAAGCGTTGCAGCAAAGCCATGTTGAAGAATTTAGAAAGGTTTTACCAAGTACCCAGCTGCATAACCTTTATGGGCCAACAGAAGCTGCCATTGATGTAAGCTATTGGGATTGCTCGGGGGATATCAGTAAAGGAGTGCCGATAGGAAAACCTATCGACAATATTCAGTTGCTTATTCTTGACCCTAATT
Source organism: Pseudoalteromonas sp. OANN1 (assembly GCF_024124685.1). Lineage (NCBI taxonomy): Bacteria > Pseudomonadati > Pseudomonadota > Gammaproteobacteria > Alteromonadales > Pseudoalteromonadaceae > Pseudoalteromonas > Pseudoalteromonas sp. OANN1. The sequence goes on from NZ_JAMXSE010000017.1 coordinate 124,497, forward strand.
TAAACCTAGTGCCAAAGGGAGCTGTAGGGGAGTTACATATAGGTGGAGATGGCCTCGCGAGAGGGTACTTAAACCAAGAAGAACTAACTTCTGAGCGCTTTATTCATAACCCTTTTTATGATGAAGGACAAGGTAGCCGCTCTCCACGTTTATATAAAACAGGCGATCTTGCACGCTTAAGAGCCGACGGGGAAATTGAATATCAAGGTCGAATTGATCATCAAGTTAAAATTAGAGGCTTACGTATTGAACTTGGAGAAGTCGAGCATCAGTTAAGTGGCCTAGATAGTGTTGATTCAGCGCTTGTTCTAGCAAAAGAAGTTGCAGGTTCAACTCAGTTGGTTGGTTATTTTAAACCATCGCATAACCATGGCGACTTTGATCAAAAGAGCTTGATAGAAAATATACAAAGGGAGTTAAGTGGCGATCTTCCCGCTCACATGGTGCCAAGTATACTTATTGCAATAGATGAATGGCCATTAACGGCCAATGGTAAAGTAGACAGAAAAGCCTTACCAGAGCCAGAAGGCAGTGCACTGCAAGGAGAATATGTTGCACCGGTAACAGAAGTGGAGCAAAGGTTAGTTGATATTTGGTCAGCCTTACTGAATATACCGAGCGATAGAATAAGCACCACGGCGAACTTCTTCACACTAGGCGGACACTCGCTACTGAGCATTCGTTTAATGTCAGAAATTAGACAACAATTTGCCGTAGCGCTACCAGTGCAGGCAGTATTTGATGCGGAGAATTTGGCAGCACTTGCGACACTCATCAATCAGGGCCAAGGCAGTGACATGCGACCAGCTTTAGAGGCGGTTGCGCGTACATCAAGTATCCAGCCAGTTTCTTTTGCACAGCGACGATTGTGGTTTATAGACCAACTACAAGGAGGCTCGGCGGAGTACAATATGCCAATGGCACTGGAAGTGTCAGGTGAATTGGACTTGGTGGTGGTAGAGCGCGCCTTGAATGAAATAGTGGCTCGACATGAAGTGTTGCGTAGCGTGTATGTTGAAGTAGATGGCGAAGCAAAACAGCAAATTAGGGATATAGCAGAGGTAGAGATTAAGGTAGCACAAGAGGATGTGCGACATTTATCAGGAGAGTCCCAGGTGCAAGCGGTAGCGGCACTAGTCAATGATGAGTTTGTACAGCCATTTGATTTAGCATCGGATGTCATGATACGAGTACGCTATATTCATACGTCGGAGCGTGCAGGGGTTCTGCTATTTAATATGCAT
>NZ_JAMXSE010000018.1:0-120060 GCF_024124685.1 Pseudoalteromonas sp. OANN1
CGACAACATCAAGATGACTGTTGAGCTAATCGTACCAATCGCGATGGACGAAGGTCTACGTTTCGCTATCCGTGAAGGTGGCCGTACAGTAGGTGCTGGTGTTGTAGCAACAATCGAAGAGTAATCTGTAGATTGTCGTAACACACATAAAAAAGGTCGCTTTGGCGGCCTTTTTTAATGCCTTTGTTGATACGATTTTATATCGCGACTATCGAAAAGGGTCGTTCTCTAATAAGAAGTACAGACCTTTTTATTATTATGCTTTAAAAGATGAACTCTTTGTCGAAGCAGTGACTTTACATCGCGATTTTAAAGATAGAATTTTTGTGGTGGGAGCGAGTTTACCTCGCGATAAACTCTTTGTCGTAGCAGCGATTTTATATCGCGACCAACGAAAAGGGTCATTCTCCTATTAAAGCATCATTTTTGTCGTTGTGATGGTTATAACGAACAATTCGATAATGTTCTTATATTTACTTTCGACAGCTTAAAATCCATATTCTCACCATTTAATCTCCCTATTCTATATGCTGATATCCTGCCACCAGTCACGTAAAAATTTGGTTAATTACGTAAAGGTGTGCACAATAAGCCCATATAAAACCTAAAATTAGGGAGTGTAAAGATGTTAGGTCTTTCGGCTCGAACGATTTCTGCTGTGCTCAGTATCACAATGTCACTATGTACTTTTGCAAGCTTTGCCAATGTAGATAAGGACAGATCCTATATTTTGGCGACAGCCTCATCTGGTGGCACTTTTTACCCAGTAGGTGTCGCGATTGCGACACTAACTAAGCTAAAAGTCACGCCGCAGCACGGTATGAGTGTGTCGGCCATTACCTCTGCCGGTTCTGGTGATAACCTCAAACTCATGCGTAATAAAGAAGCTGAACTGGCTATTTTACAGGGTCTTTATGGTGCGTGGGCGACGCAGGGGACGGGGGCAATGGCACCCGTTGGCAAACAAGATTATCTGCGTTCAGTGACTATGTTGTGGCAAAACGTAGAGCACTTTGTCATTGCTAAGAAGTATGCCAAAACGGGCAACGTCTCAGATTTGAAAAACCTATATTCACAAGGGTTTGGCATTGGTAAGCGTAACTCTGGAACGGAAGGTTCTGGGAAGCACATCATGGCTGCACTGGGCGTTGATAGTGACAAATTCACTTTGGTGCATAAAGGTTACGCGGGCTCTTCTAGCGCCCTACAAAATGGTCAGATTGCGGGAATGAATATTCCGGCAGGCGTACCGGTCAGCGCTATTACGAGTGCTTATGCAGCCGATGCCAATGGTATCACTGTGCTGGATTTCACTGATGAGCAGCTAAATAAAGTCAACGCTGAGGTAGAGTTATGGTCACGCTTCGAGATCCCAGCGAACACTTACCCCGGCCAAACTAACGCAATCAAAACGATTGCGCAGCCAAACTTTCTTGCAGCACATAAAGACATGAGTGAGGAAGATGTATATCTACTCACCAAGGCAATTTATGAAAATTTAGTCTTTCTTCAAACCATCCATAAAGCGACTAAAGCCATGGCGATAGAAAAGGCACTCATGGGACTACCTGCTAAGCTACATCCCGGCGCGCTGAAGTATTATAAAGAAATAGGTATTACCGTACCTGCTCATCTGCAGTAACGCCGCCAACTAAGTAAAACGGGATAGTATCTATCAATGAGTAATAGTAGCAATGAGCAAAGCACATTAGCAGTACCAACAGCGGCTCGTGAGCGGATCGCTTTTTATTTAGCGATATTCACGAGTTTGTTGCACCTCTATTTTAACTTGGTCGCCACTTGGCCGGATAATTATATTTCAGCCATCCATTTCATGTTATTTGGTAGCATTATCTTACTCACCTTGCCACTTAGAGTTGGCAAATTGGCAGTGCTTTCTAGCGTTATTGATATCGGGCTATTTATCGGTTTAATCGTGAGCTGCGGCTATCTTGTTCTATACAGTGATGCGTTGGCTGCGCGTAATTATGAATTTGCTACGGCTGACTGGATAGCATCTTCGACCGCTGTACTCCTCGCGCTTGAGTTGGTGCGGCGCTGTATGGGCTGGTTTATCCCGGTGATGATCCTACTGGCGATGAGTTATGTGCTGTTTTTGGGACAGTATATTGATGGTGTGTTTCATTTTGCTGGTTTAAGCGCTGAAACTATTTTGTTTCGCAATTACTTTGATGACGGCTTGTTTGGACCTATTGCTAAAATTTCTTGGACGTTTGTCTTTATGTTTATCTTGTTTGGCGCATTTCTAGTCCAAGCAGGAACTGGGGATTTTATCATTCGCTTTGCCAATGCACTTGTTGGCCGCATGGTTGGTGGGCAAGGACTTGTTGCTGTCGTGAGCTCGGGTATGATGGGCTCCGTATCGGGCTCTGCTATCGCGAATACAGCGGCAACTGGGGTGATCACCATTCCATTAATGAAGAAAGCTGGCTTTCCTGCAAAGTTTGCAGCAGCAGTTGAAGCCGGAGCATCGACGGGAGGTCAGCTGATCCCGCCGATTATGGGGGCAGGTGTATTTGTGATGGCCTCTTATACTCAAATTCCTTATCTTACGATAATTGCGGCGGCCTTTGTTCCCGCACTGCTTTATTTTGCATCTATTGCCATCTTTGTACGTATTCAAGCTAAACGTTTGAATATCCAGCCAGCATTAGAGTCAGGGCAATTGAGTGCTTGGCAAGAGCTGAAGTCCGGTTGGCATCATTTATTACCTATCGTGTTGCTCGTAACATTGATGATTTATGGCTTTACGCCAACTTATGCAGTCAGCATTGCGACGATCAGTGTGTGTCTGTTTTCTTTGTTTTCACCTGCGCCGATGAGGTGGTCAAAGATTTTGGCTGGGCTTGCAAATGCAACTGAAAACAGCGCCAAGACAGCAATATTATTGGTTGCCATTGGCATGCTGGTGAATTGTATTTCGATCAGCTCCTTAGGGGTTACTTTTTCTCTAATGATAAATGAATGGGCGGGAGCAAGCTTGATACTGTTGTTGGTATTGATTGCATTGGCCTCGTTAATTATCGGTATGGGACTGCCCGTGACGGCATCGTATATTGTATTGGCAACGCTTTCTGCACCGGCTTTGTATGGCTTGATCAGCCAGTCAGCACTGGTAGAGATCATAGTAAATGGTCAACTCAATGACACTGCGACGATGATGATGAGTATGATGGCGCCAGCACTAGGTGAGATATACAACCAGCCAAATATTACCACGGCTCAAGTGTTTACTATTTTGGCAAGCTTGCCGCCAGAGGCTATTGATATTATTCGCAGTAGCCAATTTGATGCCACGCATTTAGCCATGATGTTACTCTCTGCCCATATGATTATTTTTTGGTTATCGCAAGATAGCAATGTAACACCGCCGGTATGCTTGGTCGCGTTTACCGCTGCGGGAATTGCCAAAACACCGCCGATGGCAACAGGAATAGAAGCATGGAAAACGGCCAAAGCACTATACATCGTTCCTTTACTGTTTGCTTATACGCCGTTTATTGGGGGGAGTAACTTTGAGATCATGCAGGTTTTTTTCACTGCGCTTGTGGGAATGTACGCTTTGGTAGCAGCGATATACGGTTATGCAGAGGCAAAGCTCAATAAACCAATCAGGATAGGGTTAGCGCTTTTAGGTATCGCTTTAGTTTGGCCGCACCAAATAATCTCTGTAGATATAGCGGCGGCACTATGTGTTGTTGCTGTTGTTACAAAGCAAGTAGTAGATAATCGTCTAGCTTAAGCTTTGCTATGCACCATAAAGTAGGCCCCTAAATTGGGGCCTTATGATATTAGACGATATGTTGAATAGACTGATGTATTCGTGCCGGTAGCAGGGCTTTTAAGTACTGCTCTAAAGTATGTAGTGATTCTGTGCCGCGAATGCCAGCGGCTTCATCTTGTTCTATAAAGCCTTGCTCTTTTAGGCTAGTGACAAATGCGCTGAGCACTTTTTTGTCAAAAAACTCTGGGCTTTTGATGCCGTGTAAAGTTCCTAGTCGGTCGGCAAGAAGTGCACTTTCTTTTTCAAGCTCGCTACGACTTAATCCTTGATGACGCTTAACCAGGTTAATCGTGATTGCATAGCGTTCAAGCGTTAAGTGGATCACTTTACCTAGCATTTCTAATTGTGCCAACGCGCTACCATCTTTGTTAACAGAGGCTAGATGACCATCAAAGGTGATCAGATCCTTAGCCGCAAAGTATTCAAAAATAGACTCTATATATCCTGTCTTAAGGCCTGTTAAGAACCACTCTTTTGCAAACAAGGGATACAAAAGCGCTACCTCTTTACAGCACTCATCAACGGTTAAGCTGTAGCGGTTGAACAGTTGCTGAGCGATTAAGCTAGGTACGGCAAACAGGTGCAGAATATTGTTACGGTAATAATTAAGTAGAGCGCGTTCTTTTTCCTTAACACTAATGATGCTGCCAAAACTGTCTTCAATAATATCGAACTTATCAAGCTTAAGTGCATGATCGAGTAGGCCCTCAGAGCTCGAATCTGGCACCGTCGCATTGTCGTGATAAGGTGCATTTCTGTGTAATCCAAGATACAAATCAAGCTGTTGTAGCAGTTGTGATTTAGGCAGTGCAAACTGCTCGTTACTCAGCAAAATTGTCGCAAGCAAATTAACTGAGTTCAGTGCTGCTGAGTTATTTATCTCAGTCATGATGACATCAGCGAGATCGGCAACTTGCTTGTTCAGCCAAGCAGGCTTTTGAGTTTCGGTAGGGTGAATAGAACCACGCCAATCTGGTTGATGCTCATTTAAAAATTGGTTGACTGATATCGGATCGCCGAAATTTAAATACCCTCTACCATAGTTTTTAAGGTTCTTAATCGCCTTAAAAATACCAAAAATAGACTCATTTTTCTTACTGTTGCCAGCCAGCTCTTTGAGGTAGGTGTTGATCTCCATAACATGTTCGTAGCCGAGATAAACGGGCACTAATGATATAGGTCTATCAATGCCGCGAAGCATAGATTGCAGTGTCATTGCCAGCATCCCCGTTTTTGGTGGTAGAAGACGACCGGTACGACTGCGACCACCTTCGGTATAAAACTTAACGGAATATCCTTTGATAAATAACTGACTTAAATATTCCTTGAATACCGCGGAATAGAGTTTGTTACCCGAAAAAGAACGGCGAATAAAGAAGGCACCACTACGACGGAAAATCGGGCCCGCAGGGAAAAAGTTGAGATTAACGCCAGCTGCGATATGCGGTGGTACTAAACCCTGATGGTAAATCACATAAGTTAGAAGCAAGTAATCCATATGGCTACGATGACATGGCACGTAAATGATCTCGTGTCCTTTGTCTGCAAGCGCTTGTACTTTGTCTGAGTTATTAACTTCAATACCATTATAAAGCTTGTTCCACAGCCAAGTGAGGGCCCTGTCAGCTACTCGCACCATGGCGTCTGAATAGTTTGCGGCTATTTCGTCTAATAACCTAAGTGCTTGTAATCTTGCTTCTTCTTGACTTAGACCTTTTGCCTTTGCTTCGTCAGCAATGGCCTTTTTAATGCTTTGCGACGCTAAGATAGAATTAAATAGCTGCTCACGTGATGGCAATTTGGGGCCCGTAGCAGCCAATTTTTGACGACGGAAGTGCACGCGTGCAACGCGCAGCAGCTTATGTGGCAGTTCGTCAACGTCGGCTTTATCATTTAACAATTGATTGAGTTCAATCGGGCGGGAAAATCGAACAAAGTTATCCCTGCCTGAAAACAAGACCACAAAGCATTTGCGTAGCCAGCTTGGAGTTAATGAGTTGGATAATAAAGTTCCCACACCTGGCTTTTCTTTACCTGGATTACGACCCCACAATATGGTGACCGGAATAACTTGCGCATCGGTATTGTCGTCATCTTTTAAGGCTTCAAAAATTGCTTTGCTATGTTCAAGCGCATCACTTGGTTTATGACTATTACCAAAGACACTTGGCGGAGTCTGGATCCCAACAAAACGATTGAGCTCTTTATTGCCAATTCGCGCTTTTTGAGATGGTCTTGGTAAACCAAGCTTTTTACACATAACGTCTAGCGCTATCATGTCTGATACCGAGTCGAGTCTCGCTACATAGAATGTGGGAATGCTGGGATCTAGCTCGTAATCCTCGATGGGATGCTCTGGCAATACTTTACTTTTAACAAAAAGCCAGTTGCTACAGCGAGCGATGGTTGTAAGCAAATAAGAAAAAATCTGCATGGGAATACCGAACAATTATCATTAGCCATAGAATACCAAGATTTAACTGGACTGACCATTTACAAAGGCGTCATCCATGTTTTCTTGTCACAATATTTCTTTATAGAAGACTAACAGAAGCGAATGCTTGAGTAGAGTGAATTTTGTTCTATATGCTTTGTGTGAGTGAAATATTATGTATGTTCAATGTGCTTTATCTGCGCGACAGCGCCCACGGATCCGAGCGATAAAATTACTTTGTATTAGTTGTTGCATTTATCACCAATATCACTATAATATGCAGACTTTCTTGACCATAGCGTCTAGGAAAGTAAATGAAAGGTCTGGATTTCAGGCCCTATGAACAGGAACTCCAATTGTGAGTTCAACGGTAGAAATAAATTAACAACCGACTTCTCAGGAATAATTGAGTTAGTCTCGGTCGTTTTTTTATGCTCTTTTTAAATGCTCTTTTTATTTTGAGGTTTAAGAATGTCAAATCAACGCATTCGTATTCGCCTAAAAGCTTTTGACCACCGTTTGATTGACCAATCAACGGCGGAAATCGTGGAAACAGCGAAGCGCACTGGTGCACAGGTTCGTGGTCCAATCCCACTACCTACGCGCAAAGAACGTTTCACAGTATTGATCTCTCCGCACGTAAACAAAGACGCGCGTGATCAGTATGAAATCCGCACCCACAAACGTCTGATCGACATCGTAGAACCAACTGACAAGACTGTAGACGCTCTAATGCGCCTAGACCTTGCTGCTGGTGTTGATGTTCAAATCAGCCTGGGTTAATCGGAAGATTAGAGAGGTTTTAGGAAAATGGCATTAGGTCTAGTCGGTCGTAAAGTGGGTATGACACGTATCTTCACTGAAGATGGTGTATCTATCCCTGTGACAGTTATCGAAGCGACTCCTAACCGTGTTACGCAGATCAAATCTGACGCAACTGACGGTTATAACGCGCTTCAAGTTACTGCAGGCGAGAAAAAAGCAAGCCGTGTAAACAAACCAGCAGCGGGTCACTTCGCTAAAGCTGGCGTTGAAGCGGGTCGCGGCCTGTGGGAATTCCGTCTTAACGGCGGTGAAGGTGAATTTGAAGTAGGTTCAGAGCTAACTGTTGAACTTTTCACTGAAGTGAAAAAAGTAGACGTTACTGGTACTTCAAAAGGTAAAGGTTTCCAAGGTGGTGTTAAGCGCTGGAACTTCAGCATGCAAGACGCAACTCACGGTAACTCTCTATCTCACCGTGCTCCTGGTTCAATCGGTCAAAACCAGTCTCCTGGTAAAGTTTTCAAAGGTAAGAAAATGGCCGGTCAAATGGGTAATGTTCGTTCAACGACACAGAACCTTGAACTAGTACGTGTTGACGCAGAGCGTAACTTGCTTTTAGTTAAAGGTGCAGTACCTGGCGCTATTGGCGGTGACGTTATCGTTAAACCAGCTGTTAAAGCATAAGTCCTGGAGATTTAGTGATGGAATTAGCAATTAAAGGCGCTGGCGCGCTTGAAGTTTCCGAAGCTACTTTTGGACGTGAGTTTAACGAAGCATTAGTACACCAAGTAGTTGTTGCTTATGCAGCAGGTGCTCGTCAAGGTACTAAAGCTCAACTGACACGTTCTGAAGTACGCGGTGGTGGTAAGAAACCATTCCGCCAAAAAGGTACTGGCCGTGCGCGTGCTGGTACAATCCGCAGCCCAATCTGGCGCAGCGGTGGTGTGAGCTTTGCAGCTAAGCCGCAAGATCACAGCCAAAAAGTTAACCGTAAAATGTATCGCGGTGCGATCAAGAGCATTCTTTCTGAGCTTGTTCGTCAAGATCGTCTAGTAGTTGTTGAAAACTTTGGTCTAGAAGCACCAAAGACTAAAGAACTAGTAGCTAAGCTTAAAGAACTTGAGCTTAAAGACGTACTAATCGTGACTGAAGAAGTAGATGAAAATCTATTCCTTTCTGCACGTAACCTGTACAAGGTTGACACGCGTGACGTAGCTGGCATCGACCCAGTAAGCCTAATCGCTTTCGATAAGGTTCTGATTACTGCTGCTGCTGTTAAGCAACTTGAGGAGGCGCTAGCATGATCCGTGAAGAACGTCTTTTAAAAGTAATCCTTGCTCCACACATCTCTGAGAAGAGCACTGTATCTGCTGAAGAAAACAATACTATCGTTTTCAAAGTAGCTAAAGATGCAACTAAAGCTGAAGTTAAAGCAGCTGTAGAAAAGCTTTTCGAAGTAGAAGTAACTGGTGTTCGCACTCTAAATGTTAAGGGTAAGACAAAGCGTACTGGTATGCGTTTTGGCCGTCGTAGCGATTGGAAAAAAGCATACGTTACTCTTAAAGAAGGTAGCGAGCTAGACTTTGTCGGCGGCGCCGAGTAATAAGGGGAGTTAGAATTATGGCACTTCAAAAGTGTAAACCAACTTCTGCGGGTCGTCGTCACGTCGTTAAAGTGGTTAACCCTGATCTACACAAGGGTAAGCCTTACGCTCCGCTATTAGAGAAAAACTCTAAATCAGGTGGTCGTAACAACAACGGTCGTATCACGGTTCGTCACATCGGTGGTGGTCATAAGCAACACTACCGTGTAATCGACTTTACACGCACAAAAGATGGCATTCCAGCTAAAGTTGAGCGTCTAGAGTACGATCCAAACCGTAGCGCAAACATCGCTCTTGTATTATATGCAGACGGTGAGCGTCGTTACATTATTGCACCTAAGGGTCTTAAAGCAGGTGATGCAATCCAATCTGGTGTTGATGCACCAATCAAGGTTGGTAACACACTACCTATGCGTAATATCCCTGTAGGTTCTACTGTACACAACGTTGAACTTAAACCTGGCAAAGGTGCACAAATTGCACGTTCTGCTGGTGCTTACGTACAGATCCTTGCTCGTGAAGGTCAATACGTAACACTACGTCTTCGCTCTGGCGAAGTTCGTAAGGTTGAGTCTGATTGTCGTGCGACTCTTGGCGAAGTAGGTAACGCAGAACACATGCTACGTTCACTAGGTAAAGCTGGTGCAAATCGTTGGCGTGGTATCCGTCCTACAGTTCGTGGTGTTGCCATGAACCCGATTGACCACCCACACGGTGGTGGTGAAGGTCGTACTTCTGGTGGTCGTCACCCTGTATCTCCATGGGGCGTACCTACCAAAGGTTACAAGACTCGTAAGAACAAGCGTACTGATAAGTTTATCGTACGTCGTCGTACTAAATAATAGTTGAGGAATTGCCATGCCACGTTCTCTCAAGAAAGGTCCATTTATTGACCTACACTTGCTGAAGAAGGTAGAGAAAGCGTTGGAAAGCGGTGACAAGAAGCCAATTAAAACTTGGAGCCGTCGTTCAATGATCATACCTAACATGATCGGATTGACCATCGCTGTCCATAATGGTCGTCAGCACGTTCCTGTGTTCATCACAGACGAAATGATCGGTCACAAACTGGGTGAATTTGCACCTACACGTACTTACCGCGGTCACGCTGCGGATAAGAAAGCTAAGAAGCGTTAATCGGAGGGTATGATGGAAGCATTAGCTAAACACAAATTCGCCTCTGGTTCGGCGCAGAAAGCACGTCTAGTGGCAGATCAGATCCGTGGACTTCCGGTTGATCGCGCGCTAGAAATCCTGGCGTACAGCCCGAAGAAAGCGGCTGTATTAGTTAAGAAAGTACTTGAGTCTGCTATCGCGAACGCGGAGCACAACGAAGGTGCTGACATTGATGAGCTTAAAGTGGCTAAAGTATTTGTAGACGAAGGTCCTACAATGAAACGTATTATGCCACGTGCTAAAGGACGCGCAGACCGCATCCTTAAGCGTACAAGCCACATCACTGTTGTGGTATCGGATAGCTAGGAGATATAAGTAATGGGACAAAAAGTTCATCCTACTGGTATTCGCCTAGGTATCTCAAAGCCTTGGGTATCTACTTGGTACGCGAATACAAAAGATTTCTCTGAACAGCTTTTTGGCGATCACAAAGTACGTCAATACCTTACTAAGGAATTGAAAAGTGCTTCTGTAGCTAAGATCGTTATCGAGCGTCCAGCTAAATCAATCCGTGTAACAATTCACACAGCTCGTCCTGGTGTTGTTATCGGTAAAAAAGGTGAAGATGTTGAAAAGCTTCGCCAAGCTGTAACTAAGCTTGCTGGTGTACCTGCGCAAATCAACATCGCAGAAGTACGTAAGCCAGAGCTAGATGCACAGTTAGTTGCTGACGGTATCTCTTCTCAGCTAGAGCGTCGTGTTATGTTCCGTCGTGCTATGAAGCGCGCAGTACAAAACGCAATGCGTCTAGGCGCGAAGGGTATCAAAGTTGAAGTAAGCGGCCGTCTTGGCGGTGCTGAAATCGCACGTTCTGAGTGGTACCGTGAAGGTCGTGTACCTCTACACACTCTACGTGCTGATATCGACTACGCAACTTCAGAAGCTTTGACCACTTACGGTATCATCGGTGTTAAGGTTTGGATCTTCAAAGGCGAAGTAATTGGTGGTCTTCCACTAGTTCAAGAGCAAGAGAAGCCAGCTAAACGTGCGCCGAAGAAAGCTAAAAAAAGTGCTAAGTAAGAGGTAGCGACTAATGTTACAGCCAAAACGTACAAAATTCCGTAAGGTACACAAAGGCCGCAACCGTGGTCTGGCTACCAGCGGTAACAAAGTTAGCTTCGGTTCTTTCGGCTTGAAAGCGACTGGCCGTGGCCGTATGACTGCTCGTCAAATCGAAGCAGCTCGTCGTGCTATGACACGTCACGTCAAGCGTCAAGGTAAAATCTGGATCCGTGTATTCCCAGATAAGCCAATTACAGAGAAACCGCTTGAAGTTCGTATGGGTAAAGGTAAAGGTTCTGTTGAATACTGGGTTGCTGAAATTCAGCCTGGTAAAGTACTTTACGAGATGGAAGGTGTTTCAGAAGAGCTTGCTCGCGAAGCATTCGACCTAGCTGCTCGTAAATTACCTTTCAAAACAACATTTGTAACTCGGACGGTAATGTAATGAAAGCTAGCGAACTTAAAGACAAAAGCGTAGAAGAGCTAAATGCTGAACTTCTAGAGCTTCTTCGTGAGCAGTTCAACCTGCGCATGCAAGCGAGCACTGGTCAGCTAGCTCAAACTCACGAGCTTAAGAAAGTACGTCGCAATATTGCGCGTGTGAAAACGGTTATCAACCAGAAGGCAGGTGCATAATGAGCGATAAGATCCGTACTGTACAAGGTCGTGTAGTTAGCGACAAAATGGACAAGTCAATCGTTGTTGCTATCGAGCGTCAGGTTAAACACCCGATCTACGGTAAGTTCATCAAGCGTACAACTAAGTTGCACGCACACGATGAAAACAACACAGCACTAGCAGGTGACGTCGTGACTATTCGCGAATGTGCGCCAATCTCTAAGAAAAAATCTTGGACGCTAGTTGACGTGATTGAACGTCCTAAGAAAGCTTAATTTTAGTTTTTAACTAAATTAGACTTTTATAAAGCCCCGGCATCTGCTGGGGCTTTTGCGTTTCTGGATAATTTTTATAAATAGCTATCGAACGTCAGGTTATACCAATTTGTTTAATTAAGTGGTCTATTTTGGGGCGAGAAAATCTTGTCGATAACAAGGCAAAAATTTTGCTATTTAGTTGTTCTAAATGAGAAATTTTTAACGCTGTTAGCGTCAGATTTACTCCTTCAAATTGAGCAAGTATTAAGTCAAATTGGTATTAAGCACCCGATCTACGGTACTCTTTATAGAAAGAAAGCATCAAGCGTACAACTAAGTTGCACGCACACGATGAAAACAACACAGCTACTCACAGGTGACGTCGTGACTATTCGCGAATGTGCGCCAATCTCTAAGAAAAAATCTTGGACGCTAGTTGACGTGATTGAACGTCCTAAGAAAGCTTAATTTTAGTTTTTAACTAAATTAGACTTTGATAAAGCCCCAGCATCTGCTGGGGCTTTTGCGTTTCTGGATGTATGTTTGAGCGCAACGAAGATGGTTGGTTATTACCTCTATATACATATTTGTCCCAGAGTAGATAGTTTTATCACAGTGCTGGACGTAATGCGTCGCTCCTTATTCAACAAGCCAATCATAAATATGGAGCATTAAGGATCGTTACTTTACTTTGTTCGATTTTTAATCGGTACATTTCTTTACTAAATCAAAAAACACGACAATGATTATTGTATTAAATACAAGCTAATAGTTTTGGCATCTATGAATGCTGATGGGCTTATCTATAAATACAATGTCAGGTGCTTTTATGCTTTCTAAGTTAAGGTTAAGCCAACAATTATCTACTTCATTTGGAGTAATGATTGTACTTATGGTTGCACTCTCTAGCGTCGCTTATGTTGGATTGAATGGCGGTTATAGTAATTTTGTTGAGTATCGCTCTTTGGCAAGGGCTAGCAATCTAGCAAGTACATTAGAAGCGAATTTGCTCTCACTTAGGATCAATGTGCTGAATTATTTGAAGCAGCAATCAAAAGACGATATTGAACAATTTGAACAGAAGGTAAGGCTTTTACATGATGAACTAGCGGAAGCCAAGGAGGCTCTTAGTCAAAAAGAAAGCAAGCAGCTTATTGAGAAAAGTAAAACAGCTTTGGTTACATATGAAACTGCTTTTAGAGACATTATGGCACTTTATGGTCGTAGAAATACTGTGGTTCATGACGGGCTGGATAAAATAGGCCCTCAAATGCGCAAGAATATTTCGCAATTAATAGAATCTAGCATTGATATGAGTGACTTTGAAGGACTTGCCGCTGCTACACATATGCAGGAAAAGCTGCTGCTAGGAAGACTTTTCGTAACGAAATTCTTAGTGAGTAACCAGTTAAATGACTACAACAGAGCCATGGATGAACTAAAGCAAGAGAAGATGTTTCTAACTCAGTCTAAGTCTAGGTTTATGAATGAAAATGCAAAAAATTTACTGCTTGATATAGAACAATCAGGAGAACGCTACTTAGATGGAGTGAGAGAAGTACAAGATATTATCACAGAGAGAAATCGACTGATTACCGAAGTACTAAATATTAATGGTCAAAATATCGCAGAGCATTTGGCACGTGTGAAAGAATCGATCAAGGAAAGGCAGGATGAATTAGGCCCCATAGCTCAAACTGAGAGTAGGAAGACAGTAACAATTATTATTGCAGTATCTGTTGTGGTAATTTTGTTAGGCTGCTTTTTAAGTTGGTATATCACACGACTAATCAAAGCCCCTATTGGTGGGGAGCCAAAAGAAATCGCGGAAGTGGCATCAAGGATTGCCAGTGGCGACCTCACTATACAATTTGACAGAGGGGAATCAGTCAGCGGTATTTATTTGGCAATGCGTGATATGGCTGACAAACTAAAAGCCATCATTGCAGAAATTCAAAGCTCTACACATGCACTATCTTCCTCGTCAGAAACGCTTAGTGCTATCACCGCCCAGTCCAAACAAGGGGCGGACAACCAAATGGAGCAACTCAGTCATAGTGCTGTTTCGATGAATGAAATGGCTGCCACGATTGCTGAGATAACCCAAAGTGCTCAACTCGCAGCGGATGCCGCAACCGATGCGGATTCTCAATCTAATTCAGGTGTTCAAGTTGTCGTTGCAACACAGCAAGCAATGGAAGGTCTAGTGGGTAAAATAGAAAATGTTAGCCAGACCATTGAGAATCTTGAACAAGAAACAGAGTCGGTAGGTTCTATTTTGGATGTCATCAGGGGTATAGCGGAGCAAACTAATCTGTTAGCGCTCAACGCAGCAATTGAAGCTGCAAGGGCTGGTGAACAAGGGCGTGGCTTTGCCGTAGTGGCAGATGAGGTGAGAAGCCTTGCGAGTCGCACCCAAAAGAGCACGGACGAAATTCAAGAGATGATCTCTAAGTTGCAAAATGAAGCGAAGCGCTCCGTTGGCATGATGCGAGAGAACGTTAAAGATGCTAAAGATACAGCGGACAAGTCGGCGAAAACGGATGAAGTGTTACAAGCGATTTCTTCATCTGTGAGTACGATTAAAGATATGAATCTACAAATAGCCAGTGCTTCTGAGGAACAAAATACGGTTACACAGCAAATTTCGCAAAGTGTGACAGAAATCAGCGAAACCGCGCAAGAGACTGCAACGGGAGCGGAGCGGGCATCAGAGGAAGCGTTATCACTGTTGTCTTTATCCCGCGCACTAGATAAGTCGGTGAGCAGTTTTAGATTATAAGTGATGATACCAAGCATTGGGGGATAGCACTAAAGTGTGCTGTCTTTTTACTGTACAGCCGTTATGCTAGAGCAAACAATAAAAAATCATCACAGTTATGTTTTCTATCGGGCTGATCAGTCTTATTGCGCTGCTATATTTAGCGCTTTTATTTACCATTGCATGGGGCGCTGATAGGGCGAGTACTAAATTTAGATCTTATCGCGCCAAGCAAGTCACCTATGCCTTGTCACTAGGGGTGTATTGCACTTCTTGGGCGTTTTTTGGTACTACCGCGCAAGCGGCAAATAATGGCTGGTGGCTTGCCCCAACTTATGTTGGCACGATTTTACTGTTTATATTTGGTTGGCAAGTCTACACACGAATTGCTGAAATATGCCGCCAGCAGCAGCTCACTTCCATGGCGGACTTTATAGCCACTCGTTACGGTAATTCTTCTAGTTTGTCTGGACTCATTTCTCTGATCTCTGTTATTGCGGTCGTGCCTTATATTGCCCTTCAGCTCAATGCTACCAGCGCCAGTATCGGTATGCTAACAAGCGACACTCAGCGGGTGAGTGTCGCGTTTTGGCAGGATAGTACTTTTTACATCACCTTGCTGTTAGTCCTTTTTGCTATTTTGTTTGGCACACGTAGGCTAAGACCGAGTGAGCATAACCCGGGATTGATGACTGCCATCGCCTTTGAGTCATTAGTTAAGTTGCTGGCGTTTATTGCTGTCGGTGTTTATGTCTGTTTTGTGCTCTTTGAATCGCCCACTCACTTATTTAACCAAGCGGAGCTGCAGGGAATTACCAAGCAAATAGAGGCATCGGCTAGCCCAACCTATGTTTATTTAGTCCATGTTCTTTTAGGGGTATTGGCAACGCTTTGTTTACCGAGGCAGTTTCATACCTCTTTTATTGAATATGATGAACAAAACCAATTTAAGACCGCACGCTGGTTATTTCCCGTTTATTTGTTGTTGATTAATTTGTTTATTTTGCCAATCGCCTACGCCGGACTGGTGTATTTTAATGGTCAAGATGTTGGCTACGATACGTTTGTGCTCGCTTTACCACTGGGATCTGACGCACCGTTAGTCGCTTTGATAGCCTTTTTAGGAGGGTTCTCTGCGGCGACGAGCATGGTGATAGTCTCAGCCATCGTGCTATCTATCATGATCACCAATGACTTTATCAATCAATTTTTGTTGCGCCGCTCGCAGTTAAATTCGAGCCATCGGGGTTTATCTAAGTTTAATCTGCTCAATGCTCGACGGGTGGTCATTGTTGGCATTTTATTACTGAGTTATGCCAGTCATCGCGTGCTTGCTGAGGGCAACACGTTGGCCAATATGGGGCTCATGTCATTTGCCTTGGTTGCGCAGTTTGCGCCCGCGATGGTGGTTGGTTTATGGTGGCGTGGGGCTTCATGCTTAGGCGCGCAATTGGGGATTGTGACAGGGTTTGCTATTTGGTTTTACACGCTGTTGTTACCGAGCCTCATTAGTGGCTTTAACTTCGAAAGTCACTGGTTGAGTGCAGGACCTATGAATATCATATGGTTAGCGCCTTTAGATTTTTTGGGTCTGGGGTTAGACAGTACGAGCCAGTCCGTCCTGATCTCTTTAAGTGCAAATTTGTTGGTTTATTTGCTGGTGCCGTTTATTTCATCTGCACGTCTTGCTGAGCGCTTACAAAGCAATAAATTTGTAATGCCGTCCAAATCTGCACAATCCGCAAACACGGTATTGAGTTACCAAGACTTGGCAACATTACTGCAGCGCTTTAGCGAGCAAGCACGTGCGCAGCAGCTTGTTGAGCTTCATTTTCCTAAAGAGCCTGCAAACTGGAAACAGCCAGCGCCATTGCAAGTTGAAAATATGATCGAGCGGGAGATGTCGACGCTCGTTGGAGGGGCATCTGCGAAACTGATTTTAGATGTCGCCAAAGATGAAAAACGCCAGCCTTTAGAGCAAGTTGCAGAATTTGTCGATGAAGCGTCACAGGTGCTACGTTTTAATCGCGACTTACTGCAGTCGACGATAGAAAACGTCAGTCAGGGGATAAGTGTAGTAGATAGCCAACTGCAATTGGTCGCTTGGAACCAGCGCTACGCAGAAATGTTTAATTATCCAGACAATGCGTTGTTTATCGGGCGTCCTGTGGCTGAGCTTATTCGTTACAATGCGCAGCGTGGACTATTTGGTGATGCCGATGTCGAGCAGCAAGTAGAGAAGCGTCTATCACATTTACGACGAGGCAATGCGTATCGCTACCGCCGCGAGCATCACGATGGTCGAGTGTTTGAAATGCAAGGTAACCCATTGCCTGGAGGTGGATTTGTAACGACCTATACAGATATCACCGAGTTTGTAAAACAACAATCCTTACTAGAGCAAGTTAATGTCAATCTAGAAGAAACGGTTGCGGCAAGGACCAAAGAGTTGATAGACGCCAACCGTGCTTTATCTTCTGCGAAACGCCAAGCGGAACATGCAACGGAGAGTAAGACCCGCTTTTTCGCTGCAGCGAGTCATGATCTGTTACAGCCATTTAACGCAGCGAGCCTGTTTTGCTCATTGATGAGTGAAAAGGCCCAAGGGACCGACTTAGCTGAGCTTTCGCAAAGCATCAAAAGTTCATTGGCAAGTGCTGAAGAACTGTTGTCGAGCATTCTTGAACTCACAAAATTAGAGGCTGGGGCGTTTAAGGTTAACCGCTCGCGCTTTGCATTGTCGTCACTGCTGGAACCATTGGAAAATGAATATGGGGCGGTTGCGAAAGACAAAGGGTTAGCGTTTGCGGTGCAGGTTTGTGATGTCATGCTCTACACCGATAAAGCTCTCCTAAAAAGGGTATTGGGGAACTTACTGAGTAACGCTATCCGTTACACTGAGTCTGGTACGGTAAGACTTATCGCTGAATGTCAGGGGGAGAGTGTTTCTATCATTGTTGAAGACACTGGCGTGGGCATTGCAAAGCAAGATCAGGACGCCATATTTCAAGAGTTTAAACAGCTGCATAGTAAAGAGCTGGCGCAGGGGTTAGGACTTGGACTTGCGATCAGTAAACGAATTTGCGAAGTGTTGGAAATACCCATCACCCTTGGCTCACAACTTAATAAAGGCACGCAATTTACCTTAACACTGCCAAGTTATGGAATGCAGACGGATCAAAAGACCGAAGTAACCGCTGACAAGCCCAGCGGTGATTCGCAATTATCGGGTCTGTCTATTTGGTTGCTCGATAATGATGCCAACGCGCTTAATGCACTATCTCAAGTATTACTGAGCTGGGGGTGTCAGGTGGCCGTAGCGCGAGATGAGGCAGAGCTTAGCGCGCTGCAAGCAACGAGCCGGGCTGATATGCTGATCGCGGATTATCAGCTTGATCATGGTGTCACTGGACTTGAGGTAATAGCAGCGCTTGCGCTTGATGATATGGCAATCATTATTAACACAGCTAACCACGACGAGGCTATTCGAGAGCGAGTGAGTGATGCAGGGATCCCATTACTCTATAAGCCACTCAAAACGCCTGCCCTAAAGCGCATGATTAAGCGACTAATCTAGTTGTTTATGTGCTCGCTTCATCGTCGAGATGTACATCCGTAGCCAGCTGATTAAAGAGGATCCCAGCTTGGGTGCGGTTATACACATTGAGCTTTTTTAAAATAGCTGAAACATGCTGTTTGATGGTGGTCTCTTGAATCGACATTGCATACGCAATCTGCTTATTCAAAAGGCCGTCGGCAATCATGGTTAATACTCGATATTGCTGGGGAGTTAGTTTTTCTAAATTACGTGCAAATTGTGCTTGTTCGCTGTCATTTTCAGGCGCAATATCCACGATTTCAGGTAACCAAGTTTCTCCTTCAATAACGAGTTTGATGGCATCACTGATCACCTCTAGTGAGGAAGACTTGGGAATATAAGCGCTTGCCCCGAGGGCAATGCATTGGCTAATAACGGCTGCCGATTCGTTGGCTGAAACCATGATCACTAATATGTCTGGATACTGATTTCTTAACCGGGCAAGACCTTCGAGACCTTTCGCGCCAGGAATAGATAAGTCCAAAAATACTAGCTCTGTTTCAGGATGCGCGAGCAACATCTCGAATAAGCTGTCTAAGGTACTGGCTTCTTTGATAGGGTCATGACCGATCGCTTGTGCAGCGGCTTGTTTGAGAGCGCTGCGAAATAATGGGTGGTCATCAGCGATGATTGCTTGCACCTGAGACATCCTTAACTAACTCCTAGTATCCGTTGTTATAGGGTATTTCCAAAACTACATCAAGTGATTGAGATAGCGAGGCTTCCTTGCAGCCTCGCTTTCGATGCTAAAAACGATAACCTACGGTAAGCGAAACGGTTCTTGGGTCGCCAAAGTAGCCTATCAAAGTATTATCACCACCAAGCCCCGGCGTATATTTACTCACATTACTCGGATCGCTCGGATCTGGTGTCACGAACTGATAGCCTCCTATCATATATTCTTCATCGGCCAGGTTTTTCCCATGAAGACCAACACGCCAATTGCCATCTGTGCTATACCAATTAATACTCAGATTGACTAAACCATAGCTATCCTGCGTCAGTAGGCTATCTTCCTCAAATAAGACATAATCACCACGATGGTAGTAGCTGGCATTGAATACCCAATCGCCAATATCGCTGTAGAGTTTATATGTCGCCCCAAGGTTAAAAGTTAAATCAGGGGTGTTAGAAATACTAAATCGGTCTGATTTGTCAAATGTCGCACCCGTGTCTGGGTTAGTATCGAGTACCTCTTCGAAGTCGCTGTCTATATATCCTATCGCGGCGTCAAAACTCAGCGCCTCTGTAGCGACATAGCTCAGCTCTGCTTCAATACCATTTGCTGTAGACTTACCAATGTTACCAAGTCGTTGGTTTAGATCGGCAGAAGTTGCACCAGGCAATACGGAAATATATTGGCGGTCTTTGTGATCTAATGTGAATAGCGTGATATTGGCTCTTAGATTGTCGTTCCATTCGCTTTTCATACCGATTTCGAATGAATCTACGATTTCAGGGTCTGCAGCAGGCTCTGCGGTGCTAGCTCTGGGGTTGAAGGTGCCGGATTTAAATCCTTGAGCATAGCTGGCAAAGAACATGATATCGCGGTTGTATTGATATTCCACTCCCACTCTTGGCGTAAACCGTGACCAATCTTCTTCATCATCAAGCACTGACGGTACGAGCTCACCGGCAGGGCGTGTATAACCTGGGATCCAATTTGATTCGGGATACACGACATCAAAGACCAAACCATTACTGACTTGTGCTTCTTTACTGTCTTTAGTGTAACGAGCGCCCAATGTGAGCGACCACTGCTCTGCTAAATCAATGGTGCCTTGAATATACGCGGCTTTACTATTTGAGTTGTTACAACCACTCACTTCTCGCGTAAGACCGAGAGCGCCCAAGCTTTGTCCTAATACCTCCAAAATTGCTTGGAATTGGCCGCATGACTCGCCATCGTAATAATATAGACCTGAGACAAATTTGTAGTCGTTACCTGCATGGCTTAGCTGTATCTCATGCGTGGTTTGTTCATCATCATAAATGGCGGGTACATCAAAGATCCGCAATGGCGTATTATCAAAGTCGATATTGGTCGGGGAATAACTATCTCGGCTAGCACCGATGTATTTTATTGTGGTGGCGTCAGAAAGATCCCAGCGAGCGGTCAAACTATATCCTTCAAGTTCGACTTTATTCCAGGTTGGCATACTGGTGTAAGAATCAAATACGCTGTCAGGCACGGGAGCGTCAGTCAGTAAGCTCGGCAACAAGCGATAACCCCCTTTAGAGTTAGAGTCATCGTCGGTTTTATCCCATGCTAAACGGAAGAACAAGTCGTCGCTTGGACGATATTCCAAGGTTAACCGTGCAGCTTGAATTTCTTTATTGTAGTTTTCCTTATCTTGGCCGGGTAGCGTTGAAACCTTGAACTCGCCAAAACCATCTCGATTTAAAGTAGCAAAGCCATAACCTAAGTAGAGTGTGTCTTCCACGAGCGGCAATTGACCTGTGATCTTAAGGTCGCGTTGATTATAACTACCAACAGTCCCTTCCACGTTAAAAGTCGCATCGCCAGACATTTCCTTAGTGACATATTTTATAGCGCCACCAATAGTGTTTTTGCCATATAGCGTTCCTTGCGGTCCACGTAATACTTCAATCTGTTGTACATCAAGGAGGTCGAGTACAGCCCCTTGCGGCCTTGCCAAATAAATGTCATCGACGTAAATGCCGACACCGGGTTCATAACCCCATAATGGGTCTTGTTGCCCGACACCACGAATAAAGGCAGTGAGGGTAGAGTTAGTGCCTCGGCTAGCTTGAAGCGTGGTATTGGGTGAAAACTGCTGGACTTCAGAGAGTACCGAGATGCCATTTTCGAGTAGATCGGTTTCACCGATAGAAGTCACTGCAACTGGAACGGTTTGAAGGTTTTCTACCGTCTTACGCGCCGTGACTTCAATGCGTTCTAGCTTGCCTTCTGATTGTGTTGCTTGTTCTGCTGCCGCTGGGTTGACTTGAGTTGCGAGTGTAATAGCCAACGCGATAGCTGAATATCTAGGTTGGTAAATGTTCATCCTGTGGTCCCTATTATTGTCATTTTGGGTGCTTGTTGTCACACCAAAGCATAGGGGAGTTGTAAAGTTTTTCTATTAGTACCTTAGTACTAATACCTTGATACGCTAGGATTAACACGGGGTGTAGGGCTTCTATAACCTTAGTACTATGGTTTTTATTGCGCCTGCACGCCACACTGATATTCATCAACAGCATGCCCAACACATCAATTTATAACGGGCATTAATAACAATAAAAGGAAGCCCTTATGCTCAGTATGCTTGGACTGGCAGGAGGACTTGGCCTGCTTATTTGGCTAACTCTCCGTGGCGTAAACTTGTTTATCGCAGCTCCACTTTGCGCTTTATTGGTCGCATTCACGAGTGGCGTTGCGCTATTTCCCACAGAAGCTGTCGAAAGCAGCTTTCTTACACTTTATATGGATGGCTTTGCTGGCTTTTTGAGTGCTTGGTTTTTCATGTTCTTGCTTGGCTCTTTGTTCGGTAAGTTCATGGAAGACAGCGGTGCTGCCGACAGCGTGGCACGCTATATTGTCGATAAGTTAGGTATGAAACATGCGGTATTAGCAGTGGTGATTGCCTGTGCTGTGTTAACGTATGGCGGCGTCAGTGTTTTTATTGTCGCTTTCTCTGTCTATCCTATGGCGCTTAGCTTATTTAAAGATGCCAATTTACCAAGGCGCTTTATTCCCGCAACTCTGGCCTTCGGCTCAGTCACCTTTACCATGACTTCGGCAGGCTCCCCTGAAATCCAAAACTGGATCCCAATAAAATATTTGGGTACCTCACCTTATGCAGCTTGGGAAGTCAGTCTAGTGGTTGCCACATTTATGGCTATTACTGGCTATTGGTGGTTGAAAAAGATGATAGCCAAAGCGGTGGCAAATGGTGAGCACTTTGAGGCGAAAGAAGATGACCCTGAAATCTATGAACGTAACTATCCTCATCCAATCACTGGCGTACTGCCTCTAATCGTGGTGTTGATTTTATCTTTTACACTTCATGATGTGCTGCAGCAAAGTGCACTTATTGTAGCTCTACTTGGCGGTGTACTCAGTATTGTCGCTATTAACTTTAAGCATTTTCACAACATAGGAGCCGCGATTAACTTAGGTACAACTGGGGCGCTAGTCGCTATCGGTAATACCAGTGCGGTAGTGGGTTTTGGTGCGGTAGCAAAAAACACCGAGGCATTTCAATTTGCGGTCGAGTTGATGACACAAATGCCGGGTAATGAGCTACTTGGCGCCGCTGTGGCGGTAAGTGTAATAGCCGGTTTAACCGGTTCGGCATCCGGTGGGCAAGCTATTGCGTTACCTTTAGTGGCACCACACTACATTGATGCGGGTGTCAATCCAGAACAATTACACCGTGTTGTCGCTATTAGCTCAGGCGCTTTGGATACCTTACCGCACAACGGTTATGTGGTCACAACCATTCGCGCCATCTGTAAAGAAACACATCAACGAGCATACTGGTCCATGGCTGCGTTGACTGCGGTCGTGCCGCTGGTGGGCGTTGCCCTCGCATTAACCCTATTCATCTTATTTTAACGGAGAGATACAGCAATGAAGCGGATTTTCCTGTTACTTTTGTTCGTTGCCAGCAATATTGTCTATGGCAGTGAGACAAACAAATCTATGCTAGTTGAAAAGCGGGCATTTACACTCGCGCATTTTACTACAGAGTCTGGAGTCAGCATTCCTGACGTTAAGGTCGGCTGGGAAAGCTATGGCAAATTAAATGCCGACAAAAGCAATGCAATTTTGATCACGCATTTCTTTTCAGGCACATCTCACGCTGCGGGTAAGTATCGAGAGTCTGACGTATTGGCAGGTTACTGGGATGCCATTATCGGCCCGGGCAAAGCGATAGATACTAACAAATACTTCGTGATAAGTTCAGATACTTTGGTCAACGCAAATTGGCATAATAAAGATGTGATCACAACGGGCCCTGCATCCATTAATCCAAAGACGGGCAAACCTTATGGCTTGGATTTTCCCGTGGTGACCATCGGTGATTTTGTTGAAGTGCAAAAGCAACTACTGGATAGCTTAGGTATCGACAAACTACATGCGGTGATGGGCGCGTCTATGGGGTCTTTCCAAGCGTTAGAATGGTCGGTGCGCTATCCCGAAAAAGTGTCACGTTTAATTCATGTGATTGGCGCGGCAAAGATGGATGCTTGGACCGTTGCGGCGTTAGAGAAATGGGCTTTACCTATTCGACTTGATCCAAATTGGCAGGGCGGGGACTACTACGACGGGGAAAGGCCGCTTGCTGGACTGACTGCCACGATGCTTAATATTACTCAAGACGCGATGCACCCCGCTATTTACAACGCCAGTTTTCCAGACTTTATTGTGCTTGATCCCAAAGCAAAACAAGATATTCGTCAGCTTCCTAAACTCAGCCAAACGCTAGCCACGCGCGCACGAGCGAGGGCTGAAACGCAAGATGCGAATTCAATCTTGTATTTAGTCCGCGCCTCGCAACTATATACCGCAGGCATGCAAGGTAATTTTGATAGCGCTATCGATAAAATCACAGCAAAGGTTTTGTTGATGCCTGCAAGCAATGACTTGTTATTAAGGCCTGAGCCCATTCGTAAGCTAGCAGAAACCCTAAAAGCCAAGAATAAAGACGTGCAGATCACAGAGATAGAAGGTGCTTGGGGACATTTAGACGGTATTTTTTCAATTCAATCACAGGCTGACACCATTGCTCAGTTCTTAGCAAAATAATCAAGGAGCGACGATGAAGACGGCGTTGATCACAGGGGCTGCAAGTGGCATTGGTCGCTATATCGCGATGGCCCTGAGCAAACAAGGTTACAGCTTATTGCTCGTAGATTTGAACTTAGCGCAAGCACAGACGGTAGCCGAGTCTATCGTCAGTGACGGAGGAAATGCACAAGCGTTTGCGCTCAATATCGCTAATAAGCAAGACATCGCTGACTTTGTCCGTCAGCACGATAACATTGATGTGCTTATCAATAACGCAGGCGTGCAACATGTTGAAGCACTGGAGCATTATCCAGAAGATAAATGGCAATTGCTGCAAGACGTGATGCTAACAGGCCCGGCCATGTTGTGTAAGGCGGTATTGCCGCATATGCGTAAAGGAGGCTTTGGTCGCATCGTCAATATTGGTTCTATCCATGCTTTAGTCGCTTCTAAATATAAGTCTGCTTATGTCGCTGCAAAACATGGGTTGATGGGATTTGGTAAAGTATTGGCGCTGGAAACCGCAGACTGCGATATCACCGTGAACACCATTTGCCCCGCTTATGTAAAAACCCCATTGGTAGAACAGCAAATTACCGCGCAAGCGAAACAGCATGGGATCAGCGAAGATGAAGTGATAAACAATATCATGTTGGCACCAATGCCGAAAAAGGCCTTTATAGGGTTGGATGAGATTGCCCATGCTGTCAATTTTTTACTCGCAAATGAGTCACGCAACATTACTGGCCAAGCCATTGTATTGGATGGCGGCTGGACAGTGCAATAGGAGGAACGATGGCTGGATTTGATAAGGTAGTCGTAAGCTACGAAGAGGCAATGGCAGGACTGTGTGATGGCATGACCGTGATTGCGGGGGGCTTTGGTTTGTGCGGGATCCCAGAAGGTTTGATAAGCCAAATACGCCACATGGGCACAAAGGACTTAACCGTGGTTTCTAATAACTGCGGAGTAGACGGGTTTGGTTTAGGGATTTTGCTTGAGGATAAGCAGATCCGCAAAATGGTGGCTTCTTATGTGGGAGAAAACGCCTTGTTTGAGCAGCAGTTATTGAGCGGTGTATTGGAAGTTGAGTTAACCCCACAAGGGACACTTGCAGAAAAGATGCGCGCAGGTGGAGCTGGGATCCCCGCTTTTTACACCGCAACAGGCGTTGGTACACCCGTCGCTGAGAGCAAAGAGGTAAAAACGTTTGGTGATAGAGAATATATTTTAGAGCCGAGTATTAGGGGAGACTTTGCCATTGTAAAAGCGTGGAAAGCAGACCGTTTTGGCAATTGTGTTTATCGCCACACCGCCATGAACTTTAATCCAATGGCTGCAACGGCTGGAAAAATTACCGTCGTTGAAGTGGAAGAAATTGTAGAGCCCGGCGAAATCGAACCGAGCCAAATTCATACCCCCGGAATTTATATCGACAGAGTGATTCTAGGGCAGTTTGAAAAACGCATCGAAAAACGTACTGTGAAGGAGCAAGCGTAATGGCATTAACCAGAGAGCAAATGGCCATGCGAGTGGCACAGGAATTAAGAGATGGGTTTTATGTCAACCTTGGCATTGGGATCCCCACGCTGGTGGCCAATTATGTGCCACAGGGCATGGATGTGATGCTGCAATCGGAAAATGGTTTATTAGGCATGGGCGCTTATCCGGCCGAGCAGGAAGTGGATGCGGATATGATCAATGCGGGTAAGGAAACCGTTACGGCCCGTACGGGAGCCGCCATTTTTAGTTCGGCAGAAAGCTTTGCAATGATCCGTGGTGGTCATGTGGACCTGACGGTGCTTGGCGCTTTTGAAGTAGATCAGCAAGGTAATCTTGCCAGCTGGATGATCCCAGGTAAGCTTATCAAGGGCATGGGTGGCGCGATGGATCTTGTCGCTGGGGCTAAAAATATAATTTGCACCATGACGCATGCGAATAAACAAGGCGAGTCCAAGCTGCTACAGCACTGCAGTTTACCGCTCACCGGCGTAAACTGTATCAATAAGATAGTAACCGATCTTGCGCTGCTTGAAGTCAAAGAGGGTGCATTTCATTTACTTGAGCGAGCTCCAGGTGTTAGCGCCTCGGAAATTCAAGCCAAAACCGCAGGCATGTTGATTTGCCCAGATGACGTACCGGAGATGGTGTTTAGTTAGGATTGAGCTAAAGCTGAGTTACCACGCTATGCACGCAGCTGGCTGTAACGCGAGCTGCGCTACATTTGTCATTCTGCGCTGCTGTCAC
Source organism: Pseudoalteromonas sp. OANN1 (assembly GCF_024124685.1). Taxonomy (NCBI): domain Bacteria; kingdom Pseudomonadati; phylum Pseudomonadota; class Gammaproteobacteria; order Alteromonadales; family Pseudoalteromonadaceae; genus Pseudoalteromonas; species Pseudoalteromonas sp. OANN1. The sequence goes on from NZ_JAMXSE010000018.1 coordinate 26,022, forward strand.
AGGGTGGCTTGTAATCAACATACCTTCTCAGTTATCTAAAAGTCCTATTTTTCCCCTTAATTATCGCTCAGCTGCTTAGTATGAAGAAAATGCACTTTTATCTAGGGCCTGTTGACCTTTGCTGTTTGATTTTTGTTCTCCTGAGTGTGTTTTGGTCGCGACGCTCGACTTGCCGCCTAGTGATCTAGGCAAAAGTTGAGCAACAATGAACAAAGCGCACTCAGGTGAACCCAAAGGGCAGCGCTTGATTGGCATTTCTACTTTGTTATCGCCTGACTCACATAGAACAACTATGCTACGCAGGCTCTGCCTTGTATAAATACCAATCAAACTGCTGCAAAAACAAACTTGAAAGATAAACAGGCCCTAGTACTTTATTATTGATAGTGGTTACGATTTGTCACATAATTTGCGCCGCGTTTCAACGCGCTCTCAGCTGGGTTGTTGAGAGTTAATAATCACGTAAAGGAACTATATAATGACAAAAAATATCGTGCGTTTAGCACTAGCCTCTCTATTTACTATCTCTTTGACTGCTTGTGTTTCTACTTCTACTGAGGTTAAACAAAATACGGCATATGAATTTCCAATCACACTCTCAGCTCAACAACCTGTATTGATATTCCCGGTTTCGCTGCATGGTGTTCCAGGAAACGACCGTGAAGTGGGTTTAGCAATTACCGCTGGCGTAACGGGAAAACATGGTGCGTCTGTTGTTTCAAGTCAACAGTTATATGATGTGGTTGGTAACTTGTCTTGGACTGTGGGTGAAAACATGCGTAGACATGTTAATCAAGGTAATTATGCACTTACAGGTTCGGCTCAGCGCATTGCAGATGATCTTACAGGTGCAATACAAAAGCTGACTAAGACGCTAAAGTCGACAGGAGTGATCAAAGATAACGGGTTTAACTTTAACAGAGTGATCGTACTGCATGTTGATAGTTCTGGTGGGATCCCAGTACCGGGTGTAAATCGTGTAACGGCATTTGGCGGGATCATTGATTTGGAGAATCAAGCTGTAGTGTCTTACATAGAAAAAGACTTGGTACTGGCTGATGGATATGATGCTGTATTGGCGCAAATGCCAATGGAAATGAATGGCATCATTGAAGATCTTATCAATAAAGGTTAAGCGTCTGGCTTTACAAACAAAATGACCACGATATCAGGAGGCAATTTCCTGATATCGTGAGATTTATCCTCGCTGATGCTATCTGTTACGCTCTACGTGCATTCATCTCAGCAATAAACTTGTTCGAATCTTCAATAGAACGGTTCATATCTGCGATTAGGGCGCTAATATCACGCTTTAACCCCGTAAACTCACCTTTAATAGCGCTTACCGCTTGTGCATTTAAGTTGTGTTTAAGGTACAGCACATTATCTTGTAGTGAGTCGAGCACGGGCTGCATTTTGGCTTCACTGCTGCGCATTGAGCGAAGTAAGCGTTCAAATTGGCGTTGTGTTTGGCTTAATTGCTTAGCACTCTCGCGTTTTAAGTTTGCACTCGAATATTGCTCAAGTTCATCTTGCCATTCGTCAAATAGCGCATTAGCCACGTCTTCCACTTTGTCTATATTGCTACTTACTTCAGCTGCGGCGGCAAGGGATGATTGGTAGTCATCGTTAAGCAGGTTATAGGCTTCTTGTAATTCACCACCGTTAAAATTAATTAAGGTGGTGAGTCTTTCCAATGCCGATTGAAACTCTTTTTGTGATTCCTCTTGGGACTCCTTGGTTTCTTCGACACGATCAACCAATATCTCGCGTTTATGCACACCAAACTTTTCCATGGTGGCGTAATAGGCACTTTGGCAGCCAGTAACGAGTAAAAGTAACACTGCGCTTAAGGTGAGTTTCTTCATTTGCACTCCCGGGCTCTAGAAGGTCAATAATCAGTAAGTGGCCACGTGACCATTTAGCACTATAAATTATGGCGGGGATTGTTATGATGTGTAAAGTGATCCATGAATATTAACTTGATTATGATGCAAAGAATAACCGAAATGAAGGTCGTAGCACTGCGATTCTTACATTCTCAGCCTAGCTGGTGGCGCCGCTATAGTAAGCGGTGTATTGAGGACCAGATCACGGTCAACGCGGGCTATTTAGCGTATGTCACACTGTTATCGTTAGTCCCCTTAGTTGCGGTTGGTGTAGCCATTTTTTCGGCGTTTCCTGGATTTGAAGATACGCGTTTTGCAATTGAAAACTTTGTGTTCAATAACTTTGTGCCAACATCGACGGACACCATTAAAGAGCACATCAGTGCGTTTACTGGCAACGCGAATAAGATGACAGCTGTAGGGGTGAGCTTCTTGGCCGTCGTGGCTTTGTTACTTATTCGTAATGTTGACACCACACTCAACCGAATTTGGCGAGTGAAGCAAAAGCGCCCATTGATGATTTCGTTTGCGATTTATTGGATGGTGCTCACGCTTGGCCCTGTGCTATTGGGCGCGAGTATTGGTATGACATCTTATATCGTTTCTTTAGTGACATTTGCCGATCAAGGGATCCCAGGATTTAGTGGTGCACTAATTAAGATGTTGCCCTATTTAATTTCTATGGTTGGCTTCATCATGCTCTATACTTTAGTACCAAATACCAGTGTGTCATTTCGAGCCGCGGTTCCTGGCGCTTTGTTTGCAGCTTTGTTATTCGAGCTAACGAAAAAAGGCTTTGCATTATACATTAGCCATTTTCCCTCATACGAAGTTATCTATGGGGCGCTCGCAACAGTACCTATTCTTTTTGTTTGGGTATATTTATCTTGGATAGTGGTGTTGTTAGGTGCTGAGTTTACCGTGTGCTTAACCCAAGATATGGAAGCTGCAGGACTAGATGCAAGCTCGGAGTTTGACCCACCAGACGCGCAGGGACTTTAGCTTTTACCGATAACGGTTAGCTTAAGCCCCCAAGGGGGAGTTATGAGCTTATTGTATCAACATGGCGATGCATTGCGTCGCTTTCATCTCGCGGTAGGTGAAGGACATCAATTGGGCATAGAGGAATATGGCTGCAGTGATGGCACACCACTTATCATGCTGCATGGTGGCCCAGGTCAGGGCCATTCTCGTAATGTGCTCGGTTATTTCAATCCGCAAAAATACCGCATCATCCTGTTTAGTCAGCGAGGCTGTGGCAACTCAACGCCTGCTGACTTTGGTAATATAAATACCGCGAACCTGCTGAAAGATATTCACACCATTCGTGCGCATTTAGGGCTGCAAAAGGTTGTACTCGCTGGGGAGTCTTTCGGTGCCATGCTGGCACTTCTTTATGCTGAGCAACATCGTGAAGATGTCTTGGGGATAGTGTTGTGGTCGAGTTTTTTGGGTAATGAGGCGGATCTTCATTGGCTTTATGGTAGCCAAGGTGCCCCCGCACAAATTTATCCAGAGCAGTATCTTGCCTTTGCACAAGGTGCACAAACTGTGGAATCCTTGCTAGACCATTATCATTCGGCACTTTTTGGCGAGGATGAGTTACTCAAAAGAAAAGCAGCACAGCGCTGGTGTGAGTGGGATAACCTGATCACAACGGATAGCGATACGCAAGGTATTAGGCTCTGCAAAGCAGACAAACAGCTCAGTAAAGCACAGCATATGGTGCATTTTTTTAGTCACCAATGCTTTATCAAAAAAGAGCAAATTACAGCAGATGCACATCAGCTCAATCACTTACCTGTCTGGTTTATTCACAGTCGGCATGATTTAATGTGTCGATACGCACCGGTTTATCAGTTAGCACAAAGCATTAAGGCGCAGTTGTTGATTTTGAATGGAGTTGGGCATTGTAGTGCTAACCCCGTTTATGCAGAAGCCATAAGGCGAGCGGCTGATCTATTACTGTGCAAAATTCAGCATCATTAGCAGTCACAAGAGGTAGGTAGTGCAGGGACTAATTCAAAGGGTCAGCGAAGCAAAGGTAGAAGTAGAAGGTGAGGTTGTAGGCCAAATCGCTCAGGGGATATTGTTACTATTAGGCGTTGAAAAGCCGGATACGGAGCAAACGGCGGATAAGTTACTGCACAAGGTAAGTAACTACCGTATTTTTACTGACGACAAGGGGAAAATGAATTTAAGTTTAAAAGACATTGAAGGTGAACTATTAGTTGTATCGCAATTCACCTTGGCGGCAGACACCAAAAAAGGCATGAGGCCAAGTTTTTCGAGCACAGGAACACCTGAGCAAGCGAATACACTCTACAACTACTTTGTGACCCAAGCTAAGGCAGCAGGGTTGAAAGTCGCGACGGGACAATTTGCTGCGGATATGAAGGTGAGTTTACTGAATGATGGCCCTGTGACTTTTAACTTTAATGTTGAATAGTGATTTGACGTAAAAACTAGGGCCAGCCAGTGTTAGCGCTTAACCTCGATAATCATATTGGCGTAGTCCGGCACTTTTTCGATAAAGGGCTTTTTACCAAAGTTGGTAATTAATAAGTGTTGAAGTTGCTTGAGCTGCGACTCATGCTCAGTTAAAAAGTTGATATACAGTCGACCCCCATCATTAATAGCAGCTCTGAGTAGGCGATAAAACTGGTGCTGAAACAAGAAGATGGGAGGCTCAAGTTCGCTAAATAAATCGAGCACAATCCAATCGTAGCGTTTGCCTTGTTGCAACGCTTTAAATACATCAACACAATTAACATCGCACAAAGGGTCGCCACCAAAGTAGCGTTTGTAACAATGGATCACATCTGGGTTGTTATCTATGGTGGTAATGTGACAATTTGGATAAGTGGCATTGAGGTAATCACGGATGGCACCTGCGCCAAGACCCAGCTCCAGTACGCTAGTTGGCGGGGCGACTTGCTGCCAGCGACTCGCGAATGTTTTTAAATGAGGAAATAACAAGTGCTCCGGGTGGTTTAACTCCACAACGGATTGTAATGTGTTGTTTATCAGAAGCCATCTTAACGATTTCTCTTGGCGCACTTGGATGCTATTTCTGCCTTGTTTATGCCAATATAGCAAGTGTCCTAGCTGGTGGCTCCGGTCCACAAAATCGTTGCTGATAGTGCCTGAATGCGTAATAAATTCTCCCATGATAACATCATCATAGACGAGGATTTTGTGAATGCCAGCTTGTCCACCAGTTTTTACACTAAAGGATAAGTGTTTTGGCGCATTTTATTCCCTACACTGAGCTTATCTTGTAGGGTGTATCCGTACGAGATTCAAAGTCGTTTAACAGGCTAATAACAAAACAGGAGTCAGTGATGTTTGAGGTAACTTCACCACAAAGCAGCGAAGATTGGCAAGCCTATTACCAGTTACGCTGGCAGGTGTTAAGAGCGCCATGGGATCAACCTCGTGGCAGCGAACAGGATGATTTAGAACAAGAAGCTGAACATCGCTACATTAAAAATAATGATGGTGAAGTGCTAGGCGTAGCTAGGCTCCATTTTAACAATCATAAGCAAGCACAAGTACGTTATATGGCCGTTGCAGAAGGGCATCGAGGTCATCACTTAGGTAGCCGTTTGCTACATGAGCTTGAGGTTATTGCTTGGACGCAAAAAGCAGAAGAGCTGGTTTTGTATGCTCGAGAGCGCGCGTTATCATTTTACGAGCGTCATGGCTACGAAGTGGTTGAAAAGGCACACTTAGCCTATGGCGATGTACAGCACTGGAAAATGGTAAAACAACGACCTACAGAGCCGGGCTGGTTTAGGCAGCCAGATTGGACCCATGTATTACAAAATACTTGGCGCGAGTCTATTCCAATCAGTGATGCGATGGGGATTAAAGTCGAAAGCTATACCGACTGGCAGTTTTCCACTAAGGCTGATTTAAAAGCGAACCTCAATTTACACAACTCGATGTTTGCAGGCTCTATATATAGCATGGCGACGCTAACGGGCTGGGGGGCGACTTATTTAGCACTTAAAGAGCTTGGCTTAGAGGGAGATATTGTGTTGGCTGACGCCAATATTAAATACCTAAAACCTTTAACCACGGCACCAGCGGCAACGGTTACCATTGCGGACTGTGAAGGTGAATTAAAAGCGCTAGAGACGGCTGGCAAAGCAAAATATGTGGTGCCAGTGAATGTCTATGATGGTGACATGCTAGTTGCTAAATTTGAGGGACAGTTTGTGGTAATTAAACCGCAATAAGCAGAGAATTATTCTCAGCTTTCCAAACGAAAAAGCTCTGAGTGTTCAGAGCTTTTTTGTATTCGAATGTGCTTAAAGAATATCAGTGAGCAATACGCCAATACCAAGCCTTTGGGTATGCGTGTTGTAGTCTATTAAGCTTTCGCCGTAGCCATTAAAGTACTGTGCGTAGCCACGCAACCTTCCCCAAATCGGGAATGACCAGTCTAGCTGAATTGCACCGCGATTATCGCTGTTTAAGTTATTGCGCCACATAAAGCCAAACTCATGCTCTTCGTGGCGATATACCCCACTAAACTCAAAGTGACCTAAGTACTCATCGATATTTGGATTGTCGTCTCCACGCGGATCTAATGCATCGTCCTTATCATTTTCCGGTAAGCGGTACCAGGGTTTAAAGCTGAATACAAAGCCTCGGTTTTCCCAAATAAAATTCGCATAGATACGATTCCAAGAGCGGGAGTTTGGTTGACTGCGACCGTTAGATTGATGAGAAATCCCAAGCACAAAGGCCATCTCATCGCCCCACAGCACGTTTTCATCATCTAAAAAGTTAATCCAAAAGATTTCTGGCTCATAGTTGGTTTCACGAAATGGCGAAGACACATCTTTGTTGTACAGCTGCCAATATGATTGTAGTGTAAAAGCAAAATAAATTGCCTGATCTTTATCCGAGAAGTTTTTATAAATAGGCGCTTTTAACGAAATTTGGTATTTGGCTTCAAAATTGTCGATTGGCTCGCCATCTTCATCATCAATGGCTTTTAGACCGTCGAATGGTCTGCTGTTGACATTGGTCATATAGGACACAGGCAAAATATAATTGCGCTTATGTGGTGTTAAGACATTACGGTTTTTTTCCGTTACACGTTCACGCGCCATGCGTTTATCTAATTGGCTTAAGGTTTTATCAGCATCAGCCTCGGCACATTCGGTACGGACCTGCTCTATGGTTTTATCTTTTTCTCCAGTTAACACCGCGTTTAGCACGCACTGTTTGACTAAATCGATTTCATCTTCCTGTTGGGCTTCTTGAGCGTAAAGTGGCAAGGTAAGCAAGGCCAAAGCCGGTATTGATAAGTCTGTAAATTTCATCCTATGTGCGCCGAGAGTAAGTACAATTGATTACATTATTAACCAATGATAATGAAAGGGAAATGAATCTCGAAGGTCAAAAATGTCAGAAAGAAAAATACGTACGAATAAGAAAAAGGTGGCGGCTATCGCCGCCATACCTTAGTAAGCGTTAAGCTAAACAAGCAGAGCTTATTTGCTTTGACTTACTCTCACGCAATAAAAGTACTCAAGTTAAAGCGTTTCAACTTGAGTAAAAAACTTATAAAGCTCAGTACCTTGATTCACACTAGCAGAGGCAAAGTGCAAAATGGCGATGGCATCTTCGTCTAACTGGATCTCATTTAAGGGCGTTTCTGATAAATAGCGCTCCATTCTGAGAATTTTGGCGATGGTTTGACCCGCCTTGATATGCTCACCAAGCTTTGCCGTGTACTCCACCATGCCTCCCATCGGGGCATAAAAGGCACGATAGTTCTCTAGTCGACAGACGTAGCGGGTGATGTCTCGTGGCATAAAGTGCGCGTCTTGAAAGGCCTGTTTATGGTTTAGGTAGCTCAAAATGCTATTAGCGTCATTCAATGCTTCCGCTAAATCAATTTTTTCTTGAGAGCCAAGTTCAACCGTAAACGCTTCAGTTAATACTGGGATCTCTCGGCCTATAGCCTGATAGGCTTGCTGCAAGTTCCACCATGGACAAAAACTTGCTTCATCCATTGCTCCATCAAAGTCACTTGGAATAAGTAACACATGTGGAATATCAAAATATCGAGCGCTGTCTTTTGCATACTCAGGACAATACAGGTGTTTTGCTGAAATTGGTCCCGTATGAAGGTCTAAAACAATGTCAGCTTCATGAGCTAGGCGCTGTAAACTCAAGGCGATGCGCTTACCTGTTGTCAACCTATCTAAGGGCCCATCAAGTAGTGCCTGGGTACGCTCAACTAATCGTTGGCGAAATTGCTGAGCGATTTCTGTTATTGGTAGCGTCGGGTTTTGCTCCACAAACTCGGCAACCAACCCGGAATGGTTGATGTACATTCGATTCCAATTCGTGCCTGTAATTGGATCGAAACGCCCTAAGGTAAACTCACCAGATTTCTGATTACAACCAATCGGGTTTGCGTAAGGCACTAAGGTGATGTCCGCTTTTAATGACAATTGCTTCAACTGTTCTAGTAGCTGATAAATCACTGCATTACCTTGCACTTCGGCGCCATGCATATTCGCTTGAATATACACCTTAGGCCCACTGCCATCGCCTTTAATGCGATAGACCGGAATAGTCAAAGGCAAGCCATTGGCAATTTCACCAACCTGAATATGTTGTTGTGTAATGGTATTCATGTTTACCTCAAATAACTTGAAGCGGGCTCTGCTTCACGGACACAGCTGATTTCTCCACCTGAGATGATGTACTCTGCTGGGAGCTCATGACATAAAAAGAACGGCATACTTTCGGTGTAGCCGTAAGCGCCACACTGACTGAAAACAAGCCAATCGCCATCGGCACTGTCGCTTGGTAAGACTAGGGTGCCTAATTTATCCAATGCAGTGCAAAGTGGGCCATGAATATGAAAGTCTGTGGCCTCAGCTTGAGACTGGCGTAACAATTCAGCGGGGAAAGCTTGTCCGGTAACGGCTGGGCGCAGCAGGTGATTGACACCGCCTGCGACAATCAGTTGTTGTTCTCCGTAGTTTTGCTTTTGTTCCACCACAGGGTTGAGATAAAAACCACATTCGCCAACCGCATAGCGGCCTAACTCCATCCATAATTCTTGCACTTGCGTGGCGGTTTTTATTAATGCGAGCGTGTCTAATAATTTCTGCCAATCGAGAGAAGGGCTTTGCCTATCATAGGGAATGCCAAGGCCGCCACCTAAGTCGAGCACCTTTAGAGTAATCCCTAAATCAGCAGCGAGCTGAACTAAAGGTGCAACCATTGCCTGCCAAAGTTCAGCGAGCGTATCGCTGCAGAGCATATTGCCCCACTGGAAAATATGCAGTCCGACAAAGTCTAGGTAGGTGTAGTCACTTAAAGTTAGGGCTTGCCACTGCTCTGCGCCAAGACCAAAAGGAGTCAGCGTATTGCCACCAAGTGGATTGTGCTCTGCTTTATCAAAGCGTAACTGCACCCGCAGTAAAACTTCAAATTGAAGCTCAAACTCTTCGGCCACTTGATTTAACCAGCGTACTTGATTGTGACTTTCAGCCACGAAAATACGTACGCCTTGTGTGGCAAAATGACGGATCTGCTTTAGCGATTTGGCAGGACCTGTGTTGAGCACGCGTTCAGGTGCGATCCCTTGAGATAACACCTGATCAAGCTCGCCGCTAGATGCCACATCAAAGTTAAACCCTGCGTTATCTAGGGTTTTAATGATATGTGATAACGGATTCGCTTTTACGGCATACCAAAGCTTAACGATTTGCTGATCAACTAAGGGCTTAACATGCGCACTTAGCTTATCTAAATCGTAGCAAAAGAATGGCGTATCTTGTTGCTGGATCAATGCCTCAGCTGCAATTCGCTGTGACGTGCTCAACCAAGTCATTAGCGTAGAACCTCTTCCAGCGCCAGTGATGCATCACTTTGTTCATCACGGTATTTTACGATAAGTGCGCATGACATACTTAGTCCTTGCTCGCGCGCCCACTCACTTGAGGCTGGACGAGAGCCTGGGATCACTATCGCGTTTTCAGGGATGGCTTCACCTTTGTCAAGCAAGCGCTCGTTCACGCAGTCATAGACAGGAATACTTGCTGAAAGGCGCACACCCGGTGCTAATACGGCACCGCGTTTAACAACAACCCCTTCAACCAATACACAGCCTGCACCAATAAAGGCATCGTCTTCAACAACAACAGGACTGGCTCCAACCGGCTCTAATACACCGCCCACTTGTACTGCTGCGCTAAGGTGGACATTTTTACCAATTTGCGCGCAAGAACCAACCAACGCATGACTATCTACCATAGTACCTGAATCAATATAGGCACCAATGTTGACATAAGCCGGTGGCATAATGATTGTGCCCGCTGCGACGTAAGCGCCACGTCTCACACTGCTTCCGCCAGGAACCATACGAACGCCATCTTGGGCAGCAAATCCGCGTGGTGCTAAGTTGTCTTTATCAACAAATCCACCCGGGAATTCCGTATTTACGCCATTTCTAAATGCTTCAAGGATCCCTTGTTTTACTTCTACATTAGCATGCCAATGGCCTTGCTCATCCTGTGTTGCAGCACGTACTGTGCCATTTTCTAAATCGTTTAGTAGGGTTAACCAGCTCATGTTTACTGCCTTAATTCCAAGATAAAATCGTTTCGTTCGCGCGAGTGATCGCATCGGTATGGGTGAGTTCCAAATGTGTCAGTGGCGGGCGCAAGTTTGGACTTGTGAGCTTCCCTTGCAAGTGCATTAACACTTTGACTGGTATGGGATTTGCCACTGCAAATAAGCTATTTGCAGCTTCTGACCAAGTGGTAAATAAATTAGGAGAGGTGCCGCTTAACGAGCGCCTTACAAATTCTGCGGTTTGCTGTGGCCATGCATTTGCCGCAACAGACACTAGCCCCGTTGCACCTGCTTGTGCAAAGTAGGGCATTAAGCCATCGTCGCCGCTATAGATGGCGACATCAGGTGCTGCCTGACGAAATGCTTCAAAGGTGGCAATATCACCACTGGCTTCTTTTAGTGCCCACAGATTAGGGTGGCAAGCTAGTTCGCCGAGTAGGTCAGGGGCGATAGCAACGGCACTGCGACCAGGTACATTGTAGAGCATGCAAGGGTTGTGGCTCTCATCGAGTAGTGTGCTAAACCAATGCGTCAGACCAACTTTGCCGGGCTTTGCGTAGATTGGTGAGCCAAGTAAGAGTGCATCAATGGGCTGCGTATTACAAAAGCGCACCCATTGTGTTTGCTGCTCAAGATTACTGCCGCCAACGGCAACCATGAGTGGTACGCTTGGGGCGAGCTGGCAAACAAACTCAACGATTTGTTGCTGCTCTTGTTGGGTAAGCGCAAGGCCTTCGCCGGTACTGCCTAGTAAAAGAATACCGTTACGAGCTTGCTCTTGATCGCGTACAAGCGTCGTTAATGCGCCAAAATCAACCTGATTTTCAGCATCAAAAGGCGTTACTAAAGCAGTCCACAACGGATAGTCAGATAAATTGAATTGTGATTTCATCTCTACCGAACTTAAATCATGTTCGGAGTTAGGAGGGTGTCCAAACTTCGAACTGTTAAAATTCGAAGAGCAATGGACTTAAAAAGGATAAGGCAGCCAATGGCCTTATTTTTCTAAGACCAGAAGCTCTCCACCAAGTATGTTGGTGACAGTCGCTGGGATTCAGCCCAGTCGCCCGAAATGAGTATTAGCAAACAATAACTCAATTTCTCGGCGTATATTCCCCTCACTAAGCTGCAACGGAGTTTGCTCTCCTTCACTTAGTTACCTGAATAACGCACCTCTTCCAGCCCTCAGTTTGACGCCGTAGCATCAAACTATCTAAATAGGGTGAGCGCGCATTGAAACATTTTGGCCGTCTAGGTGTCAAGCATCAGACTGTAAATATTACGATTGTTAACTACACTTAGCATTGCAGCTGAGACAATGCGATGAGATGAAAAACAAAAAAATGTCGTTAATAAATAAAGTTAAAAATCGTTATATCGGGGCATTACTAGCTATGGCTATATTGCTGTCGATGGCGATGGGGGTTATGCAGTATTTACTGTATCAGCAGAGCCAAGACGCACACGTAATTAATATTGCGGGTATGCAGCGGATGCTGTCCCAACGTATCGCACTTTTCAGTGCACAAGAGGATAAAATAGACAGTGAGGTGCTGCGTCAAACCATTGATAAATTTGAAAGTAATCATGAGTTTTTAACTAAAACAGAGGGAGGAGAGGCTATTTATTTGAATGAGGCGCTTGCAGCGCTTTACTACCAAGAGCCAGTGCAATTGGATTTGCAAAGTAATACTTTTATCACTTTATCAAGGTCTCAGTTACAGCTATCCACTCCTCAACTGGTGGAACAAATCTTTACTGCATCTCAGCATATACTCCCAAAACTGAATGAGGCCGTTTCACTATTCGAGCAGCAAGCGCGAAGTAAGACAGAGATGGTGAGGAAAATTGAATTGTTAATTTGGCTGCTCGGACTGTTGCTGCTGTTTATAGAAGCGAAATTTGTATTTCGTCCAATGGCACAAGAAATTGCTGAGACACTTGATAAATTAGAGGCGGCAAGAAAGCTTGCCGACGATGCACTACACTCAAAATCACGATTTTTAGCACGCGTTAGTCACGAGCTAAGAACGCCATTGCAGGCTATTCATGGGTATTTAGATGAATATCTGAGTAACAAAGAAATCCAACACTTACAGCATGTGAAAAGCGCGGCAAATCAATTGGATGTATTACTTTATTCGGTTCAAGATTTTAATAACCTTTCCGAGCAAGAAGTGGTAATTGAGCGTCATCAAGTCGCGTTGCGAGAAGTAATAAAATCAGCCTGTATTGCCTTTCAACTAACCGCACACAAGAAATCTCTCGCTTTTAATTTGGCATTGAGCAATGAGTTAGATGTGACCTGTTATTGTGATTGTAAGCGTGTTGGTTGGTTGATCAGTGAATTGGTCAATAATGCAATTAAATTTACTGAGCGTGGCAGCATTCAAGTATTTGCGGATCTGGTTGTAGATGAAGATACGCCATATTTAGAGTTTGTTGTTGAAGATACTGGGCCTGGGTTCGACTATCAGCAGCTACGAGAAGCTGTGCATAGCGAACATTTTCAAGGGGCGCAGTTAGGGCTTAAACGTTGCCAATTACTCACCTCAGCGCTTGGGGGACGATTAGATTTTATTGAGAGGGAGCCAACGGGTACAAGAGCAACCTTGAGAGTTCCCATTGAAATTGACAACCAACAGACATTGGCTCGTAAAATGAAGCCGGTGTCAGCTCGCATTTTGCTAGTGGAAGATAACTTACTAAATGCGCGCGTGATTGAAAAAATGCTCCAGCCCGTAGCCAAACAAGTAACGCATGTTGAACATGGTGAAGGTGCCCTTGAAGTATATGAGGTGGGTAAGTTCGATATCGTGCTAATGGATTTAAATATGCCTGTGATGGATGGCTTTGAAGCCACTGAGCGTTTGAGAAAGCTAGATCCAGCTGTGCCTATTTTGGTCGTGACCGCAAATACCAATGCGGAGGATCTGGATAAGGTCTACGCACTTGGCGCAACGGCTCATTTGTATAAGCCGTTGCAACCGGATGTGCTGCATAGCAAAGTGGCGCTATTACTGAATAAGTGTGGAGACTTAGTCTCGTCTTAAACGAATATTTCCAACTCCGACTTCTGCATCGATGGAATACTGGCCTTGACCACGATAGTCTGTTGTCGAGCCAACCATACTCTTTTCGGAAGTTTCTACATTGCCAAAACCCGACATTGCTGTTTTACCAACACCTGAATCTAAAGACACTTTTTTGAAATCGGTGGTGGTAGTCTCAATTTTAATTTTTCCTACGCCTACCTCTAAATCAGCAGAGTTATTAAGATCTTGAATATCAATTTTGCCAACACCAACCTCAACATCTAAGGCCAAATTAACAGGCACCTTAACTTGCCAAGATAGTTCATAATCATCTGAATTGATCTCAAGTGATAATTTATCCCCTGATGTGTTGCTGTTTAGGGTGGCCTCACTCACATCTGGTTTACCAAACCAACTGTCTGACTCTTTCGGTTCAACCAAAATTTCGACCTCTATGGTGTCGCCGTTGTAAGTTTGTAGGTCGATTTTACCTACGGCAATATCCACTTCTAACTCGGCTAGGCTATTGCTTGGGAATGATGCTGTAATGGTTTTTGAATCTTCTGCTTGTGCAGTCATTGCCGCTGCACTTAATGCTAAAACTAACGCTACCTTTTTCATTATTTTTTACCTTCAACGAGAGTGTTTGAAAGGTAAGTCGCACATAAAAATGAAAAGGTTTAAAAAGATTTTTATTTTTTTAGGGCGTGTTAATGGAAGTATCTGTTTAACACGCCTACAAAGTAAACTGCTTACCTCTTAGCAAGATAGCGCTGAGTGTTATAGTCGGGTGACTGAATAACCATTGTTTTTAAGTTGCTCAACAAGGCCATATTTTTCAACAAGATGTAATGCACCAACGGCAATAAACGTTGATTCATTAGGGAGCTGCTTTTTAAGCATTTTCACCCAGTTATTATTGCGTTCAATGATCATCAATTGCTCGGCTAATTTGCCATATTTATCATCCGAAAAACTTACCTGATAGTAATGGGATAACTTCTCTAAATCGCCGCTTCGCCATGCGGAAACTAAATCCAAGAAGTAGGTATTCAAATCAGACATCTGTGCAAATGTTTCCTTGAGCATAGCGTCACTATGAATACTCAGCTGACTGAACATTTCAAGCTGATATTCTAAGGTTTCAAATTCACCAATTGGGATCTTCTTTTCGTTTGCATAGGCTATTACTTGTTTATCGATGCCATTGGTATCGGTAAATCCAAGCTTTTGATATTCCAGTTGTAGCATAGTTACCATCACGGCCCATGGCGCATAGCGTTCAAATAAGGCGATATCTATTTGCTTTTTCGAAAAGTAGTCTTGTAGCTTCTGATAGACTTCTGCGGAGAGTTGGTCTTTTAGAGTTTGGTTGTTTTTTAACAGCATAAATGGCATGGAGCGCTGTTGGATCGCAAATGGAGAGAGCGCCTCTAAGTTCACTTCAACCATGACTCTATCACTGCTCGCAATGGCGCTTTTTACCTTGGCAGGTAAACCATGCATTTGTTCGTCACCGACGTGGACGGTACCAAATAAGTACGACGTTTTGTTGTCCTTTTCTATTTTCCACAGGCCAACTTCTGCGTTGGCGAGATTGCTGAAAAGGCTTAAGCAAAGATAAATAAATAACAATGGTGAAAATACTTTAACCATAGTAATGATCCCTGTTGGTTTTAAAGGGTCAGTCTGCGATATCGAAATGTGAATGTCACTAAAAAATGAAGTGCGCTTAGGCGGTAGAAAAAATTTCATATAGGGAAATCGAGAAAGTAAATTTTTCGTTATATCGAAACTGAACCAATAGAAAATTCGCATTTTAAAATGTGTGGTTGTTTTAATTCTTTAGTTTTTGGTTTTTTGGTTTTTTTATGCGTTAAACTCAGGTTTTTAATTTTAAATAGCATAGTTTTTTGTGTTGACTTCAGTGTGCAAGGCGCGGTATTAATAGAAAAAGAGGCAGCACAGTGCTTACACTGAAT
Source organism: Pseudoalteromonas sp. OANN1 (assembly GCF_024124685.1). Taxonomy (NCBI): domain Bacteria; kingdom Pseudomonadati; phylum Pseudomonadota; class Gammaproteobacteria; order Alteromonadales; family Pseudoalteromonadaceae; genus Pseudoalteromonas; species Pseudoalteromonas sp. OANN1. The sequence continues at coordinate 41,544 of NZ_JAMXSE010000018.1, forward strand.
GATTGCCAAGTTTAAATTTACGGAATTCAAGCAATGTTACTAACAGCAACTCTACTAGTCGTGATTATCAACGTGGTGATTATTATTACCGCGGGGGCTGGTTAGTGCTGTAAGAAAAGTATCAGCATAAACGCCCCCCGCACCAAAAGGTTCGGGGGGCGTTTTCGTTTTAGGGCATAAAAAGGCAACTGAGAGCAGATCATGAGCAATTCAACAACCGGCGCACAACTTGTTATCAAGGTGCTAGAAGAGCAAGGCGTTAAACACGTATTTGGTTATCCAGGTGGTGCCATCATGCCCATTTATGACGCTTTGTATGGCGCGCCAGTTAAGCATTATTTGACTCGTCATGAGCAAGGTGCTGGTTTTGCTGCTGTTGGGTATGCTCGTAGCACTGGCAAGCTTGGGGTTTGTTTTGCCACTTCTGGACCCGGCGCGACAAATCTTATCACCGCACTTGCTGATGCCATGATGGATTCAGTTCCGCTATTGGCTATCACTGGGCAAGTGCCGACCGCTGCTATCGGTTCGGATGCCTTTCAAGAGGTGGATGTGCTGGGCATGTCTTTGTCATGTACTAAGCACAGCTACATGGTTGAGCGAGCGGAAGACTTGGCTGAAATATTACAAGAAGCCATGTACTTAGCGCAGTCTGGGCGACCTGGTCCGGTGTTGGTCGATATTCCCAAAGATATCCAGCTAGCTAAAGTACCTTTTCATCCTTTTGCTGCGCCACAAGACGAACAGCCGAGGGTTTCGCAAACTGAAGTAGCAAAAGCCAATCAATTATTATGTGATGCTAAACGACCTGTTGCCTACATTGGCGGCGGTGTGCAAAGCGCCGATGCGCAGTCACAGCTGATGCAATTTTTAGAAAAGACCCATATGCCGGCCGTATCGACGCTAAAAGCTTTGGGCAGCGTAACCCCAGATTATGATTATGACTTAGGAATGCTCGGTATGCACGGTACTCAAGCGGCGAATCTGGCGGTTCAGCAATGTGACTTGTTGGTATGTATCGGGGCGCGATTTGATGACCGTGTAACGGGGAATTTGGCAAAGTTTGCTGCAGGGGCAAAGGTGATCCATTTAGATATCGACCCTGCAGAAGTGGGTAAACGTAAACCCGCGGCCGCTTCGCTTATTGCAGATTTAAAACAGTCATTGCCGCAACTTGAATGTGTGGTTACGAATAGCGAATGGCTAGAGACCATCGAAGCACTGCAACGTCAACATGCGTGGCGTTATGACTATCCTGGCGAAAAAGTATTTGCACCGTATTTGTTAAATCAACTGAGCCAAAAGCTACCCAATACAGCGGTAGTGTGCTGCGATGTAGGCCAACATCAAATGTGGGTGGCCCAGCACATGAAATTCACTCATCCAAGCAATCACTTAAGTAGTGGCGGTGCAGGCACGATGGGATTTGGCTTACCAGCTGCAATTGGTGCACAGATAGCACGTCCAGATAACACAGTGATCACGGTATCTGGCGATGGCTCCATCATGATGAATATTCAAGAGTTGGCAACCATCCGCCGTAATAACCTGCCAGTTAAAATATTAATATTAGACAACCAAAGGCTGGGTATGGTGAGACAGTGGCAGCAACTCTTTTTTGACGGTCGTTACAGTGAAACCGACCTGTCAGACAATCCAGATTTTGTCTCTTTGGCTGCCGTGTTCGGTATTCCTGGGCAGACAATTACTCATGCAAACCAAGTAGATGACGCCGTTGACGCCATAGTGAATGCGCAAGGGCCCTATATTTTACATGCTTGTATCGACGATAAAGAAAACGTATGGCCGCTTGTTCCACCTGGTGCTGCCAATGATGAAATGATGACGGAGAGCCTTTCATGAAACACCATTTAACCGTTGCAGTAAAACAACAGAGCATCGCAGTGGAGCGCTTTTTACGCGTAGCCAGACATCGCGGATTTCGCTTAACGAATTTGGAATTACAAGGTCAAGATGATTTATTCCACGTCAAAATGACCGTAGATAGTGACAAACCTATCTATTTATTAACCTCACAACTGAGTAAGCTAGTAGAAGTGCAAGCGGTTGACTTGCATACACTACAGAAACAGGCAATTTAGAAGAATTAAGGTAGTTAACAATGACACAAACATCAGAAGTAATTTGGCATAACGGTGAAATGGTTCCTTATTTTCAAGCGACCACCCATGTGCTTAGCCATGCTTTACATTATGGCAGCTCAGTTTTTGAAGGGATCCGTGCTTACGATACGCCAAATGGTCCAGCTGTTTTCCGCTTAACCGATCATATTCAACGCCTCTTTGATTCCGCGAAGATCTACCGTATGGAAATTCCTTTTACCAAAGAGGAAGTAATCGCAGCGTGTAAAGAGACTATCCGCGCAAATGACTTTACCAATGCTTACCTTCGTCCATTTGCATTTTTGGGTCATGTAGGTCTTGGTTTAAACCCGAAATCGCACCGTGCAGACATGACAGTCGCTGCGATGGAATGGGGTGCATACCTTGGTGAAGAAGGCTTAGCGCAAGGTGTTGATGTGTGTGTTTCTTCTTGGAGCCGCCTTGCACCAAACACCATGCCTACCGCGGCGAAAGCGGGTGGTAACTATTTATCTTCACAACTTATTTCAGGTGAGGCGAAGCGTAATGGTTATGTTGAAGGGATCGCACTTGATGTTAATGGTTACCTGAGCGAAGGTGCTGGTGAGAACTTATTTGTTGTGAAAAAAGGCGTGCTTTATACCCCGCCAACCACAGCTTGTATTCTACCTGGTCTCACGCGCGACACTATCATTCATTTGGCAAAAAAACGCGGTTATGAAGTACGTGAAGAGCCAATTGCTCGCGAAGCGCTTTATCTTGCTGATGAGTTCTTTATGGTTGGTACCGCAGCGGAAGTAGTACCTGTTCGCAGCGTAGACAAGATTACCGTGGGTAATGGTGGTAGAGGTCCAATTACGGAAGAGTTACAGCAGGCCTATTTCGCTTTGGTTAAAGGTCAAGCTGATGACGAAAATGGCTGGTTAGAATACGTAAACGATTAATTTTATTGGAATCGGGGCCAAGCGTCCCGAACAAAAGCGCATTGTAAATTGTGGGAATGAGGAGCTCGGCAAAGCCGAGAAAAAGGTGAAGCATGGCTAAATTACGGAGCAAGACAACTACAGAGGGCAGACAACGCGCGGGTGCTCGTGCATTGTGGCGAGCAACGGGAATGACGGACAGTGATTTCCATAAACCGATCGTTGCGGTCGTGAATTCATATACCCAATTTGTTCCGGGTCATGTTCACCTCAATCAACTTAGCGCATTAATGGCTGATGCGATAACAGAAGCAGGCGGCGTACCCCGTGAATTTAATACCATTGCTATTGATGATGGTATCGCCATGGGCCACGGCGGCATGCTTTACTCGCTTCCGTCTCGAGACTTAATTGCAGATTCGGTAGAGTACATGGTTAATGCTCATTGTGCTGATGCCATGGTCTGCATTTCTAACTGCGACAAAATCACCCCAGGCATGCTACTTGCTGCATTGCGGTTGAATATTCCGGTGATCTTTGTTTCTGGCGGCCCGATGGAAGCGGGAAAAACTCGTTTAGCGGATATCGATCTAAAATTGGATCTTGTCGACGCTATGGTGAAAGGCGCAGATCCAACCGTGAGTGATGAAGATTCTGAGCAAGTTGAGCGCTCTGCTTGTCCTACTTGTGGTTCGTGTTCAGGTATGTTTACTGCCAACTCCATGAATTGTTTATTAGAAGCGCTGGGCTTAGCGTTGCCTGGTAATGGTACTACACTTGCGACACACAAAGACCGCCAACAGCTGTATTTGGGCGCAGCAAAGCGCATCATGGCTTTATGTGACGAATACTATGGTAAAGACAATGAGCAAGTGCTGCCACGCAACATTGCTAACCAAGCTGCATTTATGAACGCCATGACATTAGATATCGCGATGGGCGGTTCATCCAATACCGTGCTGCATTTATTGGCGGCAGCGCAAGAAGGCTTTGTCGATTTTGATATGAATGACATAGACCGCTTATCTCGTAGCACACCATTTTTATGTAAAGTTGCTCCGGCAACACAGCAATATCATATTGAAGACGTTCACCGTGCTGGCGGCATTATGGCCATTCTCAACGAGCTGGCCAGAGGCGATAAATTGGACTTGTCGGTGGGACATGTTGCTGGCGGAAATCTAGGTGAAGTTATTGCGCGTTGGAATGCCGCAGACCGTGATAACGAACGGGCACAAACTTTCTATCGCGCGGGACCTGCTGGGATCCGCACTACCCAAGCTATGAGCCAAGAGTATCGCTGGGATGAGCTTGATTTAGACCGTGAAGGCGGCTGTATTCGCTCTATCGAGCATGCCTTTAGGCAAGATGGCGGCCTTGCAGTATTGAAAGGTAACTTAGCGCCTGATGGTTGTATCGTGAAAAGTGCCGGGGTGGCCGATGAAATGCTGCGCTTTACGGGGCCGGCTGTGGTATTCGAGTCTCAAGACGATGCCGTCGAGGGGATACTGGGTGGCCAAGTTAAGAAAGGTGATGTAGTGATCATTCGCTACGAAGGGCCTAAAGGTGGTCCGGGTATGCAAGAAATGCTGTATCCAACTAGCTATCTTAAATCGATGGGGCTAGATAAAGACTGCGCTTTACTTACCGATGGTCGTTTTTCCGGCGGTACTTCTGGACTTTCTATTGGCCATGCGTCTCCAGAGGCTGCCAGTGGTGGCAATCTGGCGCTGGTTGAAAACGGCGATGTTGTCGCTATCGACATCTATAACCGCAGTATTGACGTTAAACTGGACGACACCGAGTTGGCGCTGCGCCATGAAAAGCAACTCGCTCGTGGTAAAGAAGCGTACAAACCAGTTAACAGAGAACGTTATGTGAGTCCCGCGCTAAAAGCCTATGCACTGTTAGCCACGAGTGCAGACAAAGGCGCGGTACGTGACTTACAAAAACTAGAGGAGTTAGGCTAGCGATGGTTTCCCAAGAGCTTGATTACTTTAGAGCCATTATTCAGGCGAATGTGGCACCGCTCGTTGAGGTAACGCAAGTGAATCAACTAGAGCAAATGTCAGCCCAGCTTGGTAACCAAATTTGGCTGAAAAGAGAGGACCAACAGCCGGTCTATTCTTTCAAATTGCGTGGTGCGTATAACAAGCTACGTCAGTTACCGAAAGGATCGCGGGTGTATACCGCTTCTGCGGGTAATCATGCTCAAGGGGTTGCACTAAGTGCAACGCATCTAGGTCAGCACGCTACCATTGTAATGCCTGTGACTACGCCAGAGATCAAGGTCAACGCGGTTCGTAAGCTCGGTGGTGAAGTGATCTTACACGGCCATCATTTTGATGCGGCAAAGCAGTACGCGCTAGATCTTTGTGAAGCGCAAAATGGTGTTTTTGTCCCGCCATTTGATGATAAAGATGTGATCATCGGCCAAGGTACGGTGGCGCGAGAGTTAATTCAGCAACTTGATGAACTAGACGTCGTATTTATTCCCGTAGGAGGTGGTGGTTTGCTTGCGGGAATGGCAGTGTATTTGAAGTCACTTCGCCCTGATATCCGTATTATTGGGGTAGAAGCTGAGGACAGTGCATGCCTTAAAGCTGCACTTGAAGCGGGAAAACCCGTGGAGCTTGAGCGAGTCGGTGGTTTTGCGGATGGCGTAGCGGTGAAGCTTATTGGCACTGAAACTTTTCGATTAGCACAAAAGTTTTGTGATGAAGTCGTGACGGTTAATGCCGATGAAATTTGTGCGGCGGTTCAAGATATTTTTGTGGAGACGAGAGCAACTGCAGAGCCTTCTGGCGCGTTATCAACCGCGGGTTTGAAGAAGTGGCTCACGCAAACGGGTGAAAAGGGGCTGAGTGTTGCGGCTATCTTGTCAGGCGCTAATTTAAACTTCGATCGGTTGAGATATATCGCCGAAAGAACGGCGCTAGGTGCTAAACATGAAGCATTGCTCGGGGTGACTATTCCAGAGGAAAAAGGCAGCTTTAAGCGTTTTTGTCACTCTCTTGGTGGCCGAGCGATCACTGAGTTTAACTATCGCTATGCCGGCTGTGGCGAAGCGCAAATTTTTGTTGGTGTTGGGCTTAGAAATGGCCAGCAAGAGCTAACTGAGTTAACCGCTTCATTGCATCAAAACGGCTACCTGTTTGATGACTTATCAGATAACGAACTGGCAAAGTTACATGTGCGATATATGGTAGGCGGCAAACCGCCGAGCGTCATGAATGAACGTTTATTGCGGTTTGAATTTCCTGAATATCCAGGCGCATTAGCACGCTTTTTAGACATGCTCGGCTGTAATTGGAATATTACTTTATTTCATTATCGCAATCACGGTGCGGCACAAGGCAATGTGTTAGCCGCTTTTGAAGTTGAGCCCAGTGATTATGAGCGCTTTGATGAACATCTTGCAAAGTTAGCGTATCAGTTTCAAGAAGAAACAGATAACCCGTGTTTTACACGCTTTTTGCATGGCGAGCAGTTAGCAAAGCAAAAGGCTGGATAATAAGTACTGAATTAGGTACGCTGGTCATGAAAGTATCTAATTTTATCAGTGGATTACATGATTAGAAAAAGAAAAAACAAGGACATCTTCATAACGTTAGTTACAAGGCTTGTATTACTTGCGGGCTTATATTTTGGTGCGAGTGCACTTTGGCCAGATCTGATCGAACACACACTTTTCTTGCCAATTGCGTTTGCAATTACAGTGATATCGGTCGTACTCCAAGGTGATATCGGTACCAACAGACGCCCAGAGCAAATGTTATTAAAAGAGGGCGAGAAGTTAATGCTCATCTACGGGGCAAATAAAATTATGATGCCAATAGCGCAAGTTGAGTCTGTCGCTATTGATGATAATTACCTTGGGATCATCGAGAAGAATAATGGTAATGGCTATGACATTATGTGCAAAGGTAGCCAAGATCAGATCTATCATCACCTTAAGAACATACTAGGTACACATATAGAGAATTGCAACGTACAGCTGCTTTGAACCTTAGTCAGTTAAAGTAGTACTTAACTCACTGTTATATTCAATACTTACCCAATCTTAATGGCAGCCTGAGCACCTTAAACTATAGTTAGCTATTATCAGTTGAAAAACGCAAGGATATGATGTTTAGGTACTATGTTGCGTTATTACTTTTATTTTTGAGCACTCAGATTGCAGCCCTTGAAAAAGTCACATTACAGTTAAAGTGGACGCATCAATTTCAGTTTGCTGGTTACTATATGGCAAAGGAAAAAGGGTTTTATCATAGGGAAGGGTTAGACGTTCAGATCCTTCCTGCCGATCCCAATAATCCTAACGTTGATTTTCGCGTGCTATACGGGCAAGCACAGTTCGGTGTGTTTCACTCAGGCCTTTTAAAACAAAGGCTCAAAGGTAAACCCTTTGTGGCGCTTGCTGCGATACTACAGTCTTCTCCTTATTGTTGGATGGTAAGAGCCGACAGTGATATTTATGTTCCCCGTGATTTCCAGGGGAAACGCCTCAGTCATTTAGGACACACAGAAAACGGTGAGTTGCTCATGATGTTGCAACGTGCAGGCGTCAATACACAAAATATGCGCTTGTATTCAGGCAGTGAGCCACTGAAAGACTTTATCGCGGGTAAATTTGATGCGATGCAAGTTTATAGCACCAATGAGCCCTATACCGTGCAGCAAAGCGGTCTATCAACCCGTGAAATTTGCCCTAAGCAGTTTGGTTTAAACGTTTATGCTGACGTGCTCTTTACTACGGAAAGCGTACTAGAAAACCGTCCTGAGCTTGTTAAACGTTTTCGTCGTGCGAGCCTTAAAGGTTGGCGATACGCTATGTTACATCTAGAAGAAACCTTAGCGATAACTAAACAGCAATACGCTACCCAAAAACCCCTAGAACAGCTCGCATTTGAGGCAGAGAAGTTAAGGGAGTTCATAAAGGTGGCTAATATTCCAATTGGAACAATGTCGACGGCAAAATGGCAATGGATAGCACAGCTATATCACTTAGATGTGAGTCAATTTCATGAACACAAATCGCGCTTTATTTATTCAGAAGTGAAGAATGAACAACCTAAGCTATCTTGGGTGTTGATTATTGCAGCGATTTTGACATTGGTTTGTATCCCAATGTATATCCACTTAATTTTTTCTCGTAAATATCATCAACAATTACGCTAGAATAAGGGTATTGTTTCCCTGACAACCGTGGCCATTGTGGAACCGAGCAAACGCTTTCAACTTCTAGATAAATTATTATTCGATACCCGACAATATTGGCAAGTCGTTGCTTTTGAGCATCTCACTATTCCCTGGCCACAACTGCAATCTGAATTACTGCGGTTAAGCGACGATGCAGTATCAACATTAGACAGTGACACTGATGCCCTTTTTACTTTTTTTAGTCGCTATATTCCCGAACTTGAACAACTTACGGTCTTAAGTGCTTTACCGCAAAAAGTGGGCCGTAGAGATGAGTTACCATTTTGGCTGAGTAATGGCATAAAAGGGCGTAAATTAGAGCAACTTCAAGACTTTGTTGCCGCAGTAAATGAAACCAAGGCATCGGTACTAGAGTGGTGCGCAGGTAAAGGTCATTTAGGTCGATTGCTTTCTTATCATGGCGCGCCTGAAGTGAACAGTATTGAGCTTCAAGCGGATCTGTGTCGACAAGGAGAGGAAAGCGCGAAGCGGCAAAATCTAAACTTGCATTTTCATTGTGCCGACGTGCTGAAAGATGACATACATCACCACTTCGTTGAAAATCGCCATGGTATTGCACTGCATGCATGTGGTGAATTACATCGTGTATTTATGCACCAAGCGGTGGCGAATGGTATGAAAAAGCTATCGCTCTCTCCGTGCTGCTATCACTTATTTACACCACCTGATTATCAAGCCATGAGTGTTGAAGCACAGCAGAGTCAGCTCAATTTGTCTCATCACGATATGAAGCTTGCGCTGCAAGAGACAGTTACAGCGCCCGGGAGAGTGGCACAAGTACGTAAAAAAGAGGTAAGTTGGCGCCTAGGGTTTGATGCGCTTCGTAGAGAACTTACCGCAGATAAACATTACGTGAGTGTGCCTTCGGTCAATAAGGCTATTTTTTCTGGGTCGTTTAGTGAATTCTGTTATTGGGCAGCTGAGCAGAAGCAGCTTGCCCTGCCTGATGGAATTGATTTTGACCAATATGAACGTATTGGGCGTGAACGAAAACAAGTAACGGACAGAATTGAGCTAGTACGACACGTGTTTCGTCGTGCGATTGAGATCTGGTTGGTCCTAGATAGGGTTTTATATCTGCAAGCAGCTGGGTATGATGTCACCCTTAGTACTTTTTGCGAAAAGTCACTCACCCCAAGGAATATTTTGATACAGGCTGAACGTCAGTCGGAGAACCATTAATGTGTAAAACGAGCCCAAGTCCGCTGAGTCACTTACTCGATAATAATAAACAGTGGGCAGATCGCACCAATGCCAGTGATCCTGAGTTTTTCAAAAAACTGTCGCAACAACAGAATCCAGATTATTTATGGATTGGCTGCTCTGACTCTCGTGTGCCTGCCAACGAGATTGTTGATTTAATGCCTGGAGAATTGTTTGTTCACCGCAATGTTGCCAATGTCGTGGTGCATACCGATCACAACTGTTTGTCGGTCATGCAGTACGCGGTTGAGGTGCTCAAAGTGGATCACATTATGGTGGTTGGTCACTACGGTTGCGGTGGAGTGCAAGCGGTGCTCGATAATGCTAAGTTTGGCCTTATTGATAACTGGCTGCGTCATGTCGCTGATGTGAAAGAGAAACACCAAGCGATTATTGAACAAGTGAGCAAAGAAAAGCAGTGTGCGGCGCTTTGTGAGCTAAATGTGGTTGAACAGGTGCGCAACGTGTGTCAGAGCAATATTGTTCAAGATGCTTGGCAGCGAGGTCAAACTTTGACGGTACACGGGTGGGTCTATGGTCTAGCTGATGGTCTCTTGAATGAGGTGGTGAACGCCGTAGAAGATATGGAGCAACTGTCGCTTTGCTATGAAAAGTCTCTGCTTGGCGTGAACCAGCGCTATTGCTAGGGTCAACATAGTTTAGAGATTGCGTGCGCCACAAGCGCACGCTTTACTTTCCAAAGCTTTGGTTGCTTATTCCTGTGAGTCGGATGCTTGGCTGGCAAGTTGTGCTTCTAACTGCGCCACTTTTTCTTCAAGTTCAACCAATTTTTCACGCGTGCGGATCAGCACTTTGCTTTGAATATCAAACTCTTCTCTGCTAACAAAATCCATTTCTGATAATTTGCTCTGGATCGCCTGTTTCGTTCTTGCTTCAAATGTTTCAGCAAGATTCTTTACGCCCTGTGGCATGTTACTGGAAATTTGCTTAGCAATTTCTTCAATTTTGGCTGGATTAATCATCTTCTTACCTTAGCTTGCGAGTCAGTATACACAGTCCATCTTACCTTATGCGCCGCAGACGGAAAAGGTTCGCTTCATAGTTTTACATGAATACGGTAAACTAGCGAGCTTAGTTTATAAGAATGCCTCAACCCCTCAGCACTGACAGTTGTTGCCAACATTGTGCCAAGCGAGAAGATAACCGGATTAGTTGCATGAAGCTCAACCCAAAACAAGACGAAGCGGTAAAATATATCAGTGGTCCATGCCTTGTATTGGCAGGGGCGGGCTCAGGTAAAACCCGGGTTATTACCAATAAAATTGCCTACCTAGTGCAGCAGTGTGAATACAAAGCCAAGAATATCGCAGCGGTCACCTTTACCAACAAAGCGGCGAAAGAAATGCGAGAACGGGTGGCACAAACTTTGGGCAAGCAAGAAGCTAAGGGTTTATGGGTGTCGACATTCCATACATTAGGGCTGGAAATCATCAAAAAAGAGGTCAAGACCTTGGGTTATAAACCCGGCTTTTCCTTGTTTGATGATCAAGACACCAATCAGTTGTTAAGTGAACTCACTGAAAAAGAGCTTGAGCGTGATAAAGACTTACTCAACTTGCTAAAAATGCAGATTGGTAACTGGAAGAATGAGCTTATTTTGCCAGAGCGTGCTATTCGAGAGGCGCGAGAGCCACAAAAAGCGCTATTCGCTCAGCTTTATGCGCGTTATCAAACACAGCTGCGTGCTTACAATGCTTTAGACTTTGATGATCTTATTATGATCCCAACTTTGCTTTTGAATCAGTCGGTTGATGTGAGAGAGCGCTGGCAGCAACGATTCCGCTATTTGCTGGTGGATGAGTATCAAGATACCAATACCAGCCAGTATCAGTTAGTGAAACTGCTCGTTGGTGAGCGCGCACGTTTTACTGTGGTTGGTGATGATGATCAGTCTATCTATTCATGGCGTGGCGCTAAACCGCAAAACTTAGTGCTGTTGAGCAAAGACTTTCCGGGCCTAAGACTTATCAAGTTGGAACAAAACTACCGTAGTGCAGGTCGGATTCTAAAAGCCGCGAATATTCTTATCGCCAACAATCCCCATGAATTTGATAAACAACTGTTCAGTGAGCTGGGGTATGGCGACCCGATCCGTGTGATAGCGACTCGTGACGAAGAGCATGAAGCGGAGCGTGTGGTCGCGGAGATCATTTCACACAAGTTTATGAAACGTACCAGCTATCGCGACTATGCATTGCTCTATCGCGGTAATCATCAAGCTCGAGTGTTTGAAAAGGCACTCATGACCAACCGTATTCCATACAAAATCAGTGGCGGTATGTCGTTCTTTGCACGCAGTGAAATCAAAGACATCATGGCTTATTTACGATTCTTAGTGAACCAAGATGATGACAACGCATTTTTACGTATCGTCAATACCCCACGACGCGAGATTGGCCCGGTGACACTAGAAAAGCTAGGTAGCTTTGCCAACGAGCGCCATATCAGTCTATTTGCGGCGTGTTTTGAGTCAGAGCTCTCAGATCGCTTGGCGGGTCGTGGCTTAAATGCATTGATGGGATTTGCGCGCTGGGTGGTTGAGCTTTCCGACCGAGCAACCCGCGGAGGTACCTTGGAAGCGGTAAAAGATATGATCCGTGAAATTAATTACGAAGCGTATCTGTACGAGTCATCTCCCAGTGCAAAAGCTGCGGAAATGCGGATGAAAAACGTATCAGAATTATACCGTTGGATAAGTGATATGCTCACGGGAGATGCTGATAACCCCGCCATGACACTGCCAGAAGTGGTAAGCAAACTCACATTAAGAGATATGCTTGAGCGCAATGAAGAGGAAGATGACTCAGATGCAGTACAGTTATTAACGCTGCATGCGTCCAAAGGTTTGGAATATCCACACGTATTTATGGTGGGGATGGAAGAAGGCTTACTACCTCACCAAACGAGTATTGATGAAGATAATGTCGAAGAGGAAAGGCGTTTGGCCTACGTTGGTATAACTCGAGCTCAGCAAACCTTAACATTGACTTATACCAAAAGTCGTCGTCAATTTGGTGAGCAGATCACCCCAGAGCTGAGTCGCTTTGTACAAGAATTGCCGCAAGATGATTTACAAATTGAAGGGAAAAAGCCTGTGGCGACACAGGCAGAACGAATGGAAAAAGGTAAGTCTAACGTTGCGAATTTACGGGCAATGCTAAGACGGGACTGATTCGTTATCAAAACTCTGGATAAAGGCTACACGTTCGTTGCCCTTATCCAGCATTTGCTGTTTGCCAAAAAAAAGCTGCAAGCCATGCTTTTCCAGCAAGCTTCTAAAGTTTAAAATCGCAGGACCCCGGGCGATGACCTTAATACTCTTCACCTTAGTAACGGCTAAAATACCTTGTAATTGAACCTCATAACTCGTTTGCTGTAAGACGCGTTTACTAAACGTCGAGCTTAATAAGACATAGGTAAAGTCAACTTGGCTGATTAGGGTTAGATCGCAGCGATCTTTACCAAAATTATTCAAGCCAATAGGGATCCCCATATCGGCTAGGGCTCTGAGATTTAATACCTGTTGACTAGAAGCAAAGCGAATTTCGCTTTCTTCGAAGAGCAAACAAAGTGGTTTGTCTTGCCGCTTAAGCTGCTGCTTTAGCGCGTCAAAATGTGCGCTTTCTAGTAACATTGCAGAGCAGCCAAATAGCATATCTTCATCGCGGCTAAGGGCAATTTCTTGCGCTTTGTTAAGTAGGTGCAATTCAATTTCAAGCAGTTGAGATTTTTCTGCGGCAAACTTTTTCAGAATATCAAAACTGGTGCTGCCTAACACTGGATGCTCGCCAAAGGCTTCCAAAAAGCCAATTGGTTGGGCGTTATCAGACCAGTTCACGATTTCAGTACAGCGGAAGTGGGTAGGGAGCTTATCTAAGTGATGCTGCTCTTGCTGCTTTTGAGCATTTGAGCTTGCGGTTAGCAATGGATGATAAAATTCATAGCGACCACGGCCAGCGTTTTTAGCATAGTACATTGCCGCATCGGCATCTCTGATGATTTCATCGGTGTTACGGTATAGCTTATTACTGTAGGTGATCCCTATGCTGGCACCGCTTTGCATGCATACCCCCTTCAAACAGAAAGGTTGCTGCATGACTTTGATAATACGTTTGGCGACATCTTCCGCTTGCTGACGATCGGTTAGGTGATCAAGTAAGATCACGAATTCATCACCAGCAAGTCGAGCTAATAAATCGTGTTCACGAATACACTCTAAGAATGACTGTGCCACCCACACCAAAAACTGATCGCCAGCTTGGTGACCTAATTCATCATTAATGTCTTTAAATTTATCTAAATCAATAAAAAGAACGGCAAAGTTATCTTCGGGATAACGATGATGTTTCTTCAGCGTCTTTTCGAGCTGAGTTAAAAACAAACTACGGTTTGGAAGGCCCGTGAGTGAATCATGATGAGCATCATGATAAAGCTGTTGCTCAATCTTTTTGCGCTCTTCCATCTGCATTTGCAGGTGTAAATTGGCTTGTTGTAGCTCTTTGGTTTTTTCCGCAACTCGATGTTCTAACTGCTGGTGACTGATCTTAAGCGCTTGGTTCGCTAGGTGCGTTTGTAGTACAGAGGCAATCTGATTAGATACAAAAGAGATCAGCTCAACATCATCATAATTAAATTCGTGTTTGTGCTCATAAGCCTGACATGCGATCAGGCCGATGACGCCAGTAGCGGTTTTTAATGGTGCACCAAGCCAACTCGTTGCAGCAAGCTTGTGATTATAGCCTGCGGGGCGCTCTACTGTGCCTTCGAGTGCTAAGGCTTTGGCACGGGTACTGTCTATTAACTGGCTTTGCTCAGTACGAATGACCAGCTCACTATACCCTTTTGCAAATGGGCGAGGGTTATAACTGGTTTTTTCATCAACGCTATACGGGAAGGTAAGCCAATTCGTCTCTTTATCGTAAAGCGCTATGTAGAGGTTGTCGGCAAAAGTAATAGAACGAATAATGTCGTGAACTTGTTGGTAAACATCGTCAATATCGGAGAACTGGGTTGCTAATTCAGAAATCTTGAATAAGATTTGCTGTCTTTCTAGCGCACGCTTGCGGTTTTCTATCTCTTTATTAAGTGCTTCATTACTTTGCATTAGTGCCCGCGTGCGAATTTTCACTTCAGACTCTAGTAACTCACGCTTTTTAACGCGTTCAATCGCTGTGGCCAGATACAGTGACATGACTTCAAGCAATTCAACTTGATGATCGCTGTAGGATTGCTCGGCTTCGTAGCTTTGCGATACCATCACGCCAATAATTGCGCCATCGCGGTAGATAGGTACACCCACCCAATGCTCTGCTTGACTGCCCATTATCTTAAACTCGCCAGCATTGGCTCGCGATAGCATGTCATCTTTGGTGAGATAAACGGTTTCGCCAGTTTTAAATACAAAACCAGTCACACCATCTTTAAAGTGATGTGCTTCATGAAGTGGGACAGAAATACCGTCTTTCTCATCAACAAAATACGATAGCTCAAGCGCTTGAGTAAAGCGATTTTGCAGGACAACGTAAAAGCTTTTGCTAGGTAAATATTGAGATAGAATATTGTGGATTGCGGGATACAACAGGGTAAGCTCAGCAACAGTGCTAGCCTGTTCTGATAACTGAATTAATGTGTATTGAAGTTGAGACTTTCTTTTATACTTTTTGAGTAAAGACTCTAATCTGGCGGTTCGCCGAGATAGTCTCCTAACCTGTTGCTGTGGCTCTTCCAATGACGAAACCAGTTCTTATTGTTGTTTAATTATTGAGCTTAATAGTTTCACTTTTAGCCGAGACGGTCAAGTGTAAATTTCTCATTCCTGTTCGCTTTATAAAGCGATATCAAACCAGTGTTAATCACGGCTTTGATGACACTATATTGAGACGAAAATGCAGCGATAAACGCTGCACTGTCCAATAAGTCTTTCTACCCTAAATACAGAAGTTGAAATACTTATTTACTTGTCATGAAATCGATTGCTGCTGCAATCTCATCATCCGAGCAGTTCATACAAGTACCGCGAGGAGGCATTGCATTGAAGCCATTGATCGCATGATCTAGTAATACGTCTTTACCTTTCGCTAGACGCGGTGCCCAATCGTCGGCTGTTTTTGGTGCACCTAATGCGCCGGTGCCGTGACAAGCGAAACATGCCGCTTGATAAACCTGCTCACCTGAACGAGGTCCTGATGGCTCGGCTTCTGCTGCACTTTCAGCACCAGCTAAATATACTGAGCCGATAGGCTGAAGACGTTTTTTAATCGCTTCTTCAGTTAAAGAATTGTCGTATGGTTGCGCAACTGCGGCTGTTGATAGCAATAAAAGTGCTGCTGAAAGTTTTTTCATTTACCTTGCTCACTTCGTTTGAACGTGTTCAATCACGATAATGGATGACGGAATTATTGGGATTATAACGTCACCTGTTCATTTATAAAACGTAAACTTGAGTATAAATGGTTAAAACCATTAATTTATTGCGTTAGGGCAAGCTTTTCTGCCTAAATTTGCAATCGTTCAAGGCCGAAATGCGAATTGCTCGGCCTTGACGTTTTTCTTTACTAATACGAATGGATGGGGGGAAGTGATCGCCTCTATGCCATTTCGATGAGTTTAATCACCGCCTTTTCGATGCCTGTCGCGGCTTCAAGGATGGATGATGCTAGCATATATGCCGGTGTACTAATAACTTTTTCATTGTCATCAACGACGATCTCGGTCACTTCACAATCCACGTGCTTTGCACCAAGCGTATTAATTGCCGCTGCGGTATCAACATCATTACCTATGGTTGCGAGTGTACCCGGTGTATGGATATGGGCGATGAGTGCTGGCGCAATACATAAATAAGCAATAGGCTTTTGTTGGTGATTGAACTCACGGCATACGCGCTTTACGCTTTCAAGGATCGTAGAGTCAGCGCCTTTAAAAGCAAAATCGGAAAGGTTCTTTGCGACACCAAAACCTCCGGGTAATGCCAATGCATCGAATTCGTCAGCATTTAATGTTTCCAAATCTGCAATTTCTCCGCGTGCAATGCGGGCGGCTTCAATAAGAACATTACGACGTTCATCTTGTTCTTCACCGGTGATGTGATTGATCACATGGAATTGATCAATATTAGGTGCAAAGCACTGATAGCTTGCCCCTGCTTTTTCAAGATTGAGTAGTGTTAATACTGACTCGTGGATCTCGGCACCGTCGAATACTCCACAGCCACTTAAAATTACCGCTACTTTTTTCATTCATTTCTCCCTTCAATGTCACATCATGCGCGCTATATGCATAAAAAGAATTATGCACGAATTAAAAAATTATAAAGGATCTTCTATGATCTTTGATCAATTGTGTTAGTATACTCCTCCGCTTGAGAAAATCAGGCTATTTTTTACTCACCCAGTTTGTTAAGCGTGACTAAAAAAATTCTTTATCCACAAAGCGGTAAAGATAATAACAATAAAAAAGGCACAAAAAGCGCAAGTAAATCAAAGTTTTAATTTACACTCTGACTTTTAAAACAAAGTTTCGGAGCGATTTTTCGTGTTTGTCTACAAAGTTATCCACAGGTGCAGCACGATTTATCTAAATGATGAGATAACGCGAAACTCGTTTTATCTTGTGCCTTGTGGCATCCTTACATTCTACTCCACAAAAGACTAATTTAGGATCCAATATTTATGTCTCAGATCCCTCAAAATCCGTTGATCTTGGTTGATGGTTCTTCCTATTTATTTCGTGCTTATCATGCGCCACCACATTTAACAAATTCAAAAGGTGAAGCAACTGGTGCGATCTACGGTGTGATCAATATGCTTAAGAGTTTGCTTAAGCAATATCAACCAAGTCATATGGTAGTAGTCTTTGACGCTAAAGGGCCAACTTTCCGCAACGAAATGTATAGCGAGTATAAAGCACATCGCCCGCCTATGCCGGATGATCTGAGAACGCAAATTGAGCCGATCCACGAAATAATTAAAGCAATGGGCCTACCACTGGTAAGTATAAGTGGTGTTGAGGCTGATGACGTGATCGGTACATTCTCTAAAATAGCGTCAGAGCAAAGTCGCCATGTGCTAATCAGCACTGGTGATAAGGATATGGCGCAATTGGTCAATGAACATGTCACGTTGATCAACACAATGACGAATACGATCTTAGACCCTGAAGGGGTAGTGGATAAATTTGGTATTGGTCCTGACTTGATCATCGACTATCTCGCGTTAATGGGAGATAAGGTCGATAATATTCCGGGCGTACCTGGCGTTGGTGAAAAAACGGCATTGGCGATGCTTCAGGGGTTAGGCTCTATTGATTCGCTCTACGAAAACTTAGACAAAATTGCTGATTTAGGTTTTCGTGGCTCAAAAACCATGGCGAAAAAACTAGAGGAACACCAAGCGCAGCTAAAATTGTCATATGAATTAGCCACCATTAAGCTGGATTGTGAAGTAGAGCAAGACTTAGAGCAATTTAAGATAGCTGAGATGGACAAAGATCGCTTAATCGAGCTATATGGTCAGTGTGAATTTAAGCGTTGGTTAGCTGAATTGCTGGATGGTCAGTCACAAGCTGATATCGTTGATGTGGAGGCTGAAGGGTCGGCGCCTGCAGCGGCGCAGGTCGACACCCAATACGAGACTATTTTGACAAAAGCACAGCTTGATGACTGGGTAACTAAGTTAAAAGCAGCCCAACTCATCGCTTTTGATACTGAAACCACCAGTGTTAACTATATGCAGGCGGATCTAGTAGGAATGAGCTTTGCGGTTGCACCGGGCGAAGCGGCTTACTTACCAATCAATCACGATTATGTGGGAGCGCCCGAGCAGCTTTCTCAAGATATGGTGTTTGAGATCATGGCACCACTACTTGCAGATCCTCAGATCAAAAAAGTGGGTCAAAATTTAAAATATGATCAAAGTGTGCTTGCTCGTGCAGGGCTTGAACTGCAGGGGATCGCTTTTGATACCATGTTGGAGTCTTACGTATTTAACAGTGTTGGAACTCGTCACGATATGGACTCCTTGGCGCTAAAATATTTAGGCCATAAAACCATTAGCTTTGAAGACATAGCTGGTAAAGGTAAGAACCAACTGACCTTTAACCAAATTGAGCTAGAAAAGGCGGCACCTTATGCCGCGGAAGACGCTGATATTACGCTGAGGTTACATCAACACCTTTGGCCGCTAATTGAAAAAGAAAATCGCCTTAAGCAAGTATTTACAGAAATTGAATTACCGCTGCTGAGTGTACTTTCTCGCATTGAACGCACTGGTGTGCACATCGATGGTGATATGCTCGCAAAGCAAAGTATTGAGATTGAAAAACGCTTAGGTGAGCTTGAACAACAGGCCTTTGAAATTGCTGGTGAGGAGTTCAACCTGAGTTCAACAAAGCAATTGCAAGCGATATTGTTCGACAAACTTGAGCTGCCAGTGATTAAGAAAACGCCAAAAGGCGCGCCTTCAACGGCTGAAGAAGTGCTACAAGAGTTGGCGCATGATTATCCACTGCCAAAACTTATTATTGAGCATCGTGGCTTAGCTAAGCTGAAATCAACCTATACCGATAAACTACCAAAATTGGTTAATGCGGATACTGGTCGTGTGCACACCTCTTATCATCAAGCCGTTACCGCAACGGGCCGTCTAAGCTCAAGCGATCCTAACTTGCAAAATATTCCAATCCGTAATGAAGCCGGACGTCGTATTCGTCAGGCATTTGTTGCCGACAATAATAAACAAATCGTTGCGGCGGATTACAGCCAAATCGAGCTTAGGATCATGGCACATTTGTCACAAGACAAAGGGTTGTTGAGTGCCTTTGCTGAAGGTAAAGATGTACACAGTGCAACAGCGTCTGAAGTGTTTTCCGTGCCGCTAGAGGAAGTGACTTCTGATATGCGCCGAAAAGCCAAAGCGGTTAACTTTGGTCTGATCTATGGCATGAGTGCGTTTGGTCTGTCACGTCAGTTAGATATTCCAAGAAATGAAGCGCAACATTATATGGATATGTACTTTGAACGCTTCCCTGGTGTATTAGAGTATATGGAGCGTACGCGTGAAGAGGCTGCTGATAAAGGGTATGTAGAAACCTTATTCGGTCGCCGCTTGTATCTACCGGATATCAATGCGCGTAATGGCGCTCGCAGAAAAGCAGCAGAGCGTGCAGCCATCAATGCACCGATGCAGGGCACTGCGGCGGACATCATCAAAAAAGCGATGATTAAAGTGGATGAATGGCTACAAAGCTGTGATAGCAATGATATCCAGTTGCTCATGCAAGTGCACGATGAATTAGTGTTTGAAGTACACAGTGATAAAGTTGCTGAATACAGTGAAAAGATCTGTGAGTTGATGAGCGCAGCGGCAACACTTGATGTACCGTTATTAGTTGAAGCCGACAGTGGTGACAACTGGGAACAAGCGCACTAGTCAATATTAAAATCTACCCGAGTTGCACTAGTCGATTAGACTAGTGCAACTTCATTCATCTTTGTTTGCAAGTATACACTAGCAGCATAGCGTCTTAATTTTGTAGCTCCTGTTAATCTCCAGTAACAAAAAACAAATTAACGTTGAAAGTTTATCAAATTGGCTCAAGTTTTGCTTTTTGGTGTTTATTTCTGAACGTCTATTTGTTATTGTTCGCGCCGTCCTCATCCTGTAGGACATCCTGTTGATGATGTATCTCTCGAAAGAGGATACAGTGTATTGATAGCTTCTCCCCAGATTGCTATAGCGGCTCGTAATTTTTACGGGCCGTCTTTTTCTTCTCTTGAACAAATCAATTTCTAGTCTTAGATCAAGAATAATATCTAGTCTTAGCCATCAGTTTTAGATTAAAGGTTTATTTAATTTGCACTGCGTTTTACACTGAGCGCTCAAATGCAATTCACTCTCATTTCATAAGGAAGTCGTCATGCTAAAGTACCTTCTTTTAGGTAGTGCACTTATTTCTTCTCAGGCGTTCGCAGCTTGGCAATTTAATCAACAACAAAGCGATGTTAGTTTTGTGTCTGTGAAACAGACTAGCGTTGCAGAAGTACATCATTTTAAAACGATAGATGGTACATTATCTGCTAAAGGCGAGCTTGAGGTTAATATTGACCTGGCAAGCGTTGAAACGATGATCCCGATCCGTAATGAACGCATGCAAAAGATGCTGTTCAATGTAGCGCAACACCCAAAGGCGAAAGTTAACGCTGATGTTTCTGAAGTGCTTGCTAAACTTAAAGCTGGTACACAAAAAATCAATGATGTAACAGCAACATTGACACTGCATGGTCAGATCCAAAAGATCAGCCTAGACTTATTGATAACGAAAAGTGCAAATGGCTTGGTGGTTACACCGGTACATGCGTTTATTCTCGATTCTAAGCAGTTTGGGTTAGATAAAGGAATTGAAGCGCTACGAGAAATCGCGGGTCTGAAGACTATCGCGACTAGCGTGCCTGTTAGCTTCAACTTGGTTTTTGATGAACAAAATTGATGCGTTAATCAAACAGTATGTTACGACTCATGCGCCGACCGAAAATTGGTCGGCGCCGTCGTGCGGTTTTTCTGACATCAAAATTGCGGCGGACGGTCGTTGGTTTCATCAAGGGCGTGAAATTAAACGGCAATCGCTAGTTGCCTTGTTTGCTAGTGTTTTAACCTTTGATGGTCAACAGTATTGGTTAAAAACCCCAGCAGAAAGTTGTGAGATAGAGGTGCTTGCTCATCCTTTTATTATCGAGCAATGGCGTTATTGTGATGAAGCATCAGCTTTGGAGTTATCACCGTGTATTATCGCGATAGATAATTTAGGCCGTGAATGGCCCATTTGTGATGTGTTTCCATTAGCGCTTGAGCATGTTAATGGGGGAGATATTCCATTTCTCACACTCAATTATGGTTTAACCGCTAGAATTTCACGAAATGTCTATTATCAGTGGGCTGAATTGCTTGAGGAAGATGAAAAAGGCTTTTATCTGATGTCGGCAAAGACGCGCTTTTATCTTAGCTAAGCGCGCCCTACGTTTTGATTATTCGCTCGCTTCTTCTTGAGCTTCTTTAACAAACGGACCTAAGTACCAATCATCCAGTTTCCACGCTAATTCGTTCAACCCGATGCCTTTCAAAGAAGAAAATGCGTGAACTGTGATATCACCGTCTATTTCAGATAGCGCACGACGTACTTGAAGTACTTCTGCTTTGCGCTTACCTTGTTTTAGCTTATCGGCTTTAGTCAACAACGCCAATACCGGTATATTGCTGCCAGTCGCCCAGTTGATGAGATCCATATCGAGATCTTTAAGAGGGTGACGAATATCCATTAATACCACAATCCCTTTAAGACATTTTCGGCGTTGTAAATATTCACCTAATGCTTTTTGCCATTTCTTTTTCATCTCTAATGGGACTTTCGCAAAGCCATAGCCAGGTAAATCAATCAAACGCTGATCTTCACCTAGAGAAAAAGTATTAATAAGCTGAGTCCGGCCAGGTGTTTTACTGGTGCGTGCCAGCTTTTGGTCTGTAAGCGTATTGAGCGCGCTCGACTTACCAGCGTTAGAACGACCCGCAAAAGCAACTTCAATTCCAGTGTCTGGTGGCAGTTTACTGATATCTGGGGCACTTGTGATAAATTGTGCCTGATTGTATTTAACGCGAGATTTTAGCACGCTGACTCCTAACTGATTAAACTTTCGCGGATGGAATTGCGTATTTTATAACAGTATGACGGAAACCAAAAGCATTGTGAGGTTTGTTCTAAACACCGCTTTTGTTGCTAATTGGCAGAAGCGTCGTGCCAATATTAATTAATCTAGGTCAAGTCCCTATAAATTATAAGCTTAATATGGGCAGAAAACGTGCCAGAGAAAGTAATATCGTGTAGAATGTAGAAATTGCAATGTCAATCTAAAGTGTATACCTATCAGTAGTCACTGCTGAGCAAGGCGTATTTAGATGGATCGGTGCTGTTTGGCGTTATATTTGCTAAGTTTGCATGTATGATTCATCTGATTAACATAACAACCTAATTAGTACTGATTGGTATTATTTGCCCGAGCAATAAAGAGAGCGACTTTGTTCGCGAGGGTACAAATTACAGGGTCGGAAACAGAGAATTTACCATGAAAAAAATAGCATTAACTTTAACAATGTTGCTTGGTACGTTGTCAGCAAGCAACGCATCGGCATTCGATGGTGACGCGGAAGCAGGTAAAGCAAAGTCTGCAACGTGTGCAGCATGTCACGGTCCAGATGGCAATGCCCCTGTGACTATGTATCCTAAAATCGCAGGTCAGCATGCAGATTATATCTATAAGCAGCTACAAGAGTTTAAGCTAGGTATGACGTCTGGTGGTAAAGAAGGGCGTATGGATCCTGTGATGAGTGGTATGGCTATGCCGCTGTCAGATCAAGATATGAAAGATTTAGCCGCATACTTCTCTTCTTTATCTATGTCTGCTGGTTCAACGCCGGAAGATGTTGTTGCTGCAGGTCAGAAGCTATATAAAGCCGGTGATGCTGAGCGTGGTATTCCAGCTTGCGCTGCGTGTCACGGTCCTCGTGGTAACGGTACTTCTTTAGCTAAGTTCCCTAAAGTGTCATTCCAGCACCCTGAGTACATCAAATCACAGCTTGAGAAGTTCCGTGATGGCACTCGTAACAATGACATGAATGGTATGATGCGTGATATCGCGCAGAAGCTTACAGACAAAGACATCGAAGTATTATCTAAGTACTTAGGTGGTCTACACTAAAGTCGTATAGTGAGTTTACCTCTCTCAGTGTAAACTCTTACTATTGAAAAAAGGGCAGCATAGGCTGCCTTTTTTTGTTGTTGAGGTTGTGAGATATATCTCACTTTTAATGTAAGACATTTGCTTGTGCAACATGTGAGTTTTAGCTTATTTTTAAGCTCTTGTTCAGTGTAAGTTTATGTAATTCATCTTTTTTCTGTTTAATTAAAAAAATTAAGGTAAGAAATTTGTTATTAAACAGTTGTAACTCAAGCTCAGGAGCGTAGATTATTCGTTGTCGCCAAGCAATACAAAAAAAGGGACAATTCGATACGGAAGCGTAGGTGGCAAAGTTGTGTATCTAGTTGGATACGAAGGACTATCAAGAAAGCGTCAGGAAGACCGAGAATAAGAAAATCACGGAAGTCTCATAATAAAAACAATATGGAAAGTGTCACGGAAGTCTAAAATAAAAACAATACGGACGACAATAAAATAAAAAGAATAATAATAAGACTTAAAAGTCGAAGGGAGAAGTGTCCAGTTGTGACGCTCAGATTAGTAGGCGGTAGAGAGTGATCTCTGCCGCCTTTTTATTTGGTTGCCTCTATTATACCTGATACAATAGCCGCCTTATTAAGCAATCACTGTCGACCATTGCAAGATTCAACTCTATTCAGTTGTGGCCTGTGCCAAGGTAATCAGCTTGAAACCTACCATCAAGACAAGTATCGACTGTACTGGCAATGTCAAACCTGCCAGTTGGTGATGGTTGATCCCAAGTCGAGATTAACACCAGCTCAAGAAAAGGCCATTTATGATAGCCATGAAAACGATCTGGCCGATGAAGGCTATCGTCGCTTTCTAGCACGAGTGGCGGATCCACTGTTGGCGCGTTTGGTGACGCCAAGCCAAGGTTTAGACTTTGGCTGTGGGCCAGGCCCGCTGCTTGCGAAAATGCTTGAAGAAGCTGGGCATCAGGTGGCTTTGTTTGACCTGTACTATGCTAATGATGCCAGTGTACTGACTCGTCAGTATGACTTTATCGTGAGTACAGAAGTGGTGGAACATTTAGCAGAACCTGCAAAAGTATTAACGCAATTGTTAGCATGCTTAAAAGTGGGAAAGTCGCTGGCATTGATGACCAAGCTCGTCATTGATAAAGCACGCTTTGCGAATTGGCACTATAAAAATGACCTAACGCATATTTCATTTTTTAGCCAAGAAAGCTTTGCGTATTTTGCCGCGCAGCAGGATTGTGAATTAGAATTTATTGGGAATGATGTCATCATTCTCACCAAGCGTAGTTAGCGCGAGAATTTTGGATAACCAATTATGACCAGAAAGAAAAAGACACGTAAAGTTGCAGCCAATGGAACACCAAGGCTGAGTAAAGAAAAGCTACAAGCGTTACGTGCGCTTAAAGAGCAGCGTAGCAAAAAAACCAAGGGTAAAAAGCCGGGTTCGAGAAATGCACCAGAGATCCTAGTGAAAGAGCAATCAAACACGACGACCAATAAAGATCCGCGTGTTGGTAGTAAAAAGCCCATTTCTTTGGTTGCAGAGCCACAATCGGCTGAGTCGAATACACAGCCTGAGATGAAGCGCCATCTACAGCCACAAGTTAAGTTAACTACAGCGGTAGAGACGTTAACTCCAGAGCAAGAGCTTGAGCAGTTAGAAAATGACGAACGCTTGATGGCGCTACTTGAACGCCATGAACGCGGTGAACTGCTAACTGGTAAAGATGCGAAATACTTCAATCGCGGCATTGCACGTCATCAGGAACTATGTGAGATCTTAGGAATTGATGATGAGTTTGAAGAAGGCGATATGCTAGATGATGATCCAATGGATCAGTTTATGAGTAATGATCTAGCAAATGAATGGTTAGACGACGACTTTGAGGAAGATGATAAGTAATGAATACTGCATGGATCATCGCAATCATTATTGGTGCCCTGATTATTGCTGGACTGGCGTTTTACGCGGGTAAATTACTATGGCAGCTGAAGGTACAAAAAGAGCAGATTGCCAAACATCGCGAGCAAAAGGCTGCTGAGCTTGAAAAGTCACGGCAGCAGCGCAATGGAAAAATTGCGGATAGCGTTAACTTGATCGCGCGTGCGATGAAGGAAAAACAATGTGAATATTCTGAAGGGTGTTTACGAGTTTGGGTACTCATCTCGCAATATAGCTTTGACGAGGAAGTTGACTTACAACAGAGTTATCCTGGTGTTTATCAGATGTATGATGAAGTCAAAGAAATGCCAACTCATGACGCGCGTAAGAAGTATTCTAAAAAAGAGATTTTCAAAATGGATAGCCAGCGTTGGCGTGCTGAAGAGCGCCTAGAAGCGGAGATCTTACAGGACTGTGAAAAGCTGATAGCGCGCTTTAAAGCGGCTGCTGGCAGTGAAAATGTCGTGTTTCAGTAAGTTTCCTTTTGAAAATGGGTAAGTGAATCCTTATCCAAACTTCGATTAAACGCCCCAAGTGGGCGTTTTTAATTATAAATAAGAAACTTTTAACGCAGCTAGCGTCAGATTTATTCCTTCAAACTGAGCAAGAGTTAAGACTAATTGCTATAAGTATTAAGTCAAACAGGTATGATTTTACTCTGCAATGTATTCACACTCGGTCAGCACTAAAGCGTCTTTGCATTGGTAATATACTTCCACTTGTTGTCCTTCGCCTAAATCCTTGTGTAGCGTTTCCACCAAAGTGAAAATAAGTTTCTTGTCATCAAACTGAGTCAGCTTGACGGCATCAAAGCCAAAGAATTTTTGCACCGTGCTATAAAGTGCCTTAAATATGCTTTCTTTGGCCGAGAAAATAACAGTCAATGGGCAGTGCACTTGCTCGCCGAACAGCGCAAAAATTTCAGCTTCTTCAGGATGTAGAATTTGTCGTTGTAGTTCGACTTCTTGCTTCGGTTTCATATCTCTTTCGATATCAATGCCTAAGCCTTTCACGGCGATATCATCTGTAGCAATCGCAGCCGCGATCCCTCGAGTATGCGTAATACTGGCAACAATATTAGCAGGCCAGATAGGCGCCCGATCGGAGCCGTTAAGCAGCGTAAAGTCACCTTGTCCAAATTGCGCTAGGCAAGTCTTGGCACATATTCGTCCCGCTAAAAACTCAGCTCGCCTTTTCGCTACCGCTTTATCAAGTGAAGCGGGCAGGAGTATATTTTGTTGTTCAAAGGAAAGCGCGTCAAAGCTGTCAGGATCAAACTGAATGCAATGAAAATGGTGTGAGAGATAGGGGGTAAATAGGTGACTCTGAGTGCTTTGCAAAGCTGACTCCCGTTATTCGTATCCATTATTACAAGGCTGATATTGCGCCTCTAATTCGCTTTGGACGCTTAGTGTGCATGAGCTAAGCGTCCATAGCAAGATATGAACGAGAGATTAAAAGCTATTTTAACTTACTTGCAACGGACACCAGTTGCAGAGCGAGGCTTGATACTTTCTCAGCAAGTTCTGGGTCTTTAATTTTACCTTGGTCATCAAATACATTAAATGCGCCAGGTACAGCCAATTGGTCTGCGAGTACTAAACTGCCAATGCCAGACAACACATCACGGACATGGTTTAGGCCGCGTAATCCACCTAAGCCGCCTGGTGAGGCTGCATAGAGCGCCACTACCTTGTTTCTAAATGCTGGCACTGCACCTTGTTCTGTTCTAGACGCCCAGTCTATTGCATTTTTGAGCACCGCAGTGAAAGAACCATTGTATTCTGGGCTTGCTAATAGAATACCATCGGCATCGCGCAGCTTGTCTTTTAAAAGTTGAGCACCTTTTGGTGTGCCTTGCGCTTCAAGATCTTCATCGAACATTGGAATATCTAAATCTTGTAACTTGATCACTTCTACTTCTGCGCCACTTTCTAGTGCAAAGTTTGCCGCGGCTTGGATGAGTAATTGGTTGTAGCTGTCTTTTCTTAAACTGCCTGCTAGTGCGATAATTTTTGCTGTAGTCATCTTGCTGATACCTTATTTTGTTTCGTTAAAGTGATAGTAGCAAAATTTTACTTGCACAAAACCGAAATAAACGCAAAGCTTGTGTGCATATATGCACAGAGGTGGTTATGGATAAATTCACAGATTGGCAGGATCTTAAGGTCGCTTACACGGTTGCCAAGCTTGGCACCTTATCAGCGGCGGCTGAGCATTTAGAGATCCACCACAGTACGGTACTGAGACGAATAAATAGCTTAGAAGAAGCATTGGGAACGCGGTTATTTCACCGTCATGCCCGAGGTTATCAGGTAACACAGGCTGGAGAAAAGCTACTTGCGACGGCGAGTCAAATAGACGAGCGCTTGATGGAGTTGAGTACTTCTATTGTTGCCTCGGACAGTCAGCTTAGAGGTAAGCTTTTGGTGACAACGGTCAGTGGCTTTATGGATATGCTCTCGGAGCCTTGTTTGACTTTTCAGCAATTACACCCACAGGTACAACTTGAAGTCATTCTCGACCAAAAGCGTTTACGCTTAGATCACGGACAGGCGCATGTAGCGGTGAGGGCAGGACCAAAGCCCGATGAGCCCGACTACATAGTGCAGCATCTAAATACTTTAGAAGCAGGCTTGTATGCGTCTTCAAGCTATATCAAGCGTATGGGGATCCCTAAAACACTTGAAGCGTTACAGGCGCATTACTTTGTCTCTGGTGTGGCCGGATTTAATGCAAGAGTGCCATATTTCGCTTGGGTAGATGAACATATCCCTGAGACACAAGTGACGCTTAGGGTATCTGAAACGTCAGATGCGTCGCGTGCCATTGTTAATGGCTTAGGTATTGGTGGGCTACAGCACGATGTAGCAAAACGTTACCCAGATTTACAGCCGGTGTTGCGTGATGAGTTAAAATGGCTAAGCCAAGTTTGGCTAGTTACCCATGTACTGGTTCATCGAACGGCCAAAGTACAGGCATTATGTGACGTGTTAAAGCGCCATTTTGCTAACCTGAACTGATACCAATTGCACTAAGTCTCCAATCAATTTGAAGGGTGAAATACCATATTAGC
Source organism: Pseudoalteromonas sp. OANN1 (assembly GCF_024124685.1). NCBI lineage: Bacteria > Pseudomonadati > Pseudomonadota > Gammaproteobacteria > Alteromonadales > Pseudoalteromonadaceae > Pseudoalteromonas > Pseudoalteromonas sp. OANN1. Next base: position 69,777 of record NZ_JAMXSE010000018.1, read on the forward strand.
GTCGTTAAAAATTTCTCATTTAGAACAACTAAATAGCAAAATTTTTGCCTTGCCTATATGGATATAGGTACCTTGGCGGTAGCAGGACGCGAGAGCGGAGCTACTAAAGTTATTTCTCCGCTTCAAATAGCTCATTTACCTAATACAATTGGTATGAGGTTAAGAGAATTACGGCTGGCGTTATTTTTCCAGCTTTTTGCAGCTAACTTTACTGAGCACGACATAAGTATCCTTTTTCGGATAGTAGAGCACACACTGGGTGTCACGAAGCTGCAAGATGAAACTCTCATAAGCGAGATTATGTGCGCCTAAAATTGGACTGCCATTGCCATCTAGGCTTTGGCCATGCTCAAGCAGTAGTGTTGGGCTACGTTGAAAAACGGTACTTGCGAGAGTCGGTGGTAAACCGCCTTTGAGTTTTACTATAGCTTGCTTGAGTTGTGATAACACTTCGGGCGAAGATGTCGAGAGTACAGCTTCATTAACCGAAGTTGATGCAGGCGCGCTATTGCACGCTTGCATCAATAAAGCCAAAGCGGTGATTTTCACCGCTTTTAGCAGCGCCATTATTGCGGCTCCTTGGGCTTCATTAAAATTGCATTTTCTCGCAGTGGATAGACTGGGAGCGTAACCGCATGCTCCTTATTTTGATACTGTGGCTGAGCAGTAGGCGCAAATTGCGCTACATTTGGGCAACGACCGGTATCTATATGCGTCAGTGCTGCGGCGAAAAGATCTTCTTCTTGACTGCCTAGCGGTGCTGAGAAGTCATCTGCGACAATACAACCTGGCACTTGTGCGCTCAGACCAATTTCACCGCTGCTTGACGCTCCTGAAGGGGTAAAGCCATCAGCATAAGCATCAAAGCCCTTGGCATTTTCTGAACCAAACTGAATGGTATAGTAAACCGTGCCGCAGTTTTGCGCGGGCACAAAGCCATAGGGCTTACCTCGAGTGGTACCACCGATCAAAAAGACTTCAACATCAATGCCGCGCAGGCCATTAACTACATTTTCACTGGCAGAGGCCGTGCCTCGTGTCGAGAGGATATAAACTCTAGGTAAGGTTACGGTGGGCAAAGTGGTGGATGTAAACTTGTTTTCAGCCCAGTTAATAGCTCTAGACTCAAATTCTGTTCGTTCTTCTTCAGCAGTACGCTTGTCATTTAAGGTGCTATAAGTGAAGGTTTTATTTAGGCTGCTGTTGCCTGCAACCATATAGCCTAGTTGTGCTGCCATAATGACGCGACCACCGCCGTTGTAACGCATGTCGAGTACTAAATCGTCTATTTCTTGTGTTTTAAATAGAGTAAAGGCTTCAACCAACCCTTCTTGGGCTGTTGGAATAAATTGATTGAACTGCACATAACCAACCTGCTTACCGCCATAACTAATGACTTTAGCGTTTTGCACCGGTGAGGTTTCAATATCGACTGAAGTCAGGGTAACGGATTTTTCGTTGCCTGATTTATCTTCAAATACAAAGTTATGTGGCTCGCTTTGCTCTGGTGATAGGCCAGCATTTAGCGCAGCGGTATTATCACTTGAAATAAAGTCGACGCCATCTATCGAGAGGATCTTATCTCCACGTACGATCCCTGCATTCGCGGCTGGTGAATTAGGCTCTACTGCGGCGACAGTAAAATTACGTGGTGGTGATGTGGATATGGCCGCCCAACGAATGCCATAACCGGTTGCAACACCCGATTGCGCTTCTTTTTGGAAGCTTTCATAAGATTCGTAGAAATGAAATTGATCTTTGGCATTACCCGACGCCGTTGTTTGGCTTGTTTTTAATTGCTCGAAGTAATCAATAACGGTATCGAATTGTGTTGGGTCGTTATCTAGTACTTCGTCGTACCAAAGGTAGGTTTCGTTGGTAAAAGAGCGGAGCCACATTTTTTCATGCATCGCCGTACCACCCTTATCAGGATAAGGTTGGTTGTTGTTATATTTGTCTGTACCCGTTCTTGGGGAGGCACAATAGTTAATAAACTGACTTGACGCAGGAAATTGATTAAACGTCCAAGTTGGCGGCTCGGTTTGTCCCGTGTTATTACCTGGATTATCGGTGCCTAATGAATCGCTGCCACCGCCACCACAAGCGGCTAATAACAAGCTCATTGCTGTTGATGCGAAAACTAGAGTAATACGTTGCATCGTATTCACGTTCCTGTTTTAGTTGTATGACTAAAAACTAGCACTGCTTGGGTTATCTCGCAATCACTGTTTCTGCCAAGCCGTGAATAATTTCCGCTGTTGTGGGGAGATTTTTAGCCCGTAGGTTTTTTCCATATAAAAATACGCCTCAGCGATGCGTTTTCTTGCATATTCTGGAGGTTCAATTCGGCGTAATTTAAAGTCTATCTTGACTGGACACGCACCATAATTTGCTTCAGTACTAGGTAACATACCAAAACGGAAATTAGATCGATCCCCATTGATTTCGCCAATCGCTGGAGCAAGATTGTGAATATCAGCTTCCATCCTCCTAAATTGCTCACTGACTTTACGGCAGTGCTTTCTTCCGCCATCTTGCCAGCACTGCAACTGATGTCCAAATTCCCACGCAGGCACGATATGCTCCCACTCAATGCGCTGAGCACGGGCGTTTTCTTTGCCATTGCGAGTGTAAGGTAACCTCGGGGTATAACCACAACTTGCGGGATCCGGTACCAGCTTTTTGCCTTGCTTTTTGATATTACAATTACAATAAAGCGTGCGGGTATTGTCGGTAACTTGTTGTGATAAATGTTTCTTTGCTTTTGAGAAAGACGTGAATTCTTGAGCGTTAGCTGTTAATACAAATAAGCTAAGCGCTAAGATATAGCAATATCGTGACATAACCTCTCACCAAATGGTGGAATACAGGGAATGTCACTATATCAAAAAAATCATCAATACCAACAAGCGTATACGGTAAACCCCTTTATTTATTAAGTGCAGGGCGGCGTTTTCGCCAAGGTGGAGATTGCAATAATAACAATATCCCTGTTAGACAAAAGAGCACACTCGTAGCGGCGAAGGAAATGAGCAAGGGGTTATTAAAATCCTCACGTTCGTCGTAATCCATAATGTGTAACATCCAAAAAAAATCAAAGATGCGCCACAACGTACTACGAACCGTCACAACTTCACCGCTGGCTGCACTTAGATACAGCGTAGTGGAGAGGGTATCGTTATACTCGACTCGCCAAACATCCTCCTTGTAACCTGCTTCTCTGGGAGCTGTGGCAAGTCGTTCAATATGACTCACATCCGCTGCAATTAATAGGTGTTGATTGGCCTGTTGTATTATTTTCTGTTGATTTGGTGTGGTAAAAGGTGCGCCTGTTATCCCGTTGAAAATGAGCTTTTCATCTTGGTTGAGTTTGATGATGGGAGTATCGAGAAAATGGCCGAACTGGATTTGACGTACTTGCACTGTGTTTTGTACTAACTGATTGAGATCAGCTTGGTACGCAGCAGTGGGAAAGGGGTTGTCTAAGCTTCTATGCGCTAAGTGTTTACCATGGATCTTTTCCAATGGGAGCGCGCTCATGACCAGCCCGCCTAATAGCCAAGCAAAGATCTGTAAAAACAGTAAATAGCCAAGGTATTTGTGGAGTTTACGTGCGGGTTTTAGCAGTTTTTTAATCATCACAATATGTTATTCTAGTTGTTCGTGAGTATGATAACTATAACGCACGGTGCGTAGAATGTGACAAATTGTCGCATTGTCCAATAAGTAATGTCCTTATCACTCTGATAAATAAGTCATTACTAGATTTAGCTTTACAAGGTAGCTTTTAATACATGTCTGAAATTCAATTTTTAAATGTCGATTTGGAACTGGAGTCAAAGCAGGATATCAGTGCGCTAGTTTCGGATTTAAAGAAAAATGCTATCGTGCTGCATTACGATCAAGATGACTATCGTCAATTGGCTCGCATCGAAGCAAATACCAATGAATTAACCCCTGACAAAGCGATTAATCAACTGTGTGAGTTAATTGAGTCTTGCTCTAAAGCGGCACTTAAGCAATGGCTAGGTTGTACCAAGCGAACTTTTGATATTGGCTTTAACTCAGGCATGTCACCCAAGTGCTTTTCGCAAGCACTACAGGCAGATACGTTGCTTAGGATCTCTGCAATAGGTGCCGGTATAGAAATTACTATCTATCCAGTAGAAGAATAAAAACTCTAAAAGCTAGATTAAATTGTTTTATATGTTAACTATGTTAATGTATTGATAATTTATTTTTGTTGTTTTATCTTGTTTATTCCATAACACGGATTATTTCTAGGAACGCAAGATGAAACAACATGTAACCCTTTCTACCCTAATGATAGCCATGCTCGGCGGAATGTCTTTCGCAAGTTTTGCGGCAGACAAGGCTAGCCTTAATACCTACAGTTCACTTAAGCAGCTTGATAAATTTAACGCTGCACCAGTTCAAGTAGCTGATATAAAGAAGCAAATTGCGAAAAAATTAGCACTATCACTTAATCACGTAGGCCCCCAAGTTCAAACTCAACTTAGCCAGTATCAGGATGCCGTTTCACTGGAGCAGCTACAAGTTCAGGGGGCGACTAAGCAGCTCATGACAGAAGCGAACCAGTATACTCGTTCATTAAAAGGTCTGACTGACTATAGCTCTAATCTGTATCAGCTGCGTATTGCTTCTAGCGAAATGCTAACAAAGTGGCAACAAGGTGAAGCGCCATTAATTGCTTTTGCGCCTAAAGGTGATGATAAGCACTGGCAATATGTAGAGGCCTTTGATGAGCATGGCCAATTGCATTTACTTGACGCACATACAATGCCAGAGCGACCTGTGCTAATCGTTGAACTTGATAGTGACAAGGTAAAACAAGAAGGCATTCAGGTAATGAAGCAAGTGTTTGCCAAGCAAGGCTTAGCAATGCCATCAACAGCTGTGCAGAGCAACGATGATGCTGAGCCGATTTCAACCAGTGTATTGAAGAAAATCAGACTAAATGACGATGAAGAGCCTTGGGTATCTGGGGCTGCGGAAGTTTACGGCATTGTAACAGGTGTCAACCCATCCCGAGATGAGCCCGTTCTGGATATTGTGGATATGCCATATTTGGACCACGATGGTACGGACTATACGCCTAATCAAATTATCATTCATTGGGAGCGATATCGTTGGCAAGCGGCAGATCTATTGCTGATGGAGCAAGACGACAATACTAACTATCAAGACTTAGCAACAACACTTTTGGATATTGTGACTCAAGTGATGCGCGCTATTCCTGATCCTAATGTTCAAGGTTATGCGATTATCCCGCAACTGACGAATCAATTGATCAAAGCGATGCCAAGCCATTGGTTTACTAACGATGATGACTACGTTGATGTGTTTTACACCTTGTTTGAAGGACAAACTTACAACGGGCATATGGGCGCAAGTGGTAATGCGAAAGTGACGATTGAGCCACTTACAATTAACCCTCGCTAAATATTAGCCAAAATGATGTTATTGAAAAAAGGCCAGTTACTGGCCTTTTTTATTTATAGTTACCAAATTGCTTCGACGAACTCTGGATGGTCTACAAATGGATTTCGGTTACCCTGAAATTCATAAGCTGCTTGGTTGCGCGCTTGCTCAAGGGCATCGACAGGATCTTCGTTATGCCATCTTTTTAGCATGTTGACGACCCAAGTTTCGAAGACTTGCTGCTGGGTGCCATTGAGTACCGCATTACTGTAGCTGGTATTATTTTGCCAATTTGCAATCACATCTTGATAACGCGTTGCCATATAGAAGTAGGCACGAGCAAAATCTCCTTTGAAACTATCAATAGGCTCAAATACGGTACCGCTGTAATTAATACCAGATGCAGAACCTAAGCGACTACCATTACTTGAGGTATAAGAAGCGCTTCCTACTTCACCAAATGGATAGTTACTGCGCTTTGAATTTACATAGCCATCGGAAGCAAAAATATGATGGATATCTGAATTCATCGGTTCTACTTGGCCACCAAACCAAGATTTAGGGAATGAGTGTTCACGATTATAGCAATCGCCCTCGCCGCTGTAACTGCCGCATTGTGAGCCGGTAGAGACATAAGTAACACTATCATTTGCCGTTGGCTTTTCAGAGTAGCGATCTAATATACTGTTATCTTTTTCAAAATAGCGGTCGCGCTCGTTCTGATCGATAAAGCTCCAAATAGCAGAATAACCTTGTGATTGGTGGTTACGAATAATCTGGTGTAACTCTGTTTTCAGTGCATAACCGCTAAGTCCAGCAGCTGAGGCATAGTAACCATCGCCTGAAGGGGGCGGTGTGGCTGTGCCAAGCGTAAAGGCATGATCTTGACGATTGCTGAACTGGCCGCCGGAAGCGAGCGTTGTACCAGCGTGCGTTAAGGTATACTGGCCATTACCATTGGTGCAACAAATTCCGTCGCCATAGCTGTCTAAAATCGTAAACGTATAACTACCGTCGTTAAGGCATAGATTTTCGTTTACCGATTGATTATTGCTATAGCCACTACCACTAGCCATTATTGTGTTTGCTGTATTAGTGATTTGCCAGCTTGTTTCGCTACCATAATTATCGGTCATCAAAGCGAGAGTGACACTATTATTTTGACAGCTCTGAGGCGGCTCTGGTGTGGTAGAAGTTGGACCAAAGCCGTCAACGTAGACAGTTTCATTACCGTCAAAACCACTGCCATCGTAAAAACGTAAGCCAACGTTAATTGCTGTGGTTGCAGTTGCGGTGTAGGTATAGCTAAGTTGTTGCCACTGCCCGATATTGAACTGATCTGAATAGCCATGATAGCCATCCACCACTAATCGTGCTTTGACACCACCTTCCGTGTGATAGACCCAAGTACTAAATTGATAGCTTTTACCAGCTTCAACGTTTACTTGCTGTTGTAAGTCTGTGCTACTTTGTGTAGCAGTGGTTACCTGTACCGCTGCGGCACGATTACCGTCTTTTATTGGTGTCGTAACCGAGCTAAGTGTGATGCCCGAGTCTATCGTCGTCCATCCACTAGGGACTTGACCGCTCCAGCTCTCAAAACTGCCATTTGTAACTTCTGCAACAGCGCTTAAGCTGAGTATTGAGCAATAAGAACTGAGTATTAGGTTTATATATTTCCCGTGTTTCATTGTTAGTCTCATTATTATGATTATCTGTATTATTGATTTGTCTGTGTATGACAGTTTGATTTTGCATCAAAACTGTTACGGCAATGTTAAACTTTTTGACGGTTAAATATCGAACTTCTTTTAATCTGTTTTCTTTGGACTTTTCAATCTTCAATAACTAAAAGGAATATAAAAGCAGATTCTATTCTTTTTGATCTCTCAATTTGCCACGTATGCTTCACGCTAATAAAAGTAGGCTACGCTGCGTGCGAGCCAGTTATGCAATGAGCAAGCAAAACCTTTTGGGTACGGGGATCCATGATGTTGTTAAGTCAACTTAATGCTGCAGCAAGTCCGCTGACACATGAACAACTGCAAAAACTACAAGGCTTAGTTGGAGAGTTAAATCCAATCCAACAGGCATGGGTGAGTGGCTATTTAGCTGCAACCGCAAATTCAGCTGCATTATCAGGTATTGCTGGACAAGCAACAGCGGGCGCTGACGAGTCTGCACCTCTGACTATTTTATTTGGTTCACAAACCGGTAACGCAAAAGGGGTTGCAAACCAAATTAAAGCTCAGGCGGAAGCGCGTGGCTTGACGACTAAGTTGGTCAATATGGCTGACTACAAACCAGCCAACCTGAAAAAAGAGAAGTTCTTAGTGATTGCTGTCTCTACTTACGGTGAGGGAGAACCACCAGAAGATGCAGAAGCATTGCATGAATTCTTAGCCGGTAAGAAGGCGCCTAAACTGGAAGGTGTAAAGCAAGCTGTGATTGGCCTTGGTGATTCAAGTTATGAATTCTTCTGCCAAACAGCAAAGGATTTTGAAGCGCGCTTGGCTGCCCTTGGTGCTGAAATTGTTGTGCCGCGTGCTGACTTAGATGTGGATTATGAAGCTGAAGCAGAGGCGTGGATCGCAAAGGCGCTAGATGCGTTGGAGCCTGCGCTTAAAGCTCAGCAGCAAGCGGGTGGTGGTAACGTTATCAGCATGCCGTTTGGTACGCCTCAGGCCGCAGCGAGCCAATATACAAAGCAAAACCCATTCGCGGCCGAGCTTAGTGTGGTACAAAAGATCACTGGCAGAAACTCAAGCAAAGATGTGCGTCACATTGAAATTTCGCTTGAAGGTTCCGATATCACTTATCAGCCGGGTGATTCACTTGGCGTGTATTTCTTAAATGATCCACAAGAAGTGGCGGCGGTGATCGACGTCTTAAAACTCGACAAAACACAAACCGTAAAAATAGGTGAACTCACCGTTTCATTAGAAACGGCGTTGATTGAACATCTTGAGCTAACACAGTCGTATCCTGGCTTTGTTGAGAAGTATGCGATTGCGACTGGGAATGAGGAACTAAGCGCACTTGCAAACGATAAAGCGGCATTGCGTGCTTATATTGAAGAACGTCAAATCTTCGATGTGATTAAGCAAAATCCTGCCAACATTGAGGCGCAAGCGCTAGTTGATTGTTGTCGCAAATTACAAGCGCGCCTGTACTCTATCGCGTCAAGCCAAGCTGAGGTGGAAGAAGAGGTGCATTTAACCGTAGGTTTAGTTGAATTTGATACCTTTGGTGAAAAGCATTTTGGCGGCTGCTCAGGTTATTTGGCGAATCGTGCTGAAGAAGGTACGAAAGTGAAAGTATTCAGTGAGCATAACGACAACTTTAGGTTACCTGTCGACAATGCTACACCTGTGATCATGGTTGGCCCAGGTACAGGTATCGCACCGTTCAGAGCCTTCTTGCAAGAGCGTGAGGCGCGTGACGCTGAGGGTGAAAACTGGCTGTTCTTTGGTAATCCACACTTTACAGAAGATTTCCTTTATCAAGTAGAAATTCAAAATTACGTAAAGTCGGGTTTATTAACACATGTAGATTTGGCATTTAGTCGTGATCAGGCAGAAAAGATTTACGTGCAAGATAGACTGCGCGAGAAGGGCGAAGCTGTATTTGCATGGCTTGAAAAGGGCGCTCATTTTTATGTCTGTGGTGACGCTAGCAGAATGGCTAAAGATGTACACCAAGCACTTATCGACATCATTAAAACCCATGGAGGGAAAGATGATGAACAAGCTGAGCAATACCTTAAAGCATTGCGTAGCGCAAACCGTTATCAGAAAGACGTTTACTAACGCGTCTTGTTATACCGTCAGCCAATTTTAATGTAGGAAAGACAATGAGCAATTCTGAAATCAAACCGAATAGTAAGCTCGATGCAAACGCAAAGTTTTCTGATAATGAGCGTTTGAAGTCACAAAGTGCCCACTTACGTGGCACAATTTCAACGGATCTGACCGATCAACTAACCGGCGGCTTTACTGCGGATAACTTCCAATTGATCCGTTTCCACGGTATGTATCAGCAAGACGACCGCGATATCCGCCCAGAGCGTACTAAGCAACGCCTTGAGCCACTGCATAACGTGATGCTTCGTGCTCGTATGCCAGGCGGTATCATAAAACCACATCAGTGGCTGGCGATTGACGAGTTTGCAGCGGATAAAACCATGTATGGCAGCATTCGTCTGACAACGCGCCAAACTTTCCAGTTCCACGGTGTATTGAAGCCAAACATCAAAGGGATGCACCAACTGCTGAATAGCGTAGGTATCGATTCTATTGCGACGGCGGGGGATGTAAACCGCAACGTATTATGCACAACTAACCCGGTCGAGTCTGAGTTACACCAAGAAGCGTACGAGTGGGCGGCTAAAATTTCAGAGCACTTACTACCTAAAACCAAAGCTTACGCTGAAATCTGGTTGAACGGTGAAAAAACCGAGACAACGGCAGAGCCGATTTTGGGTGATACGTATCTACCACGTAAATTCAAAACCACCGTTACTATTCCTCCGAATAATGAAGTCGATGTGCATGCCAATGATCTCAACTTTGTTGCTATCGCAGATGAAGGCAAGCTAGTTGGCTTTAACGTGCTTGTGGGTGGTGGTTTGGCGATGACCCATGGTGACGTTAATACCTATCCACGTAAAGCTGATGACCTTGGCTTTATTCCGCTTGAGCATACACTTGCCGTTGCTGAGCATGTGGTTTCTGTGCAACGTGACTGGGGTAACCGAGTAAACCGTAAAAATGCAAAAACTAAATATACGCTAGATACATTTGGCACAGAGGCGTTTAAAGCGGAAGTTGAAAACCGTGCCGGTATGACGTTTGAGCCAAGCCGTCCTTATGAATTCACCCACCGTGGTGACCGCTTTGGTTGGGTTGAAGGTATTGATGGTAAGCATCACTTAACGGTGTTTATCGAAAATGGCCGTATTTTAGATTTCCCAGATAAACCACTTAAAACAGGTTGTCGCAAAATTGCAGAAATCCACAAAGGGGATTTCCGCATGACAGCAAACCAAAACTTAATTATTGCTGGAGTTGCAGCTGAGGATAAAGCACAAATCGAACAAATTGCCCGCGAGCATGGTTTGATAGATAGCGAGCATTCAGAGCAGCGTAAAAACTCGATGGCATGTGTATCGCTACCGACGTGTCCACTTGCGATGGCTGAGGCGGAGCGCTATTTACCTGAGCTTGTGACAAAGGTAGAAGGGTTGCTCGCCAAGCATGAGGTTGCTGAAGAGAATATTATCCTTCGTGTAGTTGGCTGTCCTAACGGCTGTGGCCGAGCGATGCTAGCTGAGGTTGGATTCGTGGGTAAAGGACCTGGCAAATACAATATGTATTTAGGTGGTAACCGTGCAGGTACTCGCATTCCTAAGTTGTATTTGGAGAATGTCGGCGAAGACGTCTTCCTGCCAGCGCTAGATGAGTTGATTGGTCAGTGGGTCAGTGAGCGCAGCGAAGATGAATGTTTTGGTGACTATGTCATCCGCAAAGAAATCGTTGCGGAAGTAAAAGTGTCAAAAACTGATTTCCACGCTTGATTTAGAACGGGCAGCTAGGCTGCCCATTGGATGAGAAAATGAGTGATTTTAAGCAAATATTGACTCTGGACAGCGCAACTCAGCAGATGCTACTCGCGGATGCTAATGTCCTACTGAGTGATAAAACTGCCGAGCAGAGAGTGGCTTGGGCACTGGAAAACTTACCGGATACTCACTTTTTGTCTTCTAGTTTCGGTATTCAAGCTGCGGTTATGTTACACCTTTTGACTCAGCAGCAGCCTGATATTCCCGTGGTACTTACTGATACGGGTTATTTGTTTCCTGAGACATATCAATTTATTGAATCACTGTCAGAGCGTTTGGCACTCAATCTTAAAATATACCGTGCTAAGCAGAGTCCTGCTTGGCAAGAAGCGGTGTATGGTAAGTTATGGGAGCAAGGCGAAGAAGGGATTAAAAAATACAATACCCTAAACAAAGTTGAGCCGATGACTCAAGCGTTACGTGAACTTAGCGCAGGTACTTGGTTCAGTGGCTTACGTCGTCAACAGTCTTCAACGCGTGCGGATAAGCCAATCGTTGAGCTCAGTCGCGGCACGGTCAAGTTTTACCCTATTATTGACTGGCATAATCGTGATGTGTATCAATATCTTACAAAGTTTGATTTGCCTTATCACCCACTCTGGGAACAAGGTTATGTTTCTATGGGGGATGTTCACACCACCCGTAAGCTTGAACCTGGTATGACAGAGGAAGAAACACGCTTCTTCGGTCTAAATCGTGAGTGTGGGTTGCATATTGATGGTGATGGTATTTAGATCCGCAATGTTCATATAGTAGATTTGAGTGTGGCTGGTTTTTTGACTTGGAAAATCCCTGCGATCGGTCATACTTAGTCTATTATTTGTTCAAGGTCTTGGAGGTGGCTTTGATCTACTTTCCAAAGACGATGTTATTATTGCTACTTAGTTGTACCTTGTCTTTTGCTGGCCACGCTAAAACCGCGGAAGAAAGCAAAACGTTTATTAACTTTGCAGTGCAGTATTATCCTCCCTTTATTATCGAACATGCCCAAGAGCAGGGTGTGCTTATTGATATTTTCGAGCTGTTTGCAGCACAATATCATTACCAACCAAATTACCCTGTTTATCCAGAAAAGCGTTCGTCTGTAGAAATCGAGCGAGGGAATGTTGATGTGCGGATGGAGTCTGAACATTGGTATCGTGGCACAATGCAAATGTGTTGGAGCGCGCCAATTTACACAATTGAAGATGTCTTTGTTACACACAAGCAGGCTGAACACTTTGATGTAAACGGCTTAAATGAGCATCTATTTTTAGGTCGATTTGGCTATACCTACCCTCAGTTAGAGCCGTATTTTGACAGTAATTTGCTGCAGCGCAAAGACTACTACTCAGAATTTGATATCTTGTCCGTGCTTGCGGGCGGAAGTGACAAAAGTCTTGCTTTTTCTATTGTTGGTGCACCAACACTGCGTTGGTTACAGCTGAAATATCCAGTATTAAAAAGTACCATCAGCGTGCGCGGCGTTTCGGATGTGGCACCGTTACAATTGCAGTTTGGTCGCACTCAAAGAGCGAAAAAATTGTGTGATGACTTCAATCGCTTTTATGCTGACTTTAAAAAAACGGAGCAATTTAAGCTGATACTGTTAAAGTATGGGCTCTAAGGAAAGTCAGAGTATGAAGATGAAAGCCGCAAGTTACTTGATGATTATGATAATGCTGGTGGCGTTAGCCAGTTTGTTTGTATTGAAGCGCCCTGATGGAAAGCCATGGTTAAATGTAAATTCGTTGACCAACAAGGTTGAGCAGCAGGTAACAGAATTAACGTATCAAGGTGTGACAGCGCTTGATAAAGTGAAAACCCACACGAAGGAGCTTGTGAGTGACGATACTCAACAACCTACATCAGGGGTACAAGTGTATCGTTGGCAGGACGCCAAAGGACAATGGCACTACTCTGATAAACCCAATCCAAACGGCGAGTCGCAGCACTATCAATTAGACGAGCGCAAAATTACCGTGATAGCAGCCGAAGACACGAGCATTCTGAATAAACAGCCAGAGCAAGCCGTAAGTAAAGAAGCTGCTTCGGCATTACCAACGGCATTAAATCCAAAAGCGGTAAAACAGGTGATGGAAGATGCGAAAAACATCCAACAGCTGATGGATGATAGAACGAAACAGCTTGAAAAGGCGCTGGAGGAAAACCAGCGTTAAAGTCGTTGTTCAATATATTCTGCAATGGCGAGGCTTGCGGTCAATCCCGGTGACTCAATCGCCATTAAGTTAACAAAGCCTGATATTCCATGGGTTGCCTCGAACTGAATTACAAAGTCGCTTTGCTTTTCTTTGCTTAATTTAGGTCTTATCCCAGTGTAATCCGCTGTGAGCCTACTCTCATCCAAAGTTGGCCAGTATCGCTTTATTGCCGCGACAAAGCGCGCTTTTTGGGAGTCATCAAACTGATAATCAATGTTTTCAATATAGTCGGTATCAGGGCCAAACTTGAGTTGCCCAGCTAAATCTAATGTCGCGTGTACGCCCAATCCATGCGTGTTAGGTAGAGGGTAGATGAGCTGTTGAAAAGGGTGCTTACCTTGATAGCGATAGTAACGGCCACGACAATAATAGGCGATGGCTTTGTTGCTATCACCGGTAATTTTATTGAGCACATCAGGGGCGTTCAGCCCAGCGCTGTTTATCAGCTGGCTACAGCCCATTTCGAACTGCTCGCCATTGCAGCGCAACGCAACAATAAAATCACTGCCTAATTGCTGTGCGTGCATAAACTCACTTTGCGTCGCAACAATCCCCCCATTACTTTCAATCTCAGCGATGAGTGACAGCATAAATTGGTGACTGTCTAAAATACCGGTGGAGGGAGAGAATAGTGCGCTATGTATTTTCAAATGGCTGAGCTGTTGAACGATGGTCTTGGATGAAGCAAAGTCAATATCCGTGACAGAGTTAGCATGGGCACGAGTCTTTATTTGTTCTAGGCTTTGCGCTTCCTCTGCGTTTGTCGCAACAATGAATTTACCGAGTCGATGAAAGGGGATGTTTAGCTGTTCACAGTGTGTGTAAAGGAGTGCTTTTCCTCGAACGCAGAGCTGGTGCTTTAAGCTACCATAAGGGTAGTAAATGCCCGCATGGATCACTTCACTATTACGGCTACTTGTATGCTCACCAACACGAGATTCTTTATCGATAACAATAACGCTGCGGCTATGGCTGAGTTTTGCTGCTATTGCTAAGCCTACAACGCCAGCGCCAATAATTAGAGTGTCGACCTTTTCCACAAACTGAGTACCTTCATAAACCTAGACGCTCAGGGTGCAGTAAAACCAACCCAATATCAAGCTGGTATACGCTAATCTCGGTGCTCTCGACGCATTAGTAAAATGGTCAGATATATTTTAGTCGGTAAAGAACAAATGAGACCGAGCGCGACACAGCTCGCACCAATTATAAAACCGCTCGGACCGAGATCATTCAACCAGTCGCTCGTTAACATGGTGTGGCCCGTAAAAATTAAAATCAATCCCGCTACGATGAGCATATGCAGAGGCCAAAGCTTTTGAGTTGACACAGTACCACCTCACTATTTTTTGTGTTGCAATAATGATGAGGTGGTTTTGCGTTTTTGTAGTTGTGATAGATCAAGTTTTAGCGTGATACTACGGCGGCGGTCATTCGGGAAATACAGCATAGTTCATTGCGACTGTTAGTGATGCGGATCTCCCATACAGATGAACGTTTACCGAGATGTACAGGTTTAGCAATAGCTGTGAGTATGCCTGTTCTTGATGCTTTTAAGTGATTAGCATTGATCTCCTGCCCTACACAGTAGAATTGTTCGGTATCTACAACAAAGTTTGCTGCGTAACTTGCAACGGTTTCCGCTAAAGCAACGTTTGCGCCGCCATGGACCATACCCATAGGGTTATGGTGTTCAGGAATGGCTGGCATAGTAGCAACTAAGTAGTCGTCACCCACCTCGCTGATTTCTATCCCTAACGTTTTCATGAGCGTACCTTTACCCGTCATGCCATCTTCCAGCTTTTTGCACAACTCTACACTTACGGGTTTGAACCAGATTGCCATGCTTGTCTCTCTTTTGAATACATATGCTTACATTTTTTTACTATGGCGATTTTTTTTCATAGTTACAATCGTTTCATTAACATAAAGGGGAAAGTATGAAAGCATTATCGCTGATAGGACTGTTATTTTATTCAGGCTTCAGTATAGCCAACTCTCATGAAGTAAGTGTTGGCTTCGGAGAGTTTTTAGAGATTGAGGATGGATTCTTAGGTGTTCAGTATCGACACTATCTTACTGAGTTAAAGAATGATGGCACACCCTATGGTTTACAGGGGTACCTGCAAAAGAGTAACAACTTCTCTATAGGTGGTTTTAAAAATGATGATTGGCACCTTTACCAAGCCGATGCTGAATTCTTTATTGGGCGAGACTGGCGAGTTGCTGTAGATGTAACCCAATTTAGAGATGACTCTGCACTTTTTACTGCGACGCGAGATACGATAGCGCTGGTCCAAGTGGGACGTTTTGTTAGTGATAATATGCAGCTTGGGGTTACGCTCATCGGTGAGCGCTCAGAATTTGATAACTACGGAGTGGATGAACGAGATACAGAAACGGCAATTGCGCCATTTTTTCGTTATACAGAGATTGATAATGGCGTTGGATGGGATGTAAAAATGCAAAAAGTCGCAGCAGACATCGACTTTTGGCAGATCCATGCTGGCTATTATTTGGCTAAGAATTGGCAGATATCTGCATCAGCTCGATTACGAGAAGATGATTTTGATCAATCGGTAGTGGAGTTACAGACTGATTATTGGTTTAGTTCACAATCGGCGCTGAAGTTTGGAATTGGCAGTGCGTTTGATGATGGTGGCATCAATACCATTACGCTGATTTACACTCGCAGGTTTTAAAAAAGACGGCCGGAGCCGTCTTTTCCATTAAAGTATTGCCAAAAGAGGCCTATAGCATTTGTCTTAAGACGTACTGTAAAATTCCCCCATGTTGGTAGTACTCCCACTCTTTAGGGGTATCGATCCGGATATCCGCCGAAAACTTGATTTCTTTGCCATCCGCATTCGTTGCCGTGACTATCACTTCGGTTGATGTGTCGTATATCCCTTCAATTTCAAACTCTTCTTCGCCAGTTAATCCTAGCTCTTCGTGGCCATCATCTGGTTTAAATTGTAGCGGCAACACTCCCATACCAATGAGGTTCGAACGGTGAATACGTTCGTAGCTTTTAGCAAGTACGGCCTTAATCCCAAGTAGTAAAGACCCTTTAGCGGCCCAGTCTCGTGATGAACCCGTGCCGTACTCACTGCCCGCGAGTACAACGAGTGGCGTATTGCGCTGCTGATATTGCTCTGCCGCATCGAAAATACTCATAAGTTCGCCCTCAGGTAATAGGCGGGTAATACCACCCTCGGTACC
Organism: Pseudoalteromonas sp. OANN1; assembly: GCF_024124685.1. Lineage (NCBI taxonomy): Bacteria > Pseudomonadati > Pseudomonadota > Gammaproteobacteria > Alteromonadales > Pseudoalteromonadaceae > Pseudoalteromonas > Pseudoalteromonas sp. OANN1. Next base: position 86,262 of record NZ_JAMXSE010000018.1, read on the forward strand.
TGGAGCCAATTGATTGCGTAAGCGTACGTTTGCAAACGTACCTCGCATCATGACTTCGTGGTTACCACGACGCGAACCATAAGAGTTAAAATCAGCTTGCTTCACTCCTTGCGCTTGTAAATACTCCCCTGCTGGTGCCGAAGCTTTAATATTACCCGCTGGAGAAATGTGGTCAGTCGTCACTGAGTCGCCCAGTTTAGCGAGACAGCGTGCGCCTTTGATACTTGGGATCCCTGGTGGCTCTTTACTCATATCATCAAAGAAAGGGGCTTTTCGAATATAAGTAGAGCTATCTTGCCAATCATAGCGCTCACTCTGATTTACCGCGATTTGTTGCCAATGTTGGTCGCCTTGGTAAACGTCTGCATAGTTCTTCTCAAACATGGCTTGTGTGACTGTCTGAGACACAAGTTCACTGACTTCAGAGACTGATGGCCAAATGTCTTTTAAGAACACATCCTGGCCATCATCGGTTTGGCACAATGGCTCATTGTAGACATCGATATCAGTGCGACCTGCAAGTGCATAGGCAACGACAAGTGGCGGCGAGGCGAGGAAGTTCATTTTAACATCTTGGTGGATCCGTCCCTCAAAGTTGCGGTTTCCTGATAAGATGGAACTGACAACCAGCTGATGTTTAACGATGGCTTCGTTAATTTCTTTTGGTAAGGGGCCTGAATTGCCGATACAAGTCGTACAGCCATAGCCCACTAAATCAAAACCAAGTTCAGCAAGTGGCTCCAATAGGTCGGCTTGTTTTAGGTAATCGGTAACTACTTTTGAGCCAGGAGCCAATGAGGTTTTCACCCAGGGCTTAGGTTTTAAGCCAAGTGCCTTGGCTTTTTGTGCAACAAGGCCTGCGGCAAGAATAACACTTGGATTAGAGGTGTTTGTGCAACTTGTGATAGCGGCAATAACACAGGCGCCATCGACCAATTCAAACTCTTGATCTTTAAATTTAACCTTACCGACGCCAAGCGTTGCGGGCTCATCTTGATCGACTCGAGAAGTCCCGCCTTCACCAACAGTACGAGCTTCATCTTGATCTGACACGGCATTTTTTTCACTGCGCTCATGTTGGAATTCACCCAAATGGGCTTGAATTGTTTTGCCTGCGTCATTGAGAGGAATTCTATCTTGTGGGCGCTTAGGACCTGCAAGACTAGGAACCACTGTCGCTAAGTCTAGTGTTAATACGTCGGTGTAAAGTGGTTCATCTCCAGGTTCTCGCCACATGCCTTGATGCTTGGCATAACCTTCGATTAATGCAATTTTTTCTTCATCACGATTGGTTAGTCGTAGATACTCCAAGGTTTCGTTATCAATGGGGAAGATACCGCAGGTTGCCCCGTATTCAGGTGCCATGTTGGCGATAGTGGCACGATCGGCAAGTGGTAAGTCAGCTAAACCATCCCCAAAGAATTCGACAAACTTACCCACTACGCCGTGTTCACGTAGCATTTGTGTCACGGTGAGTACCAGATCGGTTGCGGTTGTGCCTTCAGGCAGCTGTCCTTCAAGTTTAAAACCAACGACCTGAGGAATGAGCAGTGAAATTGGCTGACCAAGCATGGCGGCTTCGGCCTCAATGCCGCCTACGCCCCAACCTAAAATACCAAGGCCGTTGATCATTGTAGTATGAGAGTCGGTTCCCACTAACGTATCTGGGTAGGCGAATGGCATACCGTCGATTTCTTTCTCGAATACGACACGGGCTAAATACTCTAGGTTAACTTGGTGTACGATCCCGGTTGCGGGTGGCACCACTTTTAGATTGTCAAACGCGCCTTGCCCCCAGCGCAAAAATTCATAGCGCTCTTTGTTGCGTTGGTATTCTAACTTAGCATTAAGATCAAAGGCGCCATCGTGACCATATTCGTCAACTTGTACTGAGTGGTCTATGACCATTTCAGCGGGTGATAAAGGGTTTATTTTGTTGGGATCACCACCGAGTTTTGCCATGGCATCACGCATTGCTGCAAGGTCCACGATGGCTGGTACGCCTGTAAAATCTTGCATCACGACGCGCGCGGGCGTGAAAGCAACTTCTTTACTTGGTTTATCTTCCGGCTTCCAGTTGAGTAAGGCATCTATGTCTTGTGCAGTCACGTTTTTGCCATCTTCATGACGCAGTAAATTTTCTAATAAAATTTTAAGCGAAAACGGTAATCTTCTTGCCCTATCGCCTAAAGCTGGAAGTGAGTGAATATGGACCTGACGCTCGCCGACGGTAAGCTGAGTCAGGGTGTTATATGAATTATTCATGCTTGACCCTTTCCTTATACCAACTGCACTTAAGATTTGCTCTATATAAGCGGGAAGTAGAGCATCCAATTAAGTGAATTGGTTTTGTTCTAAAAATGCAAAACAAGGTGCATAGAATGTACCAGTTGCAGACTTGCCGTTTTTTTGTACTGCTATAGTCCTAGTGTTGATTGGGGACTTTTTCAAGGGGGAAGTGCACTTTCGCGAGGCATCGGTGCACTAAAAAGGTGAGCATTTTTGTAATTAAATACGTCAGCGTCTGGGATTGCTAGCCAAAGGAAATGGGTTTTCGGCCTGTATTTTTGTCCACTTGTGTGTAAGATTTTCCTGACTTTTGTCGTTTTTTCTTACTCGGCATTGGTGCCGTTTCGGCGCGTGGAGTGGCAACTGATCGCGGTTGCGGCGTTGCATCAGGTGCTAAGGTTAAATGAAATTCATCACCATCAAAATGCAGAATATCGCCTGAATAAATCTTTTTACGTTTTTGCGTACATATTTCATCGTTGACTGCTACATAACCTTCAGTGATCAATAACTTAGCATGTCCGCCAGTTTCTGCTAAGTCGAGCACTTTCAAAAGGTTACACAATTCTATCGGCTCTTCTTCGAGCTCAATTTCAATAAACCCATCTTGCATTTTTATAACCTCAACATGCCGTATTTACCTAACACAGCTAGTGTCTTATTGCCTTATACGACAGTATATAAAATTACTGCGGTGAATGACGAAACTTTTTCGTTAAATCCGGGGTCTTTAACATTATTGAAGCATTTGGTGTGTATCTTGCAGGCCGACCACGCGATTTGTTTTTATCGGTATTTTATGGAGGCAACGATGGGTATTCGCACAGCATTAAGAAAAGAGCTTATGAACGTTGATAAGACAGATCTAATGACCGCGGATGATGTACGTCACTATGTCAATGAGTCTCTTACTCAGGCCAAGGATAAGCTTTCGGTCATCTCTCGATTTAATGAGCATCATAGTCAGGTGCAAGCCGGGCTGCCAAGTCAGGAACGGCATCTACGTCATCAACAGCATCGATTGTTTAAAGATATTCTCTACCCAAAATCGTCTGTTGAAAATTGGTTGTCTAGGTGTTAATTTGAAGTATTAATAAGACAGAGGTTGAAGTGTACTTCCCAGATAAGGTGCATTTCAAACCGAGGCGTAACACCAAGGATGACAATGCAACGTATTTTCGCAATTGCTACTTTACTGTTGAGTGGCTGTAGCACCCAAACCTTACATATCTTTGAATCTGGTCTCGATGAAGGTACTAGAGCTAACTTAGTTCAAGCGTTAGAAAAGCGAGATATTCATTATCGTTTTACCGAGCTTCCCGTACCGCTACAATATGAGAGCGCACAATTAAATATTCCACCGATGACTTCAGGCGACAAGTGGCTTAGGGATATCGAATATGTGGTGAAAAAGATTGGTTTTGATACCCTGACAATTTCAGAATTTAATATGGAAGGGCACCGTTATACACCGAATAACGCGGGGTTGTATCTGGTGCAAAACAGAGCTGCTCAAGCATTGCCAGATCTATTGTTTGCCCACCAATGTAAAGATGATTCTATCCAATTGCAGCTGAAACCCAATGGTCATTGGCTGCAGGTTGGCACTGAGTATCGGGGGCGTTGGATCTATAAAAGTAATTCTCTTACGCTCACGTGGCATGAGAAGCCTGAGCAGCACCCCTACCAGCAAGTGTATGCCGAGCGTGAACATACAGTGCAGACATTACAGGGGCCCAAGCCTGCAAAAACATTTACCCGCCAGCAGCTTTTCGATGGACCAGTGCCGGTCTTTAACTGTGACTTACAAGTGATCTTTGCTGAGTGAGTTGATAACTCGCTGGGCTCGTGACACTTGCTGCAGGCCGAGTTTCACCTGTTTCGTGGCGGGGGAAAACGGAGCCGGAGCCGTTTGCGAGCTCTGAATCACAGGATATTCATGAAGCAAATTAGCATACATGGACTGAGTACTCGGTTTCAGCAAAAAATCAATAAATAGCTCGGCATTGTGTGCATTGGGTGAGTGCTTTGCTATCGCAACCGTGGTGGTAGAAATAGGCGTTTTTCCTGAGTGCATTTTCAGAAAGTGGATCTCTAGCTGTTCGGCAAGTGCCTTATCGCGCTTATTTTCGGAGTGCTGCATCATGCTCCAATAATAGTGATTCGCCAGCGCAAATTCACATTGGCCTTGTGCAAGCGCTCGCAGTTGCTCTCTATCTCCTCCCACAGGGCGTTTTGCTAATAGCGTATTAGCGAGGTTGAGCCACGAGGAGTCATTGCTATTCGAAGAAGCATAGAGGCTCGATGCTAACGTCAAATTATAACTATGAGACCACTGGCGAATGCAAAACTTACCCTGGTAAAGCGTTTTATCTAAATCCGAAAAGTGCACGGGCAAGGGTGTAGAAACGCCTTTTTTACGGAATAATGCGCGTGTTCTTATCGAAACACTGATCCACCGCTTATCATCATCCTTGAGCTCATGATTTACTGCTTGCCAATTTGTGATCTTATCGATAGGACGCAGTAGTGCTTTGTAATCATGCAACTGAATTAGATCGGAGGTGAGCAACACATCGGCCTTTGAGTCGGCGCCATCGCTTTTGAGACGCTCAAGCAGTTGTGCTGATTTACCATTTACTAGGTTTACGGTGATCCCAGTCTCTTTTTCAAATGCCTGGAGGACAGGTTGAATTAATTCATATTTTCTAAATGAATAGACGTTTACTTGCGAGGTGTGGGGCTGCGTTGCAACCGCTTGATCAAAATGTACCCAAAAGAGCAAAAAAAGGAAAAGTTTACTTTTATTCATTGCAAATAAGAATTATTATCGAATGGGTGTAGCATACAATGTTCGATGAAGATGTCCAGACTTAAACGACGCGTTTTTACAAATGCCATTCTCCAGAGTACTCAACAGGTTTTTAAGCGAAGGCTTCCTGTGCTGGGGTTCATCTTGCTGTTCGCCTGTTTGATATATGTTGGCTTTATAGCGAATGTTTACTACCAAAACCAATCAGAAAGCAAAAGTGCGCAGGAGTTGACACGATTAGAATACTTACTGGATAGTAAGTTGCAACACGTTGCCCATCTACTGTATTCAATAGACGCCTATCTCAACACCCATCAAGATGCAGACTTTTATGAGATAGCGCAATCACAGCTTACCACGGCGAATTTAGGGTTGAGTATGGAAACACACGCAGTGGTTTCACCTGAACAATCCTCCATATTAGAGAAAGTGCAGCGAGAAAGAGGCTATTTTGACTTTAAAATTAGGGGCAGTCTAGATAAACAGGCTAATCAATGGCTGGTGGTTACCCGTGCCGCGCCTGTGTCTGAAGTTGGTCAGACCGTCGGGCAGGCGGAGGTACTTGAGAGAGATATTTTTGCAGAGCGGGATGAGAATGACTTAACGACCTATGTCTGGCCAAATAGGCAAAAACTCAGTGTATTGATTGAGCAACCGCGTTTTGGAGAGTTTAAAACGCTACTGGGATTAAGTTTTGAGTTACCTTTTTTATTGGATTCATTATTTGGCCAATTATATCAGCAGCGCAAACAACACTTATTGGTCTCTTCAAAAAAAGAAATTATTTATAGCTCCGATTGGCAGAAGCGCTTCGACCTTCAGAGTTTAACGCCAAGTGCGGTGCACACCATTAATTTTTATGGTTTGCCCATTACCATGCAGTTGTATGATGAGGCGTGTTTACATCCAAGTTGGTTAAATAACCATAGCGTACTGATTGTACTCTTTTTAGGTATTCTGGCCGCCTGTATTTTATTGGTGTGGCTCCAGCTAAGACAACTGAAAAACCGCAATGACACCGTCAATAATTTAGTTGTTGAAAGAACTAAAAGTTTAGAGGTGTCTAACCACAGGTTACAAGTCGAATCTAATAAGCGCTTAGGGGCTTTGCAGCAACAGGTCGCTGCAGAGCGTAAGTATAAAAGTTTATTCGTTAATAGCCATGAAGGTTTATTTGTACTAGACCGCCGGGGCTACATTATTGACTCCAACCCCGCTTTCAATGCGTTACTTTTTGGTGGGCGTATTCCTTCGCCAAATACAGACTTTAGTGCACTTATGCAAGACTCTGAGTGTCATGAGCAGTGGAACCAGATTGTTGCCACTAAGCAAGCTCACCAAGAAATGGAGTGGTTAGCAAAAGCAGAATCAGGAGAGCATATCTGGCTTAGACATTCTGGGCATTGGCTGCATCAACCGGATAGTTGCCTGTATGAGGGGAGAGTGACGGACATTACTCAGGCTAAACTGTTCCAAGAACAATTGCGATATAAAGCGCAACATGACAGCTTGACCGATCTGCTAAATCGTCAGAGCTTTGTGTCTTTGGTTGATAAGCTCCGTGAGCGAAAACGCGCCAAGTTTACTTTGCTATATATTGACTTAGACCGCTTTAAGCTAATAAACGATACCTTAGGCCATCAAGCCGGCGATAAGCTACTTATCGAATTTGCAACAAGAATGCGTATGCTGCTTAGTAGCTATGCCGATATTGCCCGGCTTGGCGGTGATGAATTCGCCGTCCTTATTTACGATGAGCATCTACATGAACCAATTGAGGGGGTGCTTGAAGATATTCTTGCGCGGATCCGAGCGCCATTTCTGTATCAGGGTAACAGCCACTGTGTAAGTGGTAGCGTTGGCGTACGTCACTTTACCGTTCCGTGTCTACATTGCGATGCTGAGAAGCTACTACATGATGCCGATATTGCAATGTATGAGGCAAAGAAGCGAGGTAAGAACACTTATCATATATTCACGAATGCTATCGCTTGCGAAGCAGGTCGAAAGATCCAGATTGAGCAAGCGCTACAGGCAATAGTCATGTCTCGCGAACTAAGCCTGAATTTGCAGCCCGTTTATTGTCAAAAAGGGCAGAATTTAAAAGGGTTCGAAGCGCTACTACGCTGGAATAGCCCAACGCTCGGAGAAGTAAGTCCTGCGGAATTTATTCCCATCGCAGAACAATGCGCGAAGATTTCAGAGCTTGGTCGCTGGGTATTTGATCAGGCGCTCAATTTTATCAATGCTGTAGGAGACAGCACCCTTTTTGTTGCTGTTAATGTTTCTCCGTTGCAACTCCAGTCGCAGGAATTTATCAATTGGTTAGTGTCTCGCTGTGAGGATGAAAATGTTGCGATGAAACAAATTAAGCTTGAGTTGACAGAATCCGCCATGATGGCAGAGGAAAACATGCTTATAGGGCCGCTGGAACAACTTCATCAAGCGGGATTTGGCATCTATATTGATGACTTTGGCACAGGTTATAGCAGCCTTGCCCGGCTCAATCATCTTCCCGTGGATGGTATTAAAATAGATAGGGCTTTTATGTCCGGCATTGAGCTGGGCGGTAAGGCGACGCAACTCATTGAAGCGATTTGTGCGATTGCGCACAGCTTTAACCTTGTCGTGACAGCCGAGGGTATTGAAACAGCAGCGCAGCTTGATACGTTATCAAGGCTTTATTGTCATCAAACACAAGGCTATTTTATGTCGAAGCCGCTTGTTGTGGCAGAAGCTAAACGCCTCGCTTTGCCGAACAAAAAAGTGCATCAGTTATTTGCTTAGCTAAATAACCTGAGCTGTGGATAATTAATGCCTTTCTAGCAGCCAGTTTTAGTGCTAACTGCGTTGAATTCACTTCCAATAGCCAGCTATTGGCGCGTAAATTCGCCTTGTTTTCCCTAAAACTCTCTGGCTAGACAAGGAAAAACTAAGTTGTGCTTTAGCAACAATGAGTTGGAACATTCCTTATCCAAACCTCAGGTTAAATAAATAACCTGAGGTTTGGATAACAAAGTGACATCTCATTAGGTGATAGAAATAATGGCTGAAAAAGTGAAAATACCTATTGACCTTAACATGGGTTGAGGTTTTAACCTGCCTCCATCAACTTTAGGAGTCAGTCATGGAATTAGAAGCGAATATCAATCAATATCTTAGCAGCTTATCGTTACAGCACTTTGCTGGGATTGAGCTGATCACCGAGTTACAACAAAAACACCTTTCTCGCTACGCCTTCTCAAGTATTAATGCCATGTATGGTGAGCGTCTGTTGCTTGACCCATTACCACTATTTAGCCGTTTAGTGACCAACAAACGAGGTGGCTACTGCTTTGAGCATAACAAGGTGGCATTTTTAGCGCTGCAACAGCTTGGGTTTACAGTAAGGCCGGTTCTTGCGAGAGTAATGCTAAATGGTAGCTCCTCCAATCCTCGTTCTCACCGGATGACATTGCTTAATTTGGATGGTGAGCAGTACTTGGTTGATGTAGGATTTGGAGTGAAGTCGCCTCGTGTACCGATTAACATCAATCAGGCCTTAACTATCCAAGGTCGACAGACTTATCAGGTACAAAAAACAGCAGACACAGTCAAAGTGACTCTGTTAGAGGAGGGCGAAGCACCGCTTACTTTATATCATGTCGACCTTGCTGAAGTGTTCGAATCCGATTGTGAAGTGGCACACTTTTATTCCCATCAACATCCTGAAGCGGCGTTTGTGAATAACTTAGTGGTCTCTCGAATTACAGATTGCCACCGTTATTTACTGCGTAATCAGAGTTATTTTGAATGGCATGAATGCGATGGCAGTGTTACTGAAACTAAAGTGGAGAGCTTTGCTCAGCTAGAGCAGTTAGTAAAAGAGACATTTTTGCTTGAAACGCCAAGAGCAGTTTTAAAAAGCGTATACGATAAAGTCCTAACTCGCGCCGCAAATAAACCAGTCGAGCGTTAATTCGACTGGTTTTACGTGAATTAGTTTACGGTATTACCACCTTCTAGCTTAGTCTTCCAACCTAGAAACCACAAAATAGGGGTTAAGATACTCGGCTTTTTGATTATAGCGCAGAGGCTCGCCATTCACTTGGCTGACCTTTGCCCCAGCGATACTCGCCACCGCGTGTCCGGCCCCGGTATCCCACTCTGAAGTTGGGCCAAGACGAGGGTAAACATCGGCTTTACTTTCGGCTACTAAACATAACTTAAGTGAACTGCCTTTAGGCACCATGTCGACTTGCTCGAAGCGGGTAAGGTACTCGGCTAAATCTGGTGAAGGGTGTGATCGCGAGCCAACTACTTTGATTAAACCTTGATTGGGCTTTGTGGTGACTTTGAGCTCTATGCGAGCTTCACCCGTTTGCTTGAACGCGCCAATACTTTTTTCTGCAAGGTAGCTTTCATTAAGTGCTGGAGCATGAACAACACCAAGAATGGGTTCACCGTTATTAATAAGTGCAATATTTACCGTAAATTCGCCATTTTTCTTGATGAATTCCTTAGTGCCATCAATGGGGTCAACCAGCCAATATTCTTGCCATTGTTGGCGCTCTTGCCAATCTATTCCTGCGCTTTCTTCGCTTAATATCGGCATTTCGGGAGTGAGGGTTTTAAGGCCTGCAACAATAATTTTATGTGCAGCGAGATCTGCCTCAGTGACGGGACTTTCATCTTCTTTATATTCAACATTAAAGTCCTTGGCATAAATCTCCATAATCGCTTCACCAGCGCGAATACTCAGATTTAATACTTCTTCCAGCAGATCCGTATGATTCATGACTTACCCTATTAAATTTTTTGACAGTAGATAGTGTATTAGCTGCTGGACAGATTCTTCCAGCGACTGCTCGGAAGTATTTAAACATATTTCTGGACTAATTGGGGGCTCATACGCCGAATCTATGCCAGTAAAATGTTTTATTTCTCCAGCACGCGCTTTTTTATACAAACCTTTAGGGTCTCGTTGCTCGCAAATTGCAAGCGGCGTATCGAGATATACTTCAATAAACTCGCCGCTTGCGACTAAGTTACGCACCATGTCTCGTTCTGCTTGAAAAGGAGAGATAAAAGCAGTGAGTACCATTAGTCCTGCATCGACCATGAGTTTGCTGAGTTCACCCACTCGACGAATGTTTTCGACGCGGTCTTCATCACTGAACCCTAAGTCTTTACACAGTCCATGCCTGACATTATCCCCATCAAGGAGGTAGGTATGTATGCCTTTTGCTTGCAGTGCATGCTCAAGTGCATTGGCCACGGTGCTTTTACCTGAGCCTGAAAAGCCTGTAAACCAAAGCACGCAAGGCTTATGACCTTTTAATTCGCTACGTTTTGTTTTATCTACGGCATAGTTATGCCAAACAATATTTTCGTCCATACTTTGCTCTATTAAAATGGAAAGACAAATGGAATAACAGTCAGTACCGTCGCTGAATAAATCAATGACAAGGGCAGTCCCATGGTGACGTAATCACGAATTCGATAGTTGCCTGCGCTATACACCATGAGGTTAGTTTGATAGCCAAAAGGTGAGATAAAGCTCGCGGATGCGCCAAAGGCTACCGCCATTACAAAGGGTAGTGGATTTACATCAAAGCCACTTGCCAGCGCATAAGCCACTGGGAATGAAAGTGCTGCCGCGGCATTGTTAGTGATGAGCTCGGTAAATATCACAGTCATCACAAAAATGGCGATAAATGCGCCGTAAGGACCAAAATCCCCTAACAACCACAATAAGCTCGAGGAAATCTCTGCCGCTAGTCCGGTTTCAATCATTAACTTAGCCAGCCCTATCGCACTGCCAACAATAGCGACAAGCTCAATAGGAAAGCGACGTTTCATCTCAGGGACTTTGATTGTACCGAGCACCACAAGGGCGGCGAGTAACACAATCAACCCTTTTACCAGCGGCACAACCCCAAAGATACTAAGGCCAACCACTGTCGCAAAACTCGCAAGTACCGTGTTGGACTTATTGCGAGATAGATGTGTTTGTAAATCTAGGCCCGAGATATACACAAATTCGCGTTTGAGATTGGGGAGTGCATAAAAATCGCTGCTTGGTGCTAGTATTAAAGAGTCGCCCGCTTGTAATTCGACCTGACCGATCCCACCTTGTAGGCGGTCATGACCACGACGGATGGCAATAATAGCTGCATGAAACTGCTCCCTAAAGCGGATCTCTTTAATGGTTTTTCCAAGAAAACGGGAGGACTGACTAACGACCACTTCCACCAAGTGCTCAACGTCTTTTTCGTGTTTATCATGGACTATCTTTAATCCATCGAAACGCTGTAACAGTGGCACTGAGTTGATGTCGCCCACAAATAGCAGAACATCACCAGCAAGAATTTCTTGTTGTGGCGTAACTGCGCAGATCCGTCGTTCACCGCGAATAATTTCAGCAAGAAATAAGTCTTTGAGGTCGCGCAGACCGTTTTCTTCAACCGTGCGACCAACTAGTTTGGAGCTTGGCTCAACTTTTCCTTCTAAATAAAACGGCACGACCTCATCATTATTTTTGCCGTTGTCGGGCAAATATTTGAGCATAATCGTGATGGTCAATAAACCCACACTCAGGACGGCGAGACCAACTAAGGTAAAGTCAAAAAAGCCCAGCGGCGCCATCCCTGCTTCTACGGCAAAGCCATTAACAATAAGATTGGTAGAAGTACCTATCAGCGTTAACGTACCGCCTAAAATAGCAGTATAAGAAAGCGGTAATAGCAGCTTAGAAGGCGCATGTGTTTTGCTCTCTTTAACGGTGGTGATCAGCGAAGCAACCACCGCCGTGTTATTGGTAAAAGAAGACAAAAAGGCAGTGGATAAACCCAGTTTAATTACGGCTTTTGAGAGACTACCTTGCGCCATCGAGTGGGCGAGCTTTTTGACTAAGGTCGTTTTTTCAATCGCAATAGAAACTAGAATAAGTAGCACAAGCGTGATTAAAGACGGGTTTGCATAATTCACCAACATCGATTCAAGATCGATAAGGCCAGTCAAATAACTGGTGGCGATTGCGCCTGTGAATAGCCATGCAGCGTTAATGCGTGTGGCAAAAAGACACACCACTAACGCTAGCATAATGCCTGTTAAAATGACTTGTTCCATAATGACGTCATACCTCGACTAACAGGCTAAATTGCATTATTTTAACTTCGAAATATCAAGCGCTTGCCAATGAGGGAAGTGCTTGCGAACTAATGCATTAAACTCAATCTCAAATTCACTAAACTGACTTGAGGACGTTGCTGTTGCTGCTTGAACCGTTTCCACCATACCCGCACCTATGGTTAGGTTAGATAGGCGATCAATTAAGATAAACGAGCCAGTTTCACGATTATTCAAATACTCATCTGCAACGACATTTTCTGTCAGCTCGATGGTCACGATAGCAATTTCATTTAATGACAATGAATCGGCTTGACCGTGCTCAAGTGTATTCACATCGATAGTATGCTCGATATTTTTCACGATTGCCGCGGTTTTCTTGCTACCCAATTTAAGGTTATAACTTTTACCCAACTGGAGTGGTGTTTCGTGCATCCATACCAGCTTAGCAGTGATCTGATTCGTCACCTGAGCAGTCGACTCTGCAGGCACAATCACATCGCCACGACTCACATCGACTTCATCTGCTAGGGTGATAGTGAATGCTTGTCCGGTTTCCACTTGGGTTAGATTGCCATCAAAAGTCACGAGTTCTTTAATGGTTGAAGTCTTACCTGATGGCAATACTTTAACCGCTTGGCCAACGCTTAAGCTACCAGAGGTTAATGTGCCTTGGAAACCACGAAAATCTAGGTTAGGACGCACTACATATTGCACCGGGAATCGCGCTTCAAAACTGTGGTTTGGCTCTGCTGCAGGAGAATCTTCCAGCAGTTCCAGCAGTGGTTTGTCTTGATAATAAGGCGTTTTTTCTGAGCGGTTTACAACATTGTCGCCTTTAAGTGCTGACATTGGCACAAAGCGAATATCTCGTACGTTCAGTTGCTCAGCAAACTTCAAATAGTCGGCCTTTATGCGCTCAAATACGGCCTCATCAAAGTCAACAATATCCATCTTGTTTATCGCGACAACGAACTGTTTGATACCCAATGAATCACAGATAAAGCTATGGCGTTTAGTCTGAACTTGCACACCATAACGGGCATCGACAAGGATAATCGCCAAATCACTGGTCGAAGCACCCGTAACCATATTACGTGTGTATTGCTCGTGTCCCGGCGTATCGGCAATAATAAATTTACGCTTCGCAGTTGAGAAATAGCGGTAAGCCACATCAATGGTAATACCTTGCTCACGCTCTGCTTGCAAGCCATCAACAAGTAACGCTAAATCTAGATCTTCACCCGCATTGCCGACTTTTTCATTGTCTTTGTGTAGCGCAGCTAATTGGTCTTCATAGATTTGATGGCTATCGTGTAGCAAACGGCCGATCAGCGTTGATTTACCGTCATCTACGCTGCCGCAGGTCATCATACGCAACAAGCTCTTGTCTTGCTGACGCGCTAAGTAGGTTTCAATGCCTAATTCTTTCACTTCATTTGCTGTTGACATTAGAAATACCCCTCGCGCTTTTTCTTCTCCATTGACCCAGATGAGTCATGATCAATCACTCGTCCTTCACGTTCTGACGACGTAGATAACAACATTTCTTCGATAATTCCAGTGAGCGTATCGGCTTCTGATTCAACTGCCCCCGTTAGCGGATAACAGCCAAGTGTTCTGAAGCGTACTGATTTCATTTCTGGCACTTCACCTTCTGCAAGTGGCATGCGGTCGTCATCGACCATAATTAACGTCCCGTTACGCTCAACAACCGGTCTTGGCTTTGAGAGGTAAAGTGGCACTATCTCAATACCTTCTTGGTAGATATATTGCCAAATATCGAGCTCTGTCCAGTTTGATAATGGGAAAACTCGAATGCTTTCACCAGGGTTCACTTGACCGTTATACGTATTCCATAACTCCGGACGTTGGTTCTTAGGATCCCAGCGGTGGTGTTTATCTCTAAATGAGTAAACCCGTTCTTTTGCTCGTGATTTTTCTTCATCACGGCGGGCACCACCAAAGGCTGCGTCAAAGCCATATTGATCTAGCGCTTGCTTAAGGCCTTGTGTTTTCATGATATCGGTATGCTTGGATGAACCATGAACAAATGGACTGATGTTCATCTCTATACCTTCGGGATTTTTGTGCACAAGCAGTTCAAATCCATATTCTTTTGCTAGTCTATCGCGAAACTCGATCATTTCTCTGAATTTCCAGTTGGTGTCAACGTGGAGTAGAGGAAAAGGGATCCTCGCAGGGTAGAAAGCCTTACGAGCGAGGTGAAGCAGTACCGACGAGTCTTTACCAATCGAATACAACATTACCGGGTTTTCAAACTCTGCGGCAACCTCTCGGATGATCTTTATGCTCTCAGCTTCGAGTTGCTGGAGATGGGTTAAAGCCATGATTAATGTCCTACTTATAAATTTAACTATCTCGTGCTTCAATTACGCGACTTGCGTAATGGGTTGAGCAAAGCTACTGATTTGATTGTTCTTATTAAACCAAGATAATTGCTCATGTAATGCTGCTACTTCACCAATAATTAATAATGCTGGCGATTGAATATCATGTGCAGTAATAGTCTGTGCAAGTTGATCTAATTGTGTTCTTACGACACGCTGAGATTTGCGCGTGCCATTCTCAACAATTGCTACAGGCGTACTCGGCGAGCGCCCATGAGTGAGTAATTGCGCCTGAATGTGCGGCGATTTAATCACTCCCATGTATACAGCAAGCGTTTGATTCGCTTTAGCCAAGCCTTCCCAGTCGAGTTCTTGTCCATCTTGTTTGCAATGCCCAGTCACAAATTGAATAGCTTGAGCATGATCTCTATGGGTTAATGGGATACCAGCGTATGCGCTACATCCTGCAGCTGCAGTAATGCCAGGAACAATTTGATATTTCACGTTATTCTCGGCTAATACCTGTACTTCTTCGCCACCGCGACCGTAAATAAATGGGTCGCCGCCTTTTATTCTACAAACCTTTTTACCTTGTTTGGCTAAGTCAACCAAAATCTCGTTGGTGTGCTCTTGTTTAACGCTATGATTACCGGCTTTTTTGCCCACGCAGATTAAATCAGCGTCACGACGTACAAGATCCATGATTTCGTCTGAAACTAGGTAGTCATAAACCACAACATCGGCTTGTTGCATGAGTTGTAATGCCTTAAGTGTCAGCAGTTCTGGGTCCCCAGGACCCGCACCGACGACGTAAACCTCGCCTTCAGGTGAAGGAGTGCTTTCTAGCATGGCTTCAAGTTGAATTTGTGCATTTTCATTGTTACCAGCTTGTACTTCACTTACCACATTTGAATCAAAGACGGATTCCCAAAACTGTCGGCGGTCTGCAAAGTGTTTAAAACGCGCTTTTACTTTATGTCTGAATTGACCCACAAGCGTTGCCAGCGGACCAATATGCTGTGGAATAAGGGTTTCTAACTTCTCTCGTAATCGTCTTGCAAGGACGGGCGCAGTTCCAGCACTAGATATGGCAATCGTTATAGGGTTTCTATCCACGATTGAAGGAAAAATAAAATTACACTTTGGTTGATCGTCGACTACGTTAACGAAAAGGTTGCGCGCTTCAGTAAGCTCTGCCACCTCTGCATTTACGGCTTCAATATCCGTTGCCGCAACGACTAACATGGCATTGTCTAGGTCTGATGCATCAAATGGCTTATGTCGAAGTGCAACGCTTGCATCCGCTGCTAGTGATAAAAGCTCAGTGCAAAACTCAGGTGAAACCAAAGTGACTGCTGCATTGGCTTTTAAAAAGGCGCGGCACTTTCTCAGCGCAACCTCACCACCACCTACAATCAATACAGGTTTATTTTCTAGTTTGGTAAAAATTGGCAAGTATTGCACGATAACCTCTGCTAAACATCACGACGGTTGATATCAATATTGATTGATATCAGTAATAGAGCGCAGCATATAGAGTTGCAAATGTGGGAAAAAATAATTTAAACCGACTCAATATAACCAAAAGTTATAAAGAAAGCGGTTAAATCTCACTTCCTTTATATTTCATGTGGTTAACTTAAGTTTTTGCTGCGATTTGACGATTATAGTGTTTGGTTATGAGATATTCATTTAATGAACAATAGTAAAAACCGTATCTAACAGGTAATTGTATGCGGACATTTGTCCTATTGTTGGTCCTGCTGTATGCATTTAACTAGGCTTATTACATAGAATGAAAAGGAACACGGTAATGACTTTACAATCTGATGCTCGGTTGTCGCTGAGTTTAATGGATTTGACCTCTTTGAAAGAGGACGATACGCCGGCAAGTATTCTCGCGTTATTGAATAGCATTAACCCTGATATCGGACTACCAGCGGCTATTTGTGTGTATCCGCAGTTTGTGACGTTAGTAAAAGAAGAGTTGGAAAAGCGTGAGTGGTCGCAGATAAAAGTAGCAACGGTGACCAACTTCCCATCTGGAGAGCAAAAGCTCCAGCAGGTCGTTGCACAAACTCATTCAGCAATCGCAGATGGTGCTGACGAAATTGATCTTGTGCTTCCTTATCAGCAGCTGATGGCGGGTGACCCAGATACACCTTGGCAATATGTCCATTCAAGCAAGCTTGCTTGTCAAGGTAAAGCAAAGCTCAAGGTCATCATCGAAAGTGGCGTATTGGCTAAGCCAAAGCTCATTGCGGAAGCCGCGCAGCTTGCCATTATGGCGGGCGCGGACTTTGTTAAAACAAGTACAGGAAAGGTTGCTGTCAATGCTACACCAGAAGCGGCTGAAGTTATCCTTAAGACAATCAAAAGCAGCGGTAAATCGGTTGGATTTAAAGCGGCCGGTGGAGTAAAGTCAGTAGTTGAAGCGCAGCGGTATTTACGATTGGCTGAAGAAATTATGGGGGCCGAGTGGCTCAATGCCAAGAATTTTAGGTTCGGTGCTTCAAGCCTATTGAGTGATGTAGCAGTGGTTGTGAATGGACAGAGCGAGTGAAGCAGAAAAAATAAAACTTGAGCATGACGCGGCTAAACTGTTTTTACGCAGTTATGAAAAGCAGTATGCAGTGCATATGCGCCATATTTGGCACAATGAGCCCAATAAACCGGATGTCAGTTGTTATCAAGGAAAAATACAGCTTGATATAGAAATAGCCCATTTTTATGCCAGTGAGAAAGAAGCGATGGCTGTGCTTGGGCGTCCGCTGTCTCTCTCCACGCAAAGAGAGCTGGCAGCAATGAGTCAAGCCGCTGACTCCGATCAACTGAGTATCGGTTTACAGCGGTTGCTCAATCAAAAAGCCAAAAAACACTATGATTCACAACGTGTTTGGTTGTTAATTCGAAATGCCAGCCCCATTTATCATCTTGACGATTTTAAGCGCTTAAAAGCCACTTGGGAGATCCCTGATTGTCACCCATTTGAGCAAGTTTGGGTGCTTTGTGATTTTTATCACGGAGATTTATTGCGTCTTTTCTGAAGGCGTCGCAAAACTAAGTTTAGATTAAATGTTACTTTGCATATCTTTTACACTTGTTTTCGTTTGCTTCGTCAGTATAATGGGCATCCACTTTGCAGGGGCGTAGTTCCAATTGGTAGAACAGCGGTCTCCAAAACCGATGGTTGCGGGTTCGAGTCCTGCCGCCCCTGCCAATTCAGCAACAAGTCCACATTTAAAATAACGTGACCCAAAACCACTTAAGTCGCTTATTTGTAAATTTGGATTGAATGGATTTACCCTGTTCTATGCAGGGTTGTTGTGTCTGTATTTAAGGTAAAATTGATTATGAGCACTAATGTTGAAAACTCGTCAAGCTCGATGGACACGGTAAAGTGGCTAGCTGCTATTGCACTTCTAACTGGTGCCGTAGTTGGTAATTATCTATATGCCGATTTATCTGTTTTAGTACGCGCTGTTGGCGTAGTTGCAGCTATCGCTGCGGCTTTGGGCATTTTGGTAACGACTGAAAAAGGCCGTACCTTTATCGCTTTTGCTAAAGAATCACGTATTGAAGTACGTAAAGTTATCTGGCCAACGCGTCAGGAAGCGACTCACACTACTTTCATCGTGATCATTGCAACGGTGATTATGGCATTAATCCTATGGGGATTAGATGGTATACTTTTCCGTGCAGTAGGCTTTTTAACTGGATTGGAGATCTGATCCCATGTCGGATGAGAACAAAGAAAAGAAATTACGTTGGTACGTGATCCAAGCGTTTTCAGGTTTTGAAAAACGCGTAGCACAAACCATTATCGAGCATATTAAAATCGAAGGGTTAGAAGACCTATTCGGTGAGATCCTTGTGCCGACTGAAGAAGTGGTTGAAATGCGTGCAGGTCAGAAACGTAAATCTGAGCGTAAATTCTTCCCTGGCTATGTATTAGTTCAAATGGTAATGGACGATGCGTCTTGGCACTTGGTGAATAGTACACCGCGTGTAATGGGCTTTGTTGGTGGTACGTCAGACCGTCCTGCACCAATCAGTCAAAAAGAAGCGGATCGTATTCTTAACCGTCTGCAAGAAAATGCTGAAGCACCGAAACCTGCTACTTTATTTGAGCCGGGTGAAGTGGTTCGTGTTACAGATGGTCCATTTGCTGACTTCAACGGTGTGGTTGAAGAAGTGGATTACGAAAAGAGTCGCCTGAAAGTTTCGGTACTTATTTTCGGTCGTTCAACGCCTGTAGACCTAGAATTTGGTCAGGTTGAGAAAGACAAATAAATTCTAACTTGAAAAAGTTGTCAAAGGCCGCTGATTAATCTATAATCAGCGGCCTTTTTGTTGTACACAAAAATATGCGGCAAAAAGACTGAATTTTTTAACTGGGAAGCCGTTTGAGTACGCGTCCTCGCGCGCACGAGGCAAAGACCCACAATTGAGGTATTATCATGGCTAAGAAAGTTGAAGCTCTAATCAAGCTACAAGTTGCTGCTGGTATGGCTAACCCTAGTCCTCCAGTAGGTCCTGCACTAGGTCAACACGGTGTAAACATCATGGAATTCTGTAAAGCGTTCAACGCACGTACAGAGTCTATCGAAAAAGGCGCACCTGTTCCTGTTGTTATTTCTGTTTACAGTGACCGTTCTTTCACTTTTGAAATGAAGACTCCACCTGCGGCATACCTTCTTAAGAAGGCTGCTGGTATCAAGTCTGGTTCTGGTCGTCCTAACACTGAAAAAGTTGGTACAGTTACTCGTGCTCAACTTGAAGAGATCGTTGAGACGAAACGTCCAGATCTTACTGCTGCTGATATGGACGCAGCTGTACGCACGATTGCAGGTTCTGCACGTGCAATGGGCTTGAACGTAGAGGAGTAATTGAGAATGGCTAAATTAACTAAGCGTATGCGTACTATCCGCGAGAAAGTGGATGCGACTAAAGAGTACGAAATCAACGAAGCTGTTGCTCTTCTAAAAGAACTTGCTACTGCTAAGTTCGTTGAAAGTGTTGACGTTGCTGTAAACCTAGGTATCGATGCTCGTAAATCTGACCAAAACGTACGTGGTGCAACTGTACTACCTCACGGTACTGGTCGTGATGTACGCGTAGCGGTATTCACTCAAGGTGCAAATGCTGAAGCTGCTAAAGAAGCTGGTGCTGATTTAGTAGGTATGGAAGACCTTGCAGAGCAAGTTAAGAAAGGCGAAATGAACTTTGACGTTGTTGTTGCTTCTCCAGATGCAATGCGCGTTGTTGGTCAACTAGGTCAAATCCTAGGTCCACGTGGTCTTATGCCTAACCCTAAGACAGGTACTGTAACGCCTAACGTTGCAGAAGCTGTTAAGAACGCTAAAGCTGGTCAGGTTCGTTACCGTAACGATAAGAACGGTATCATCCACACTACTATCGGTAAAGTAGACTTTGACGCTAACCAACTTCAAGAAAACCTTGAAGCGCTAATCATCGCGCTTAAGAAGGCTAAGCCTTCTACTGCAAAAGGTACTTTCGTGAAGAAAGTAAGCATCTCTACTACGATGGGTGCTGGTGTTGCTTTAGACCAAGCTACTCTAAATACTCAAGTAGTATAATTTAGAGTTTAGCGTTTACATGGCGTAAAAATTAGACTATAATTTTGCGCCATTTTGTAGAGAAGTGTACTTCTTTACAAAGCAAAGAATTCGGGTTGAAGCGCATAATTTCGAAAATTGTTTCCATCATGGTCTACAATGAATCGATAAATTGCGCTTCCGTCCAAGACCGTAGGTGGCTTCGGCCTTAATCGTCCTACGTAGACGGTGTGAATCCCAGCTAGATTTTCCTAATCTTCTGGCTCTCGCCGTAAAAAGCATCTCTGCTAAAGTTTTTAGCAGGGTAGAGTAGAACTGAAAAACATGTTTGTTTTTCTATAAACCAGGAGTAACACCCATGGCTTTAAATCTTCAAGACAAAAAAGCAATTGTTGCTGAAGTCAACGAAGCTGCCAAAGGTGCTCTTTCAGCAGTTGTTGCTGATTCTCGTGGTGTAACAGTAGGTGCAATCACTGCTCTTCGTAAAGAAGCTCGTGAAGCTGGTGTATGGATGAAAGTTGTTCGTAACACCCTAGCTAGACGTGCGGTTGAAGGCACTGATTACGAATGCCTTAATGAATCACTAGTTGGTCCAAGCCTAATCGCTTTCTCTTCAGAGCACCCTGGTGCTGCTGCGCGTATCTTTGCAGATTTCGCGAAAAAGAACGAAGCATTTGAGCTTAAAACTGCTGCATTCGAAGGCAAAATCGTTGACGTAGATATGCTTGCTAAGCTACCTACTTACGACGAAGCTGTTGCACGCTTAATGAGCGCTATGAAAGAAGCGTCTGCTGGCAAATTGTGTAAAACAATTGAAGCGGTACGTGTACAGAAAGCTGAGCAAGCTGCTTAATCTAAGCAACGCTCCTTTCTTTAATAAATTTTTTGAACCGCATGGGTTCGTAAATAATTAGGAAATTTGAAATGTCTGTAACTAAAGACCAAATCCTTGACGCTATTGCTGAAATGTCAGTAATGGAAGTTGTTGAACTAGTTGAAGCTATGGAAGAGAAGTTCGGTGTAACTGCAGCTGCTG
Organism: Pseudoalteromonas sp. OANN1; assembly: GCF_024124685.1. Classification (NCBI taxonomy): domain Bacteria; kingdom Pseudomonadati; phylum Pseudomonadota; class Gammaproteobacteria; order Alteromonadales; family Pseudoalteromonadaceae; genus Pseudoalteromonas; species Pseudoalteromonas sp. OANN1. The sequence goes on from NZ_JAMXSE010000018.1 coordinate 107,439, forward strand.
CTGTTGTTGCTGCTGGTCCTGCTGAAGCTGCTGAAGAAAAGACTGAGTTCGACGTAATCCTAGCTGCTGCTGGCGGTAACAAAGTTGCTGCAATCAAAGCGGTACGTGGCGCAACAGGTCTAGGCCTTAAAGAAGCTAAAGCTCTAGTTGAGTCTGCTCCTGCACCTATCAAAGAAGGTGTATCTAAGGAAGAAGCTGAAGCTCTTAAGAAAGATCTTGAAGAAGCTGGTGCTCAAGTTGAGATCAAGTAATCTAGCTCCCGCTAGGTTCGCTGCCTGAGAAATCAGGCAAGGGCTGGTGATTATTTAATCACCGGCCCTTTTGCGCTATAGAGATATGCATTTCTATCGTGCATAAATCTTCGAATTTCACTGTAATTTTCAATAACTTAGAAGTTTTTGTTGAAAATCGCAATGGCATTTGAAGTAACACTGATTTGATGACATTAACGATTTGAATATAGCCTGAATTGTGCTCATTTAAGCCGTTAGTTAAGCAAGTTAGTGTGACAATTTAGATGTTGTTATCATGGCTTAGATGCCAGTGAAGTCTGTTCAATTTTGGACAGGTTGGGTCAAAGATCAGCAAGCTGAGGAACCCCATGGCTTACTCTTATTCTGAAAAGAAACGTATCCGTAAGGATTTTGGTAAACGTCCACAGGTTTTGGACATACCTTTCCTACTGCAAATGCAGTTGGAATCGTTCGATAAGTTCATTGCGCCTGATGCCGATGGCGATACTGGATTGGAAGCTGCTTTCCGTTCTGTATTCCCTATCAAGAGCTACTCGGGCAACTCTGAACTTCAATACGTCAGTTATCGTATTGGCGAGCCAGTATTTGACGTTAAAGAATGTCAAATTCGCGGTGTGACATATTCTGCTCCACTTCGCGTTAAACTACGTCTTGTGCTAATGGACAAAGATGCACCTGGCACAGTCAAAGACATAAAAGAGCAAGAAGTTTACATGGGCGAAATCCCGCTCATGACAGACACCGGTACTTTTGTAATCAATGGTACTGAGCGTGTTATCGTTTCTCAGCTACACCGTTCACCTGGTGTATTCTTTGATAACGACCGTGGTAAATCACACTCATCTGGTAAAGTGTTATATAACGCACGTGTGATCCCTTACCGTGGTTCATGGCTTGACTTTGAATTCGACGTTAAAGATAACCTTTACGTTCGTATTGACCGTCGCCGTAAACTACCAGCATCTATCATCTTACGTGCACTAGAGTTCACTTCAGAAGAAATCTTGGCACTATTCTTTGAAACGACAAGTTTCGAAGTAAAAGATGGCAAAGTGTTGATGGAACTTGTGCCTTCACGCCTACGTGGTGAAACCGCTGCATTTGATATTAAAGATGCAAACGGTGACGTATTGGTTGAAAAAGGCCGTCGTATTACTGCACGCCACATTAAGAGCATCGAAAAGCAAGGCATCGACACTCTTGAAGTACCGCATGAGTACATCATCGGTCGTGTTGTTGCTAAAAACTATATCGACGAATCAACAGGCGAAGTGATTGCAGAAGCGAACACTGAACTATCACTAGAGCTTATGGCTGAATTGGTGAAAGCGGGTCACTCAAAGATCGATACGCTTTACATCAACGAAGTAGACAGCGGTGCGTACATGTCAGAGACATTACGTGTTGATTCTACTAACAATCGCCTAGAAGCATTGGTAGAAATCTATCGCATGATGCGCCCTGGTGAGCCACCAACAAAAGAAGCTGCAGAAGCGTTATTTGATAACCTATTCTTCTCTGAAGAGCGCTACGACCTTTCAACGGTTGGTCGTATGAAGTTCAATAGCCGTGTTGGTTATGATTCAGATGAGGGTAACGGTACGCTATCTAAAGAAGATATCGTGAGCGTGATGAAGGTATTGATCGACATCCGTAACGGTAAAGGCGATGTTGATGACATCGACCACTTAGGTAACCGTCGTATCCGTTCTGTAGGTGAAATGGCTGAAAACCAATTCCGTGTAGGTCTTGTACGTGTTGAACGTGCAGTACGTGAGCGTCTAAGTCTTGGTGACCTAGATAACGTTATGCCACAGGATTTGATCAACGCTAAGCCAATCTCTGCAGCAGTAAAAGAATTCTTTGGTTCTTCACAGCTTTCACAATTTATGGACCAGAACAACCCGCTTTCAGAAGTAACGCACAAGCGTCGTATTTCTGCATTAGGTCCGGGTGGTCTAACTCGTGAGCGTGCTGGCTTCGAAGTACGTGACGTACACGTAACGCACTACGGTCGTGTTTGTCCTATCGAAACGCCTGAAGGTCCAAACATCGGTCTAATCAACTCGCTATCTACTTACGCGCGTACAAACGACTATGGTTTCTTAGAGACTCCATACCGCAAAGTAGTAGACGGTATCGTTACTGACGATGTTGATTACCTATCAGCAATAGAAGAAGGTCAGTTCGTTATCGCACAGGCGAATACAACGCTAACTGATGACAACCAATTTGCTGAAGAATTGATTCCATGTCGTTTTAAAGGTGAATCAACCTTTATGCCAAGCGACAGCATCCAGTATATGGACGTATCTCCACAGCAGGTAATCTCTGTGGCTGCAGCGCTTATCCCATTCCTAGAACACGATGACGCGAACCGCGCATTGATGGGATCGAACATGCAACGTCAAGCTGTACCTACACTACGTGCTGATAAGCCGCTAGTTGGTACTGGTATTGAGCGTACACTAGCGAAAGACTCTGGTGTAACAATCGTTGCTAAGCGTGGCGGTATCGTTAAGTATGCTGATGCGAGCCGTATTGTTGTTAACGTTAATGAAGATGAGCGCATCCAAGGTGAAGCGGGCATCGACATCTATAACTTAACTAAGTACACACGTTCAAACCAAAACACGTGTATCAACCAGAAACCAACTTGTATGGTTGGTGAGCCGGTGGTACGTGGTGACGTGCTTGCTGATGGTCCTTCAACAGACCTAGGTGACTTAGCACTTGGTCAGAACCTACGCGTAGCGTTCATGCCTTGGAATGGTTACAACTTCGAGGATTCAATCCTACTTTCAGAGAATGTTGTAAAAGAAGATCGTCTAACGACTATCCACATTCAAGAGCTTCAGTGTATTGCTCGTGATACTAAGCTTGGTCCAGAAGAAATCACTGCGGATATTCCAAACGTAGGTGAGTCTGCACTAGGTAAGCTTGACGAATCAGGCGTTGTATATATCGGTGCTGAAGTGAAAGGCGGCGACATCCTTGTAGGTAAAGTAACGCCTAAAGGTGAAACGCAGCTAACACCTGAAGAAAAGCTACTACGTGCTATCTTCGGTGAAAAAGCGTCTGATGTTAAAGACAGCTCACTACGTGTACCTAACTCTGTATCTGGTACGGTTATCGACGTACAAGTGTTTACGCGTGATGGTGTTGAAAAAGACAAACGTGCACTAGAAGTTGAAGATATGCAGCTTCGCGAAGCGAAGAAAGACTTCAACGAAGAGTTCAGAATCCTTGAAGGCGGTATCCTGACTCACGCTCGTAACCTACTGATTAAATCAGGTATGAGTGAAGAACAGCTTGCTGGCTTTAACACTGAGAAGCTACTAACACAAAGCCTTGCTGATGAAGAGCATCAAGCAGAGCTTGAGCAACTAGCTGCACAGTATGACGAGCTTAAAGCTGACTACGATAAGCGTTTCGAGAACAAGCGTCGTAAGATCACTCAAGGTGATGACCTAGCGCCTGGCGTACTTAAGATTGTTAAAGTATACCTAGCTGTTAAACGTCGTATCCAACCTGGTGATAAGATGGCGGGTCGTCACGGTAACAAGGGTGTAATCTCAACTATCGTTCCTGTTGAAGACATGCCTTACGATGATAAAGGTCGTACTGTAGATATCGTACTTAACCCACTGGGTGTACCATCTCGTATGAACATCGGTCAGATCCTAGAAACTCACATGGGTCTAGCTGCTCGTGGTATCGGTGAACGTCTTGAAGAAATGATGAAAGAGCAACGTGAAATTCACGAGCTACGCGAATTCATCAAGAAAGCTTACGAAATCGGTGACTGCCGTCAGAAAGTAGATATTGCTAACTTCTCTGATGATGAAATCCGTCGCTTGGCAGATAACCTTAAAGGTGGTCTTCCAATCGCAACACCAGCATTTGATGGTGCACGTGAAGCTGAAATCAAAGACATGCTAGAGCTTGGTGGTTATCCAAGAAGTGGTCAGGTAACGTTATATGATGGTCGTACTGGTGATGCATTTGAGCGTCAAGTAACAGTAGGCTACATGTACATGCTGAAACTGAACCACCTTGTTGATGACAAGATGCACGCGCGTTCAACAGGTTCTTACAGCCTAGTTACTCAGCAGCCGCTGGGTGGTAAGGCACAGTTCGGTGGTCAGCGTTTCGGTGAGATGGAGGTATGGGCACTAGAAGCATATGGTGCTGCCTACACGCTACAAGAAATGTTGACAGTGAAGTCGGATGACGTTAACGGTCGTACTAAGATGTATAAGAACATCGTAGACGGTAACCACAAGATGGAACCGGGTATGCCTGAGTCGTTCAACGTACTGTTGAAAGAAATCCGCTCGCTAGGTATCAACATCGAGTTGGAAGAAATTTAATCCGACCGCCGCAGTGCGCTGCGGCGTTGCATAACTGCAACCGGACTGAAAAGAATGTAGGGGTGAGCGTGGCTTGCCCTCAAGATTAACCTCCGACAGGAGAGCTAAGGTGAAAGACTTACTTAAGTTTCTGAAGCAACAAAATAAGACCGAAGAATTCGATGCAATTCGCATTGGTCTTGCTTCGCCAGACATGGTGCGTTCATGGTCTTACGGTGAAGTAAAGAAACCTGAGACAATCAACTACCGTACTTTCAAGCCTGAGCGTGATGGCTTATTCTGTGCCCGTATCTTCGGCCCAGTAAAAGATTACGAGTGTTTGTGTGGTAAATACAAGCGCTTGAAGCACCGTGGTGTTATCTGTGAAAAGTGTGGCGTTGAAGTAACGCTAACAAAAGTACGTCGTGACCGTATGGGTCACATCGAGCTGGCTAGTCCAGTTGCGCATATTTGGTTCTTGAAATCACTTCCGTCACGTATCGGCCTAATGCTAGACATGACGCTTCGTGATATCGAGCGCGTACTTTATTTCGAATCATTCGTGGTTACTGAGCCTGGTATGACTACGCTTGAGCGCGGTCAGCTACTAGGTGAAGAAGAATACCTAGATGCACTTGAAGAGCACGGTGATGAGTTCGAAGCGAAGATGGGTGCAGAAGCTGTACTTGATTTACTTCGTGACCTAGACCTTGGTCAGTTAATCGCTGAAATGCGTGAAGAGTTGCCAACAATCAACTCTGAAACTAAGCGTAAGAAAATCACTAAGCGCCTTAAACTAATGGAAGCGTTCCACCAATCAGGTAACAACCCTGAGTGGATGGTAATGAGCGTGCTACCGGTTCTTCCACCAGATCTACGTCCACTAGTACCACTAGACGGCGGTCGCTTTGCGACTTCAGATCTGAACGACCTTTACCGTCGTGTGATCAACCGTAACAACCGTTTGAAGCGTCTTCTAGACCTAGCTGCACCAGACATCATCGTACGTAACGAAAAGCGTATGCTTCAAGAAGCGGTTGATGCGCTACTTGATAATGGTCGTCGTGGCCGTGCAATTACAGGTTCTAACAAGCGTCCACTGAAGTCGCTTGCTGACATGATCAAAGGTAAGCAAGGTCGTTTCCGTCAAAACCTTCTAGGTAAGCGTGTTGACTACTCAGGCCGTTCTGTTATCACCGTTGGTCCTACGCTGAAACTACATCAGTGTGGTCTACCTAAGAAGATGGCACTTGAGCTATTCAAGCCATTTATCTACGGTAAACTAGAGCGCCGTGGTATGGCGACAACCATCAAAGCTGCGAAGAAGATGGTTGAGCGTGAAGTACCAGAGGTTTGGGACGTACTAGACGAAGTTATCCGTGAGCACCCGGTTTTACTTAACCGTGCGCCAACACTTCACCGTCTAGGTATCCAAGCATTCGAACCTGTACTTATCGAAGGTAAAGCGATTCACCTACACCCGCTAGTGTGTGCGGCGTATAACGCTGACTTCGATGGTGACCAAATGGCTGTTCACGTACCACTGACGCTTGAAGCGCAGTTGGAAGCGCGTGCATTGATGATGTCTACCAACAACATCCTAGCACCAGCTAACGGTGAACCAATCATCGTTCCTTCACAGGACGTTGTACTAGGTCTTTACTACATGACTCGCGATCGTATCAACGGTAAAGGTGAAGGTTTAGTATTTAAAGATGCTAAAGAAGCTGAAAAAGCATACCGTGTAGGTGCTGCTGAGCTTCACGCTCGTGTTAAAGTGCGTATCACAGAAGTGACTATCGACGAAGAAACACGTGAGCGCGGCACGTTAACTCACCTAGTAGATACGACAGTAGGTCGTGCAATCCTTTCATTGAATATCCCTGAAGGCTTGCCGTTTGAACTGATCAACAAACCACTGGGTAAGAAACAAATTTCTGGTCTTCTTAACGAGTGTTACCGTCGTCTAGGTCTTAAAGATACAGTTATCTTTGCTGACCAAGTGATGTATACCGGTTTCCACTACGCGATGAAGTCAGGTGTTTCTATCGGTATCAATGACATGGTAATCCCACCAACTAAAGGTGAGATCATCGATCGTGCGGAAGCTGAAGTTGCAGAAATCAACCAACAGTTCCAATCAGGTCTTGTAACTGCCGGTGAGAAATACAACAAAGTTATCGATATCTGGTCACGTGTAAACGAAAACCTTTCTCGCGAGATGATGGCTAACCTTTCAAAAGAAACGGTTATCAACGCTGAAGGTAACGAAGAAGAGCAACCGTCATTTAACTCTGTGTTTATGATGGCAGACTCAGGCGCTCGTGGTAGTGCTGCTCAGATCCGTCAGCTAGCGGGTATGCGTGGTCTAATGGCACGTCCAGATGGTTCAATCATCGAAACGCCAATTACAGCGAACTTCCGTGAAGGTCTAAACGTACTACAGTACTTTATCTCGACGCACGGTGCGCGTAAGGGTCTAGCGGATACGGCACTTAAGACAGCAAACTCGGGTTACCTAACTCGTCGTCTAGTAGACGTAGCACAAGATTTGGTTATCAATGAATCAGACTGTGGTACCGAAGAAGGTCTAGTAATGAAGCCGCTAATTGAAGGTGGTGACGTTGTAGAGCCGCTTCGTGAGCGCGTATTAGGTCGTGTTGTTGCTGAAGATGTATGTAAGCCAGGTACCACTGAAGTACTTGTTGCACGTAACGTAATGATTGACGAAAAACTGTGTGACCTTCTAGAAGAGCACTCAGTAGACGAAGTTAAAGTACGTTCTGTAATCACCTGCCAAAACGACTTTGGTGTGTGTGCACACTGTTATGGTCGTGACTTGGCACGTGGCCACATCATCAACCCTGGTGAAGCAGTTGGTGTAATCGCGGCACAGTCAATCGGTGAGCCGGGTACACAGCTTACGATGCGTACATTCCACATCGGTGGTGCGGCATCACGAGCTTCTGCAGAGAACAGTGTTCAAGTTAAGAACAATGGTAATCTGAAACTTCACAATGCGAAGTTTGTAATCAATGCTGATGGCAAAATCGTTATCACATCTCGTTCAACTGAGATCACGATAATCGATGAGCACGGCCGTGAGAAAGAGCGTTATAAAGTTCCTTACGGTGCAGTATTAACTGTACAAGATGGTGCTGACGTTAAAGGTAACGACATTGTTGCTACTTGGGACCCGCATAGCCACCCAATCATCATTGAACATGAGTCAAAAGTATCGTTCAGTGATATCGATGATTCAAACACTGAAGCACAGACTGATGAATTAACTGGTCTAACACGTGTGGTTGTTAAGGATCTTGCGAAAGTAAACGCGAAAGAGCCTAAACTAATCATTGAGAACGAAGAACGTGGTCTTCAAGAGATCCGTCTACCTTCATTCACAACGATTGAAATCACAGATGGTGCAACAGTACTACCTGGTTCGGTATTGGCTCGTATTCCACAAGAAGGTTCGAAGACTCGTGACATCACGGGTGGTCTACCTCGAGTTGCTGACCTATTCGAAGCGCGTAAGCCAAAAGATCCTGCAATTCTTGCAGAAATCACAGGTACCGTTAGCTTCGGTAAAGAGACTAAAGGTAAGAAACGTCTTGTGATCACACCGGAAGAGGGTGATGCATACGAAGAGATGATCCCGAAATGGCGTCAGCTTAACGTGTTCGAAGGTGAGCAAGTGGCTAAAGGTGAAGTAATCGCCGATGGTCCAGAGTCTCCGCACGACATCCTACGTCTACGTGGTGTTACTGATGTATCTAACTACATCACTAACGAAGTACAAGAAGTATACCGTCTACAGGGCGTAAAGATTAACGATAAGCACATTGAGACTATCGTTCGTCAGATGCTTCGTAAGTGTATCATCCTTGATGGTGGTGACAGTGAATTCCTAGTAGGCGAGCAAGCTGAAGTTGCACGTGTAAACATCGCTAACCGTGAACTAGAAATGCAAGGTAAGATCCCAGCTAAGTTTGAAATCCAACTAATGGGTATTACTAAAGCGTCACTTGCGACTGAATCGTTTATTTCTGCGGCATCGTTCCAGGAAACAACACGTGTTCTAACCGAAGCTGCGGTTAACGGTAAGAGCGATGAGCTACGTGGTCTGAAAGAAAACGTAATCGTGGGTCGTTTGATCCCAGCGGGTACAGGTTTCGCATACCATGAAGAGCGCATCAACCGTCGTAAGCAAGGTGAAGCAGCTGTTGAAGAGCAAACAGTAAGTGCTGAAGAGGCGACTCAAGCGCTAACAGATGCACTAAACGCTGATTTACTAGGTGGCAACGAGTAATCCTCGCCATTTAGCGAATTAATTGAAAAACCGCTGTGTGAATACAGCGGTTTTTTTATGCCTTTTTAACTCGCTGGTCGAATTGCCATCAAAGCGTCACATCAATATGTATACTGCAACAAAGGTTTTTCAATGCAATCGCTAACTTTTGTTAACTTTCAATAGCTTCGCAGACAAAACCATCCGAATTGCATGCATTTACTTAGCGCTGATGACGACTTTTGGTTGACAGGTTAAACTTTGGTCATTAAAATTCGGCCACCCATTTTAGTCGTTCAAGAAAATTGGATTTGACCTAAATGGTAAGATTTTATTTTTCAGTAGTAATTTATTAATTCAGGAGCTATTTAATGGCAACTATTAACCAGCTAGTGCGTAAGCCACGTCGTAGCAAGGTTACAAAGAGCAACTCTGCTGCTCTTAAAGCTTGTCCACAAAAGCGTGGTGTATGTACTCGTGTATATACAACAACACCTAAGAAACCAAACTCTGCATTACGTAAAGTAGCGCGTGTACGTTTAACTAACGGTTTCGAAGTAACTTCATACATTGGTGGTGAAGGTCACAACCTACAAGAGCACAGTGTAATCCTAATCCGTGGTGGTCGTGTTAAAGACTTACCAGGTGTGCGTTTCCACACTGTTCGTGGTGCACTTGACTGTGCAGGCGTAAACGACCGTAGACAGGCTCGTTCTAAGTACGGTGCAAAACGTCCTAAGGGCTAATGGTTCTCCGTTAGTAAGGCCAAGCACTTAAGTTTTAAATTTTTATATATTGTTTTGGGAATCCGTGTTTAGCACGGACCTGAAGATACCGGAGAAAGAAAATGCCTAGAAGACGCGTAATAGGTCAACGTAAAATTCTTCCAGATCCGAAGTTCGGATCAGAGCTTCTTGCTAAATTCGTTAACGTAGTAATGCTTGACGGCAAGAAATCTACTGCTGAAAAAATCGTATATGGTGCGCTAGACGTGGCTGCTGAAAAATCAGGCAAGTCGCACCTAGAAATCTTTGAATCTGCACTTGATAACGTTCGCCCACAGGTAGAGGTTAAATCTCGCCGTGTTGGTGGTTCAACGTACCAAGTACCAGTTGAAGTACGTCCAGTGCGTCGTAACGCACTAGGTATGCGTTGGTTGGTTGAAGCTGCACGTAAGCGTGGCGAAAAATCAATGGGTCTTCGTCTTGCTCAAGAGATGATCGACGCTGCTGAAAACAAAGGCACTGCGGTTAAGAAACGTGAAGACGTTCACCGTATGGCTGAAGCGAACAAAGCATTCGCTCACTACCGTTGGTAATCTGCTAACACCCTTTAAGAGGATATTATGGCACGGACAACTCCGATTGAGCGCTACCGTAACATTGGTATATGTGCTCACGTAGATGCGGGTAAAACAACTACGACCGAGCGCGTACTTTTCTATACTGGTCTTTCTCATAAGATTGGTGAGGTACATGACGGTGCCGCAACTATGGACTGGATGGAGCAGGAGCAAGAGCGTGGTATCACGATCACTTCTGCTGCAACGACGTGTTTCTGGAAAGGGATGGATGCTCAGTTTGATGAGCATCGTGTAAACATCATCGATACTCCAGGACACGTAGATTTTACTATCGAAGTAGAGCGTTCATTGCGCGTACTTGATGGTGCTGTTGTTGTGTTATGTGCTTCATCAGGTGTGCAACCGCAAACTGAGACCGTTTGGCGTCAGGCAAATAAATACGAAGTACCACGTATGATTTTCGTCAATAAGATGGATCGTACGGGTGCTAATTTCTTGTCTGTTGTTGAACAAGTTAAAAAACGTCTCGGTGCTACACCTGTGCCTATTCAGCTACCAATTGGTGCTGAAGATGAATTTAAAGGTGTTATTGACCTTATCAAGATGAAAGCGATTAACTGGAATGAAGAAGACCAGGGGATGACTTTCAACTATGAAGAGGTCCCTGCAGATCTTCTTGAGCTTGCTGAAGAATGGCGTTCTCATCTAATTGAGAGCGCTGCAGAAGCTTCTGAAGAGCTAATGGAAAAATATCTTGAAGATGGTGAGTTGAGCGAAGAAGAGATTAAATCAGCCCTTCGCCAACGCACATTGGCCAATGAAATTGTGCCAATGACGACAGGTAGTGCATTCAAGAACAAAGGTGTTCAGGCTGTGCTTGACGCTGTGATTGAATTCATGCCTTCGCCTACTGAAGTAAAAGCTATCCAAGGTGTCTTAGAAGACGAAACCGAAGATACGCGTGAAGCTGACGATGATGCACCGTTTGCGGCGCTTGCATTTAAGATCGCAACCGATCCATTCGTTGGCACACTTACTTTCTTCCGAGTTTACTCTGGTAAAGTTAGCCAAGGTGATTCGGTACTAAATCCTGTTAAAGGTAAAAAAGAGCGTTTTGGACGTATTGTTCAAATGCACTCTAACTCGCGTGAAGAGATTAAAGAAGTTCATGCGGGTGACATCGCGGCTGCTATCGGCCTAAAAGATGTAACTACTGGTGATACACTTTGTGCTCAAGATGCCCCAATTACGTTAGAACGTATGGAGTTCCCTGAGCCTGTAATCTCAGTCGCAGTAGAACCTAAAACAGTAGCTGACCAAGAAAAAATGGGCGTTGCGCTTGGTAAACTTGCAGCAGAAGATCCTTCATTCCGTGTAGAAACGGACGAAGAATCTGGTCAGACGATTATCTCTGGTATGGGTGAACTTCACTTAGATATCATTGTCGATCGTATGAAGCGTGAGTTTAACGTTGTGTGTAACGTTGGTAAGCCTCAGGTTGCATACCGCGAAACTATCCGAGCTTCTGTTGAAGCTGAAGGTAAGTTTGTGCGTCAATCTGGTGGTCGTGGTCAATATGGTCACGTTTGGTTGAAGCTAGAACCAATGGATGTCTCTGATGATGATGCGCCAATATACGAATTCGTTAACGAAATCGTAGGTGGTACAGTACCAAAAGAGTATATCCCAGCGGTTGATAAAGGTATTCAAGAGCAGATGAAGCAAGGTGTTCTTGCCGGTTATCCGCTATTGGGTGTTAAAGCTACCCTGTTTGATGGCTCGTTCCACGATGTTGACTCAAACGAGATGGCGTTTAAGATCGCAGGTTCGATGGGCTTTAGAAAGGGCGCGCTAGAAGCAAGTCCGGTTCTACTTGAGCCTGTCATGAAAGTAGAAGTAATCACCCCTGAAGAAAACATGGGTGATGTAGTAGGCGACTTAAATCGTCGTCGTGGCATAATTGAAGGCATGGAAGAAGCATTTGGTGGCTCGAAGCAAATTAATGCTCAGGTCCCGCTTTCTGAAATGTTTGGTTATGCAACAGACTTACGCTCCGCTACACAAGGGCGCGCATCGTACTCTATGGAATTCCTAAAGTATGCTGAAGCGGCTAAAAACGTAGCTGATGCAATAATTGCAGCTCGCGCTGTTAAGTAATTTTAGTTCGGTCCGGTCTTAGGGCTGGACTTTAATTTCTTTATAGGAAATTTGAAAATGGCAAAAGAAAAGTTTGAACGCGTAAAACCGCACGTAAACGTTGGTACTATCGGCCACGTTGACCACGGTAAAACTACACTAACTGCAGCAATCACTAACGTACTTGCAAAAGTATACGGTGGTACAGCAAAAGACTTCGCATCAATCGATAACGCTCCAGAAGAGCGTGAGCGTGGTATCACAATCTCAACTTCACACGTTGAGT